>JAGQXC010000378.1 GCA_020436785.1 Saprospiraceae bacterium | reverse complement strand
GCTTATGGCATTGGAGCGCCTCATCCCCGTGCTTATGGAACCAATGCCCGTGTTTTGGGTAGATACATCCGAGACCACCATGTGACAACGTGGGAAGATGCGATCCGCAAAATGACTTCATTACCCGCCCGCAAATTTAATTTAAAAGACCGAGGATTGCTCTTGCCGGGATACGCAGCCGACATTGTCATCTTTGATCCGGAAAAGGTGAATGACCTGGCAACTTTCGAGCATCCGCATGCCTACAGTACCGGATTCAGTTATGTATTGGTTAACGGTCAAGTGGTTGTCCGGCAAGGCAAACATACCGGAAACCGGCCGGGCCATATCCTGACCGGTCCGGGATTTCAAAACCAATAACCGGTCTTTTACGTTCGTAAATAAATCGACATTCCGATCGATCATGAAACGCAGTGGTTATTCCGATCTTCCCCTTCACGGCGGGCGCGTCCCGGCCTGGCTGGCTGATCGCATGGCACACTTAGGTGGAGCGATCATTGAATCCGTGGTTTACGAATTCGGAAAAGATGAGGTATTACGAAGGATGGCCGATCCATTCTGGTTTCAATCATTGGGATGTGTGATGGGTATGGACTGGCACTCTTCGGGAATCACCACCTCCGTCATTGGTGCACTTAAAAAAGGATTGAAATCCCGCAGCGGTGATCTTGGTATTTACGTTTGTGGCGGACGGGGCAAACATTCCCGAAAGACGCCAGAAGAACTCCTGGAACTTTCCGACCGCCTAAGTCTGGATGGGACCGCTTTGGTGAAAGCCAGTAAGCTTACCGCCAAGGTTGATAATACCGCCATACAGGATGGATTCCAACTTTACCTGCATGCATTTCTGGTCACCGACGAGGGGAAATGGACCGTCGTCCAACAAGGAATGAACAATGCTTCGGGTTATGCACGCCGCTATCACTGGCATGGACCGGGTTTGACCTCCTTCATTGAAGAACCGCATGCGGCAGTGTGTGGACTCAATCAGGGATTAATCCTTAATTTGACCCATCACGATGCCTTTAATACCCGGAATCAAGTGCTTGAACTGGGTAAAGAACACCCCTCCCGGCTCTTGCCGGAAATTAAAAAACTTCACCTTCCCAGGCACCACGACGTACGACTAACCGATTTTGATCTTAAGCGATTGGGATCGGTGGTTGCCCTGGCCCACGAGCAGGGACCCTCCGGTTTCGAAGATCTACTGATGATCCCCGGGCTGGGTCCACGAACATTGCAATCCCTGACCCTGGTATCTGAAGTCATTTATGGCACCCCAAGCCGGTTCAGGGACCCCGCCCGTTACGCCTTTGCGCATGGAGGAAAAGACGGCCATCCCTTTCCAGTTCCCTTGAAGGTGTACGATGAGTCCATCCGCATACTGGACCAGGCTGTTCAGAAGGCCAAAATCGGACACTCCGACAAACTGAAAGCACTGAAACAGTTGCATGACCGCAGCCGGGAAATCGAGAAAAATTTTCAACCTGCCCCGGAAAACTATGCGTCATTCATCCAGGAAGAATGGGACAATAAAAACCGGTTCGGTGGTCGCACGGTGATGGACAAAGCGGATAAAGAATCAACCCCTCCGAATACCCAGCTTAGGTTGTTTTAAATACGCTGCTCCTAGTTCTGCCTGATGGACCAACCTTCCGATAAAATACTTTAATTAGCCGGGAGAGGATCAGGTTCGACCACGTTGTTTTTAGTTTGAATTGTGTACCTTAAAGGACACACTCCAGGGATCTATGTCTCAGAACAAGCAGCTCACCATTCATTTACTGACCTTATCGATTAGAGGCATAATCCTTATCTCCCTGATGACCTGCAGTCCGCTGATCATCCGGATCGAAGCCCAGAAGGCCATCCGGTTTTCTCATCAGGGAGATTATTTAGAAATTCCCAATCAACCCAGCCTGCAATCAAACGAAATGACCATTGAATTTTGGTTGTATGTGGAATCCCCGGGAGACACCCCGGATGGAGAACAAACCCTATTCGACAAAAGGGAAGACAACAAAGGGGTGAACATTCGGATGGCAGGCAGTGACTTCCCTTTACCTGTATTCTGTTTTTACCTGCCAGCGAATGAGGTGCATGCCTTTCCCGGAGTCGACCGTAAACGTTGGACGCACTATGCCTATGTCTTCGCTAAAGACTCCAGCAAAGTCTATGAAAATGGGGCGTTGATCGCAAATGTCCCATCCGGAGAATACGATGCCAAATCCACTCCACCGTTGCGAATTGGGGAGTTTTTGGGCTATCCCGGAGCTTCCTTCCGCCTGCAGGGTCAACTGGATGAAATCCGGATTTGGAGCAAAGTCCTTACGCCGGCAGAGATTCGTTCCCGGATGCACAGCACGTTATCCGGTAATGAGTCCAACCTTGAATTATACCTGGATTTTGAATTGTCCAGCAGCTCTCTGGTTATCGATAAAAGCCGCAACCAAAACAATGCACGCCGCTACGGAAATACAACGCTGTTGACGTCAACCGCACCGATTGGTTTTATTCCCTTAGCTGCTCCGTCTGGTTTTCGTAGTTATGGACTTGAACATTCCATCCGTTTGGAATGGAAGCCGGTTGCCAATGCCAATTCATATCTCATTTATCGCTCTACCAATGCGGACCTGGATGCCGAACCATCTACCCGGATTACCGAAGTGGATGCAGGAACCCAGACCTGGGAGGACATGGATATCGATGAAAACACCTTGTACTATTATCTCGTCACTGCAACCGACCAGGAAGGACATGCCGGGTTGCCGAGCGGGCTTACGGTCACCCGGACGATAGACCGGGTTGATTACCAAACCGGGGTCTACTATTACCCTTGGTACCAACCGGAGCTGGACCATCACCTCTGGCCTGGCGCCTATGCCCGTTATTTTATGGAACCTCCTCAACCACCTTTTTTAGGTCACTATTCAAGTGCATCGACTTCTGTGATTAACCAGCATTTCGATTGGATGGAACAAGCAGGGATCGATTTCATCGTATCTTCCTGGTGGGGGCCTGACTCCCGCGAGGATGTAGTCCTCAAAGAGAACATTGTACCACCAATTCGCCAACGGAACCTGAAGTTTGCGGTTTATTACGAATCGGCAATCCTGGGACTCAAGAATGGCCGCATTGAATTTAATGAAGTGAACAGCCCCTATTTTAAGGAGCACTTTTCTTATTTGGCGGATACCTACTTTCATGAACCGAACTACCTGACGATCGAAGGTAAACCCGTGGTCTTTCTGTATCTGGAGCACATCTACGCCGGTAATTACCAGCAAACGATCACAGAGGTCCGTCAGGAATTATCTGCTCAGGGGATCGAACTCTTTCTCATTGGAGATATGAACCTCTATGGAGTTGCCGATGTGGACCATCTGAAACCGATGGACGGAGCTTCCCCTTACATCCCTTTGCAAGGGGTTCCTGCAGGTAAATATCCGGATGATGTTGACTTCCTGAACCGGTTGGCTAAAGCCAATGCTTCTCGTCAGGAAGAACTTATGGCTTTAAATAAGCTTTACATCCCGGATGTCTATCCAGGCTTCAACAACCGTGAATTAGAAGGCGGATTTGTATTTCCACGCCAATTGGCAAAAGAAGAATTGCCCACTTCGGTTTTTAAGAATGCCATTAAGGTATCCCGCCCGTATATTGATTCTGAGCATAATATGATTATGATTACCAGTTGGAATGAATGGCATGAAGACACCGAAATTGAGCCAACCATCGAAACGATAACCACCAATACCGACAACAGCAATTCCGGAATGGCGTATACCGGAGGATATAATTACCAGGGTTTCGGCGGAATATTCCTGGATCTTACCCGGGCTTTATTGGGAGATGGATTGTCTTCAAGTCGTCAACCCGGTTTACCGGCGATTCCCACCTTTACGGTTTATCCCAATCCGGCCACGAATACCATTCATTTGTATTTTTCCAGCAGACTTGAAGGAACTTTTGACCTGCAACTACATGCTTTGGATGGCAGACTGCTCTGGGAACAGCCTACGGAAGTACCAACTTCACGGTCGGTAACCTTACCTCTGCACCATCTCCATTCCGGGCTTTACCTGTTGTCACTGTCCAACGATGACGGCATCAGGACTGTCAAGGTTGTCATCAATTAATCAGGCATCGGCAACGGGCGGCTTACCCCGGTAAGCAATGTCAAGCAGCTCTCCAAAGTTTTTAATAAAATGAACCTTCAGCCCTTTCTTGACATAATCGGGGAGCGTGTCAAAATCATTTTTGTTTTCAAATGGGAAGATGAGTTCTTTAATGCCCACTCGCTTGGCGGCAATGGATTTTTCCTGGACACCGCCGATGGGCAAAACCTTCCCGGTGAGGGACAACTCTCCGGTCATGGCAATGCCTGGTTTTACGGCTTTATTAACTGCGAGTGAATACAATGCCAGTGCCATCGTCACCCCGGCTGAAGGTCCATCCTTGGGCGTTGCGCCGGCAGGCACGTGCAAATGGATGAAATTCTCATCAAAGAATTTCGCGTAGCGTTCATCGTGGCTGATCACCGATCGCACATAACTGTAGGCAATCTCGGAGGATTCCTGCATCACACTGCCTAACTGGCCGGTCTGCTTGAAACCACTGCGCGCTGATTTAATGGCGGCGGCTTCGATGTACAGGGTGGCGCCTCCATAGGAGGTGTAGGCCAGTCCCAATACGACGCCGGGAATGGGTTTATCATACAATTGTTCGGTGTGGAAGATGGGCTTGCCCAGAAACTTCTCAACATCTTCTTTATCGATATGCAAATCCGCTTCCTGCCCTTCGGCGAGCGCCAGAGTCGCCTTACGGATGATCCGCCGGATGTGTTTTTCCAGGTTACGCACCCCGGCTTCGCGGGCGTAGTTGTCAATGATGTATTTAAGGGCGGTCTTGGTAAATGTTATCTCATTACGCTTGAACCCATGTGCCTCCAATTGTTTGGGCACCAGGTACTTGCGGGCAATTTCTACCTTTTCTTCCATGATGTAGCCCGACAACCGGATGACTTCCATCCGGTCCTGCAAGGGCCCGGGAATGGTGTCTAATTGATTGGCCGTGGTCACAAAAAGGACATTGGAGAGGTCAAACGGAATATCCAGGTAGTGATCCAGGAACTCCTGATTCTGCTCCGGGTCCAGCACCTCCAGCAGTGCACTGGCAGGGTCCCCCTGGAAGGACATGCCGATCTTATCGATCTCATCCAACATGATGACCGGGTTGGCCGTTTCCACCCGTTTGAGACTCTGGATGATTTTGCCGGGCATAGCACCGATGTAAGTACGTCGATGCCCTTTGATCTCCGCTTCGTCGCGCATCCCCCCGACCGAGAACCGGAAGAATTTGCGGTTTAGTGCCGATGCGATGGACTTTCCGATGGAGGTTTTACCGACGCCGGGAGGTCCCACCAGGCAGATGATCGAACCACCGATGCGTCCCCGCTTGATGATGGTACTCAAGTATTCCAGGATGCGGTCTTTCACATCCTGCAGTCCGTAATGATCACGATCAAGAATGCGGCGCGCCTTTTTAATATCCACACTGTCTTTGGAGAAGACACCCCAGGGCAGATCGGCAATGAGGGAGAGGTAATTGCGGGTGACGTTGTATTCCGGAGACTGCGGATTGAGGACCTGCATTTTCTGGATCTCCTCATCGACCACTTTCTGGGCTTCGGGAGGCAGTTTTTTACCGGACAGTTTCTCCTGAAGCTGTTCTACTTCATTTTCTGTTTCGTCCTTCTCCAGCCCCAATTCCTTTTTGATGGCATTCAACTGTTCGCGCAGGAAGAATTCCCGCTGTTGTTGCTGTACCTTCTCATTGATCTGATCATTGATCTTCTGCTGGATCTTGGCCACCTCGTATTCTTCCCGCAAGAGTTCCATCAGGAACTGAGCCCGTTCCTGGAGATCGAGTTTTTCAAGCAATGCCTGCAAATCATCGCTGTCTGTCGTCAACAGGTTGGAGATCAGGTCCATGGTCAAACCCGGAGTATCGTAATTGAGCTGGGAAACCAATTGATTGACCTGCTCTTTGAAGGTGGGATTTAGTTGAAGTAGCTCTTTGACCTGGGTACTGATGGCCAGCATATAGGCCTTCAGCTCCGTATTCGGCTTATCCTGGGGATCATCATGGTAGGTCACCTCCCAGCGGAGTCTTGGCACCACCAGCGAAACGCGTTTTTTCTTGAATCGTTTAACGGCTTGACCCAGGATCTGCAGGTTCCCGTTAGGCAAGGGATTCGAACGAAAGGCATGGAAAATGGTACCCATATCGTAATAGTCGATCTCATCCTCTTGCTGATCTTTCACATAAACCAGCCCAATGTTTCCATTGTCTTTATCCAGGGCGTTTTGCACCGATTCAATGTCTTCTTTCCGGTCGATCAGCATCGGGATGACGATCCCTGGAAATATTGGCCTTTTAAATAGGGGGATGATGTTCAGGTTACTCGGCAATACTTTCCCGGCGGGTAAGGGCTTATTCGACGTTTCCTCGACTTCGTGGTATTCGTTTTCTTCCATCATTCGTGAATTCTGATTAGTAAACAGGCGGGGATCAAGTTGGTTCGCGGAAATTCTTCACCAATCCATCTACCATGCAAAGGACACCACAGATCCTGGTTACAAGGTAATCCAGTCCTAAATAGCTGGTTGACAGATCCGGGCTAACCTGGGTTTTTTACCAGTAATTTAGGATTAGTCGGCTCAGAGGTTCACCGAAGAAATGTTTGTCAAACAGGTAAGCACTGTCCATTCAATTAATTCAAACGATCAGCCCTGGATTCGCTGACGTGGGTGACAAGTATTATTTATTGTCATTTAATCGGTCCAGTATTTCTATCGTCTGATTCTTAAGTTTTTGCATTTCACCAATGAAAGCAGCATGAACAAACCCCTTAATATCCGTAAGGCTGATGAATCCGGATGCCAATCCCATTCGATCTGCATCCCTCCAGATCGCGTCGACAATAGCTGAGCCCATGTGCCCGGTCACTGGATAGATATCTGAAAATCGGGATACTTTTGATGAATAGATTTCCAAATAATAATTTGAATTCTCACGCTCAATTTCCTGGGATGAAATCAGCGCCATTAGCAACTTGTTCATTTCCTTGTTGAAGAGGTCGATATTTCCTGATGCGATTAAGGTATTCAGTGTATTTCGGTTGTATTGAATCCGATTATTTACCTCCGGATCAAATTCAAACCTTGCGATTTGGATCAGCGTATCTATTGGTGTTTCAGGTCCAAGAAACCGCTGTTGCTGGCGCTTTACCGCGGATAAGGCTTCACGATTGATTTTTACCATTCTTCCCATCATCAGAGTATCCATGGAAAGGTCATCGATTAGTGATTGTATGTAGGAGTCTTTTAGCAACCCTTTCTTTCG
>JAGQXC010000037.1 GCA_020436785.1 Saprospiraceae bacterium | reverse complement strand
TGAAATCACTAAACATCAATGCCGTCCGCAACTGCCATTATCCCAATGCCCCACGCTGGTATGAATTATGTGATCAATATGGGCTCTATGTCGTTGATGAAGCGAATATTGAGAGCCACGGAATGGGATATGCCCTGGACCGCACGCTGGGCAATGATCCGAGGTTTCGGGAGGCCCACCTGGCGAGGATCCGCAGGATGTATGAACGGGATAAAAACATTACCAGCGTCATCATTTGGTCCATGGGCAACGAGGCTGGTAATGGCGTAAATTTTTATGCCTGTTATGAATGGCTGAAAGCCCATGAGCAGGAACGACCGGTTCAATACGAGCGAACCATTTATGGATGGGGACAAAATCAAGGGGTAGAATGGAATACCGACATCATGGTTCCCATGTATCCCTGGACCGAGGAAATGGACCGCCTGATGAATAAATACCCGGATCGGCCCCTCATTTTATGTGAATACGCACATGCCATGGGCAACAGCCTGGGTGGATTTAAAGAATACTGGGATTATTTCCGCAGCCGTCCCCGGGCGCAGGGAGGATTCATCTGGGACTGGGTGGATCAGGCATTTCTCAAGACCCTGCCGGATGGCTCCACCATGTGGGCTTATGGTGGTGACTACGGACCTCCGGGTACGCCGAGTGATGGCAATTTCTTATGCAATGGATTGGTACAGCCTGACCGGACCCTCAATCCCCATGCCTGGGAAGCAAAGAAAGGCTATCAGCCGGTTTGGTTTTCCTGGGCCAACAGTCAGACATCCGCCATTGAAATTTATAATGAATATTCATTTCGGACCCTGGACCACTTAAAATTGGTGTGGACGTTGCTGGAAAACGGTAAACCAATTGGATCAGGCAACTGGCAAATGCCTATTGTGGAACCCGGTCAACGCAAGGTCCTTCCGATCACCTTGCCGGCGCACAACAACCCGGACGCCGAATATGTGGTGACCATTGAAGCGGCCCTGAAAGAGGCCACTGAACTGTTACCCGCGGGACATACGGTTGCCTGGGAGCAACTTGCTTTGAGTCCGCTACCACCACACCAATTCATCCGGGAAGCCACTTTACCGGCATTAAAGGATCTGTCCAACCCACAACGCATCATCCTGCAATCCGCTGGGGTAACCATTGCCTGGGATCGTACGAACGGCGAGATGGTTCGGTATGAAGTCCATGGTAAGGATTATTTACAGAAGGGACCGGCCATTGAATTCTGGCGGGCTCCCACGGATAATGATTACGGTGCCAATCTGGCGGAGAAATTGATGGTATGGAAAAACGCCGGCAAAGAAGCCAAATTGGACTCGGTGACCTATTCTCTTGATGCAGGATCGGCCAGGGTGGTTGCTCATTACCAGTTATTGGGTGGGGATGCGACCTGGGTTTCCACCTATCACTTTTATGGTGACGGCAGTTTGCAAGTGGATAACGATTTTGCAGCCATCCAGGGAGACTATCCGATGATACCACGGATTGGTGTGCAATTTACGGCGCCCCAGTCACTGAATCAGTTTTCCTGGTATGGTCAGGGACCGATGGAGACCTATCCCGATCGCAAGTGGGCGGCCTTATTAGGTCTTTACAGTCTGCCGGTCAAAGACATACCGCATGCTTACATCCGGCCACAAGAGACGGGCAATCACGTCGATATGCGCTGGTTCACTGTTACGGACCGTGCTGGAAATGGCATCCTGGTCCATGGTGATGAACTCATTGACGGTACGGCCTTACCGTATACGATCGCTGACTTGGACGGAGGAATCCACAAGACCCAGACGCACAGTTCGGATCTTAAGGCGGAACCTTTCACGACGATTCACATCGATTTACGTCAGATGGGCCTGGGCTGTATCAATAGTTGGGGGGCCTTGCCTCTGGAAAAATACCGGATTCCCTATCAGAACTATTCGTTTTCGTATTGGATCCAGCCGATCGCTGCGGGAGATGATCCGGAAGCACTTTCCCGCAAACGGGTGGAATAAAGTTATTACTTGTTCAAACATATTCGAGGTGCGTCAATCTTGGAGCAAAGTATCTACCGGCTACCGGAAGGACTTTAACTAACCCGGCTGGGCATCCGGAAAAAAATGGGTATTCGTCTTGGAAGTGGATGCCGGGGGAATTGGAAAACGGTGCAATGATCCGATTCCGGCGGCACCGGTCTTTTCCCTCTCCGTGGGTGGTAAAATAAAAAAAGGCCCCTGAAAATATCAGGAGCCCACTCTATACTTTTACGTAAAGTCGTTTCAGAATTTTCTGCGGTCACCACGGTCACCACGGTCAAACGAACGACGGTCTCCGCGATCAAAACGATCGCCACCACGATCGCCACCGCGGTCAAAACGGTTGCCGCCGCCATAACCACCCCCACCGGAGCGGAATGGACGTTGACCACCGCCACCGAATGGACGGCGTTGTTGGTTGTCCGGACGAGGTTCTGCTTTCTTAACAACAATGACACTTCCTTGGAAATCATTGTCATTCAGGCTTTCAATAGCCCGCAAGCCATCAGCTTGGGTAGCCATTTCAACAAAACCGTAGCATTTAGAACGACCGGTTTCCCGATCCATGATTACCTTGGCACTGTTTACGACGCCAAAGGTTTCAAACAACTGTTGCAAGTCATCCTGAGTCGTATCGGGACTTAACTTAGCTACAAAAAGATTCATATTGAAAAATATTTAAGAAAATAAGAAATCAAAAAAGTACACAAAAATGGTAAGTGCAATTAGCTAAGTAACTTCCCGATTTGGTTCTACCTTATTTCGTTCTGTTTGTCTGATAGCTTTAGCCAACCAATCTTCCTTCAAAGATACTGTAATAACTGTTCGCCGTGCTAAAAAATTTCACAACCGCGGCTTTTCTGTATAAAAATTTTCCAGCTTTTCACCAATCATTCGCAGTCCGGGACTAACGCGGTATCTATCCTCGCCATAAAAGTGTTGCCATTCTTCCAGTTGCCGGATAAAATGATCGACGCCATTTTTGACACATTGGTACAATAAACGGATCGGATAGCGGGCTCCGGATTGCATGGCTTCATCAATCCCGGATGCCCCCGCAATACCGAAATACCAGGCATCTGCCGCCTCATTCACAAGCATCGTGGTGATGCGATCCACGATGCGTTTACGGATGGCGGGATCAGGATCCGGTTGCGGCAAATCATCCTGAGGGTATGGGTAAAATCCATGCCCGGATTTCCGTCCCAGGCGGCCGGCTTCCACCAGTCTCAATTGGGTAATGCTTGGCCGGTAGCGGGGTTCACCGTAATAGGCATTAAACATGTTTTCAGTTACCGCATAATTGATATCATTACCGATGTAATCCATTAATAGGAAGGGACCCAGCGGAAATCCGGCAGCTTGCATCGCGGCATCAATGGTTTCTACCGTGGCAATCCCTTCTTCGAACAGTCGGATGGACTCACTGTAATAAGGGCGCGCGACCCGGTTGACGATAAAGCCCGGGGTATCTTTAACGGCAACCGGCGATTTTTTCCATTGCTGCAGCCGATGAATGACTGTTCCGACCGTAGCGGGACGGGTCCGCAAACCAGGAATGACCTCTACCAGTGACATCAGCGGGGCCGGGTTAAAAAAATGGGTGCCGATGACACGTTCTGGGTGCTTGCAGGCTGCTGCAATGGCTGTGACCGAGAGGGATGACGTGTTGGTTGCCAGAATGGTTTCCGGAGAGCTTTGGGCATCGAGAATCTGAAACAATTCTTTTTTTATTTCGAGATTTTCAACAATGGCCTCGATGACCAACCCGGCTTCCTGCAAGGCTGCCATAGAGGAAATCAGTTGAATGCGGTTACCGGTTGCCTTGGCGGCATGCACACTGATTTGTCCTTTCTTTATCATCTTATCCAGAAAGCCCTTGATGTTTTCTAAGGCGGTGGCACTGCGGTTGGGCTCCACATCGTATAAGAGGACCCTTTCGCCAGCCAGGGCAGCCAACTGGGCGATGCCACTACCCATGGTCCCGGCCCCGATCACAGCTACCGGACGGCTCATTGGTGAGCCCGGATCAGGGCTTCGCAAGAGGCATCCAACAACGCATACACTTCCTGAAAGCGGTCATTAAAATACGGGTCCGGAACCGAGCGGTTTTGTCCCGGATAAGCGTAATTGAGAATGGGATGGATTTTATTACGGTCGGCTTCGGATTGGGCATGTTGCATGACTTGCTGGTAGTTTTCCTGGTCCATGGTCAGAATAAGATCAAAGCGGTCAAAGTCTTGCGGTGAAAATTGTCTGGCCCGTAAATCAGAGATGTCCAGCCCGTGCGATCGCATGGTGGCGCGGGCGCGGTCATCCGGTGGATCGCCCACATGCCAGCTTCCGGTGCCTGCTGAATCAACTTTCCAATTCAATCCGGATTGAGTAACCTTATGTCTCAATATGCCTTCCGCCATGGGTGAACGACAGATATTACCCAGGCAAACCATCAATACATTCATGGATCTTGGTCTGATTGGCCCTAAAGATACGCATATTCCACGGGCAAAGCGTGCGGTCGGTCAGTCTGCCGGGTGTCTAACCATGACACGAATCATGTGGAAAAAATACCTACTTTAAGGAATTAGTTTTACTTTTGTTTGGATTTTGTCTAAATAAGAATAAGTCTTGGAGCAAAACTTTCCGGATACACTTCCCCAGCGGGGTCTGCGGATCGCCCGATTGCTTGAAGATCCCAAAAGCACCAAGCTGATGGCCATGGGCGTATTGCCCGGAAGCAAGGTGGATATTTTGCGTAAAGCTCCCTTTGGCAAAGTCTATTATGTGAAAGTGGATGGACAACGCCTGGCACTTCGTCAGGACGAATTGCAAAACATTATTTTCGAATAAAGGAGCATGCTGACGGAGGTTGCTAAGCAGAAGGAAATTAAAACCGTTGCCCTGGTTGGAAATCCCAATAGTGGAAAAACGTCCTTATTCAATCAGCTCACTGGAATGAACCAGCGTACCGGCAACTATCCGGGTATTACGGTCGCGATAAAAACCGGTAAGATTACGCGCCAGATTGCCTGCGTGGATCTGCCAGGTGCCTATAGTCTTCATGCAACCGCCGGGGATGAATACATCCTGACCAATGTGCTGCTGGATCCCGAAGATGCCCATTACCCTGATCTGGTAGTTTATGTCGCCGATGTCACGCAATTGGAGAAGCAATTTCTGCTCTTCACACAGGTCAGGGATCTGGGATTCCCCATGATTCTGGTCCTTAACATGATGGATCTCGCCGACCGGCAAAAATACCGGTTGAACATCGAAGCCCTGGAACAAAGGCTGCAAACGGTGGAAGTGATTCCCGTCAGCAGTCGAACCGGAGCGGGCATCGACCGACTTAAGCAACGGATCGTAGCGCTAACCGGCCAAAAATTATCCCTGCAGCCGCCGGCAAATGCTTTTTACCAATTGTCAACTTCCGAACAGGAAGCGGTTGACTGGATGCATCAGGAATTCGGATATACCAATGCCTATCATTCACTGTTGTGCATGCACCACCATCAACATCTGGATCACCACTCCAAGGTTGAAAAAGATCACATCTCGGGTTGGTGTACGGATCATCACTTTAATTCCCTGCGATCGCAGATCGATGACACCATGCACCGGTTTGATACCTTTGAGCCGATCCTGCATGAGGTTAAATCAAAAAATCCGGACTTTGAAAATGCCTCCGATAAGGCGGACCGTCTATTGACCCACCGGTTCGCCGGACCCTTGTTCTTTTTGATCTCCATGGTCGTGGTATTCCAGGCGGTGTTCAGTTGGGCAACTTATCCCATGGAATGGATTGAGTCAGCGTTTGGTTACGCTTCCTCAACCCTGGGCGCTTCGTTACCGCCAACCTGGTGGTCGAGCTTGCTCATCGATGGCATGATCCCGGGCATTGCCGGGATCCTGGTTTTTATTCCGCAGATTGCCATTTTATTTTTCATTATTTCACTGATGGAAGAGTCAGGTTACATGGCTCGTGCAGTATTCATGTTTGACCGGATCATGCAACGGTTTGGATTGAACGGGCGGAGCTTGATTTCTCTGATTTCCGGCGGAGCTTGTGCCATTCCAGCCATTCTGTCTACCCGCTCGATCAGTAATCCAAAAGAGCGGTTGATCACCATTCTGGTAACCCCATTTATTAGCTGTTCGGCTCGTATTCCCGTGTATGCCGTACTGGTGGCCTTTGTAATTCCTCCGATAACGGTATTGGGAATTTTTAATGCACAGGGATTGGTATTCATGGGCCTTTACGCATTGGGCATCCTGGTGGCCCTGCTGGTTTCCCTACTGTTATCGCGGACCATGAAATCCCAGGGATCCAGTTACCTGATGATCCATTTACCGGAATACAAGGTGCCCAATTTGCGCAATGTAGGCTTAATGGTTTTTGAAAGCGTGCGTTCATTCATATTGGAAGCAGGAAAAATCATCTTATTTATTTCGCTGATTCTCTGGGTCCTCAGCAGCTATGGACCCGGGCAGGAAATGCAAAAGGCAGAAACACAGGCGACCGAAATGGCACAGACACGCAAGCTTGACGATGCCGCTACAGCAAATCTGGTAGCTTCGCAAAAACTGGAGGCATCCTACGCCGGCCACATTGGTAAATGGATGGAACCTGCCATCCGGCCTTTGGGATATGACTGGAAGATCGGCATCGCCTTGTTGACTTCGTTTGCTGCAAGGGAAGTTTTCGTGGGAACCATGGCCACCATCTATAGCCTGGGCAGTGCGGAAGATGAGTTGACGATTCACGATCGCATGGCCAAAGAGGTGGATAAGGTGACCGGCCGGCCACGCTATGACCTGCCGACGGCGCTCTCACTCTTACTCTTTTATGTGCTTGCAATGCAATGCATCAGCACGCTGGCGGTGGTGAAGAAGGAGACAGGGACCTGGAAATGGCCCGTCATCCAGTTTACCATGATGACCGGCCTGGCTTATTTGGTGGCATTGATCACCTACCAGGTTTTCTCCTAACCGTCCAGAAAGGGTGCGAGCTCTATCGTACCGGATGTTACCGGATCTTCATACACTACAACGGACGCACCCAAATGTTACGATACCTGACCTTATCCCCGTGATCTTGTAAAAGCAACGGCATTTTATCCGGGTGGGCCACATAATAAGGTTTACCGATAAACACACAAGGACCTTTCAGCTCCGCATGATTTTGAATCAGGACACCATTATGAAAAGCCGTGACATAAGCCGGACTTTCCAACGACCCATCGCGCTTAAAATGAGGAGCTGTGAAGACCACATCGTACGATTGCCATTCACCGGAAGGACGGGACGCATTGACCATAGGGATCGATTGCTTGTACATGGCACCCGCCTGTCCGTTGGAATAGGTGCTGTTTTCATAAGAATTCAGGACCTGTAATTCATAGAGGCCCATGAAAAAGATTCCACTGTTGCTGTAAGCCTGTCCTTCTTTTCCCGGGTCGGTGGGACACAGCCACTCGATGTGAAGTTGCATGTCACCAAATCCGGTTTTCGTTTCAATCGCTCCGGATCCCGGGTTGACAATGCATTCCCCATCTTTTACCACCCATTTTGCCGGGGCTTTGCTGTATCCGTTCATGCGCTTCTTCAGGATGGCTTCAACCACATCCATCCGGGCGCCATAATCCACTTCCGGAGTTACCCATTGTTCGAGATTCTTACCATCAAAAAGCACGATGGCATCCGATGGCGGAGAGGTGTAGACACCGGGTGTCACTTTGGCCGGTACCGGCTCCCAAACCTCGGTCGCTTCCCAGGGTTTGGTTTTTTGCAAAGCCGCCCAGTCAATTTGAGGGATCTCCTGACTGAACAGAACCGAACCCACCTGGATCAGTACGACGGCAATTAGTATTCTTTTCATGATCATTTAATTTATTCGGGATGGTTAATTTAGAAAACCATTCGCATTCCGTTTTAATGGCAGCGCAGGTAATGAAAATTTTCACCGGAATTAACGGTTGAAAAGCGAGCTTTGCGCGATGTTTAGTAAGCTGGGGGTCGCTCACCCCGATTTGAAAGCCTATCTGGCTTTATACCTTGTATGCTTTGTTTGGGGCATCACCTGGATTGCTTCCAAGGAGGCGGTCAATTTCATGCCACCGCTACAAATGGCGGGACTGAGACAATTGTTGGCCGGGCTGGTTTATTTCATTTATTTCAGTCTGCGCGGTCATGCGCTACCTAAAGGCAAGGCCTGGACACCCATTCTGTTACTGGCGGCGTTAAATTTTGTTATTAGCAATGGCCTGAACACCTGGGGGCTGAAATACATATCGGCGGGATTGGGAGCCATCATCGGCGCCATCTTTCCCTTATGGCTGGTGATTATCGAGACTTTTCGCAACCCGGACAGGCTGCCCCGGCTGGCCTACCTCGGTTTGATCCTGGGTTTCGGTGGGATTCTGGTCATTTTCTATGAACACCTGGCGGACTTCTTGAATCTGGAGTTCCTCCTCGGCATCATCCTTTCCATCCTGGCGACCTGGGCCTGGTCGTTCGGTACCATTTATACCAAAGCCTATGCGCAACGATTCAACCCTTACTACAGCATCGGTTTACAAATGCTGATTTCAGGCACATTTTTATCTCTGGTCTCTTATGGTTCAGGGCACGTCATCCCCTTGGCAAATATTCCGGGCAATGCCTGGATCGCCATCGGCTTTCTGGCGATTATCAGTTCGGTATTTACTTTTATCGCTTATGTGTATGCCTTACAGCAATTGCCTACGAACCTGGTATCCGTCTACGCGTACATCAATCCGGTCGTTGCAGTGATCACCGGTTGGCTCTTTTTTGGAGAGATCCTTACTTTCTTCCTGCTGTTGGGAATAGGCATCACTTTAGCCGGAGTTTACCTGGTCAACACGTCATTTCGCCGCCAACGTATGGGTTACCTGCCTCCACGGAACCGTATTTAGGACACCAGAAGATTTACAATTTACACGTCGCAGGTCATCACTCCATGCCGGAGAGAGGCTATCGGATCATCACCGGTAGGTATAAACTCCTGAGCTACATATCCCTGGAAACCGGTGTCCACGATGGCCTGCATGATCGCCGGATAGTACAATTCCTGTGTTTCGTTGATTTCATGCCTTCCGGGCACACCGCCGGTATGGTAATGACCATAATAATCTTTGTTTTGGCGGATGGTCGCGATGACGTCGCCTTCCATGATCTGCATGTGGTAGATGTCATACAGCAGTTTGAAGTTCGGGGAGCCGATCTTTTCCACCAGCGCTACCCCCCAGGGAGATTTGTCACACTGGTAGTCCGGATGATTCACTTTGCTGTTCAGCAATTCCATCTGCAAAATAATGTTGTGCTGTTCGGCCAGCTTAACCAATGGTTCGAGACCTGTGGCACAATTCTCCAGACCGGCATCATCTGCCAGGCCATTGCGGTTGCCGGAAAAACAGATCATATTTTTCAACCCGGCTTCAGCAGCCAGCACAATGCCTTTCCGATAGGAATCCTGGAGCTTGCCATGCATCTTGGGATCGTTGAAGCCTTCCGTCAGACTGGAATACTCCGGATAGGCCATGGTACAGGTTAATCCATGATCGAAGGCGGTCTGCCATTCTTCCGGTTTGAGCAGGTCGATTCCCACCAGCCCGATTTCTTTGGCCTGACGGCATAAGTCGTCCAATGGAATTTTACCGTAACACCAGCGACAAGCTGAATGATTGATATTTCCTTTCAAGGAGGTGGTATGGGTCATGGCAGGCCATTTAAATCCTGATCCCGCTAGGCCCAGGGTGAGGGATCCTCCGGTCATCAGGTGTATTGCTTCTTTGCGATTCATTCAACCAGTATTAAGGAGCAAAGCATTCATTCTATCTTCCTAAAGATAATATTAAGTATTCAGTAGCAAGTGTTAGTCCGGACGATTCAGTCTATTTTCGTGACAGGATGGTCATTATTTACCGATCAAGAACAGAATTTCCGAATCGGGAGTCTGAAAACTCCGGATGAATTTAGCAGGCCATCACCCCGCACTATTTTTATCCTACCGAAACTTTTCGTTAAGTTTATCCAACAATCCAAAACAGGGATTCAAATCCCAAAGCATAAATCATAAATCAATCCGATGTATTTCAATACCAATGACACAAATACTTTCGATGCGATCGTTATCGGATCCGGGGTAAGTGGTGGCTGGGCAGCTAAAGAATTGTGTGAGAAAGGGTTAAAGACCCTGGTCCTTGAGCGTGGTCGGCCGGTACAGCACATCGCCGATTATCCAACCATGAATACCGATCCCTGGGACTTGCCCATGCGCGGAGCATTAACTGCAGAAGACCGTAAAAAATTTCACGTTCAGAACCGTAGTGGCTTCATCGATGAATACAATAAGCAATTTTTCATTAACGATTTGGAAAATCCATATGCGGAAGACAAGCGCTTTGACTGGATTCGTGGAGATCAGACGGGTGGTAAATCGCTGACCTGGGGAAGGCAGTGTTACCGCTGGAGCGATCTGGATTTTGAAGCCAATGCGAAGGAAGGTGTCGGTGTGGACTGGCCCATCCGGTACAAAGACATTGCACCCTGGTACGATTATGTGGAAAAATATGTTGGGGTTAGCGGCGAAAAACTCGGGTTGGCCCATTTGCCCGATGGTCAGTTTCAAAAGCCCATGGAATTAAACTGTGTCGAGCAGGTGGCCAAAGAAAAAATCGAATCCACCTTTCCAGGCCGGGTATTTACCATCGGCCGGGTCGCAAACCTTACCGAACAACTGAATGGCCGCGGTCCGTGCCAGTTCCGTAACCGTTGCAACCGGGGTTGTCCCTATTCTGCCTACTTCAGCAGTGTGTCGGTTACCCTGCCGGCAGCTGAAAAAACAGGCAACCTGACCATCCGAAATCACTCTATTGTTCATTCCATTATTCATGACCCGCAGACGGGTAATGCCAGTGGGGTACGCATCGTGGATACCGAAACCAAGGAAATGCAGGAGTTCTCTGCCAGAGTGATTTTTGTCTGTGCATCCGCCATGGCTTCCACGGCCGTCCTGCTTAATTCCACGTCGGATCGCTATCCGGATGGTTTGGGCAACGACAGTGGGGAGCTGGGACACAACCTGATGGACCACCATTACTTCGTAGGCGCCATTGGATCGTTCCCCGGGATGGAAGACAAATATTACAAAGGCCGGCGACCCAATGGCATCTATATACCAAGGTTTTACAACATTGATGCTGGAAGTAAAAATGATGCTTTCTTACGTGGTTTTGGTTACCAGGGTGGTGCCGGTCGTAGCGGATGGGATGGAGGAATCAATGGTGGCGGGATTGGTGCCGATTTCAAAAATAAGCTCTTTGAACCGGGCGGCTGGAGCCTGGCCCTGAATGGATTTGGAGAATGCCTGCCGGACCACGACAACCGGCTTTATTTACACGCCACCGAAAAAGACCCCTATGGAATACCGTTGATCGTATTTGATGCCGAATTCAAGTCCAACGAAATCGCGATGCGGGATTATATGAAAAACGATGCGTCAGCCATGCTGGAAGCATCCGGCTGCAAAGACATTTACACCTTTGATTACTTAGGCGCTCCGGGCAAGTGCATCCATGAGATGGGTACAGCACGTATGGGGCATGATCCCAAAACGTCGGTACTCAATAAGCACAATCAGGTCCATACCGTACCCAATGTCTATGTCACGGATGGGGCCTGCATGACCTCATCATCGTGCGTGAATCCCTCCATCACTTACATGGCCTTAACCGCCCGTGCGGTGGATCATGCGGTGAAGGAACT
>JAGQXC010000377.1 GCA_020436785.1 Saprospiraceae bacterium | reverse complement strand
CAGGGTTCGGCAGATATGGGCGTCCAGCCCCATCAGGGAGCCGGTTATCTGGATGTTACCGACCGGAGCATCCGGGAACGTTATGAACAATACTATGGCGTCGAGTTGCCTCAACAGGTCGGATATAAAATTCCTGAGATGTTTGATGCCGCCTTACAAGGAAAGTTAAAAGCCATCTGGATCATTGGTGAAGACGTCGTCCAGACCGATCCGAATACACAAAAAGTGATCCGTGCACTGGAGGCGATAGATCTCGTGGTTGTTCAGGAACTCTTCATGACGGAAACGGCAAAATACGCAGATGTGCTGTTACCGGCTTCATCGTTCCTTGAGAAGGATGGGACTTTTACCAATGGTGAAAGACGTGTTCAACGGGTTAATCATGTTATCGAACCACTTGCAGGGACAAAACCGGATGGTCAGATCATCGTCGAAATGATGCGATGGATGGGTTATCCGCAAGCGGATTATACGGCGAAAGGTGTTTTGGAGGAAATCGCCGGCATCGTCCCTTTCTTTGCCGGCATACGCTGGGAGGACCTGGGCACCAATGGAAAACAATGGCCGGTAGCGCCGGACGGAAGCGATTCCAAGATCATTCATACGGAATCCTTCAAACGTGGATTGGGAAAGTTTGAGTTTCATGCGTTTGAAGAAACCAGGGAACGCACCCTTCACGAAAAGGATTATCCCTTTATCCTAACCACCAACCGGGAATTGGAACATTACAATTGCGGCGCAATGACCAGGCGGACCAGGAATGTGGATATCCTCTCGGAAGACTGTCTCCTGATTCACCCGGATGATGCAAAAGAACACGGTATTGGCGACGGGGAAATGGTTTGTGTGGAATCCCCCCGGGGCAAGGTGGACATTAAAGCACGACTGACGACTGAAGTGAATCGGGGAATCATCAGCACTACCTTCCATTTTCCGGAGATAATGGTGAATAACGTGACTTCCGATATCCACGATTCAGAGGCTAAATGTCCGGAATATAAAGTGGTTTCAGTGCGCATCCGCCGATCGAAAGGGAAATATCGTAACCCCGTTTTGAGCTGAAATATTACGGTCAGAAATGCGTAACTTCCATCCCATTAAATTGCATGGAATGTTAAAGCATTTTGCTTACATCGCACTACTATCCATTCTGTTGCTGCCAGCATGTAAAACGGATTCTTCCACCGCTGATCAGCCTTCCGGACCGT
This sequence comes from Saprospiraceae bacterium, assembly GCA_020436785.1. Taxonomy (GTDB): domain Bacteria; phylum Bacteroidota; class Bacteroidia; order Chitinophagales; family Saprospiraceae; genus JAGQXC01. Next base: position 26,170 of record JAGQXC010000377.1, on the reverse strand, counting down.
ACGCGGTCACTGGAGAGATTGATCGCCTGGATCTTCGCGTGAATGAATACATCGCCAGAGAAACGGTTATTGAAGTTTTGGATAGTGGCTATAACTGGACCGAAGGCCCAGCCTGGTTGGCCACCGAAGGTTACTATGTTTTTTCCGATGTCCCGGAGAATACCATTTTCGCGTGGCAGGAAGGCAAGGGATCCTGGGAATGGCTGAAGCCAAGTGGTTATACAGGTAAAATTCCCCGTCCCGGTGAGATGGGATCCAACGGACTAACCCTGGATCCGGAAGGTCGGTTGGTTCTTTGTCAACACGGAGATCGCCGGGTAGCTCGCCTGGATGCTCCATTTTCCAACCCTCTACCAACATTCACCACCATTGCGGATAACTATCAGGGGAAACGGTTCAACAGTCCGAATGACGTTGTCTTTGACCACCAGGGCAGGATGTACTTCACCGATCCTCCTTATGGGTTGATCAACAATATGCAGGATAGTTCCAAGGAATTGGACTTTCAGGGCATCTACCGGGTTGATCGTCCGGGTGAGGTTGTTTTGCTGGATACCGTAAGCCGGCCCAATGGCATCGCACTGTCACCGGATGAAAGTACGCTGTACGTGGCCAATTCGGATCCGGATAAGGCGGTTTGGTATGCCTATTCATTGGATAGCCTGGGTAATGTTTCGGATCGCAGAATCTTCCTGGATGTCACGGACAAAGTAGGTTCGCGTAATCCGGGCTTACCGGATGGGATGCGGGTCCATCCTTCCGGTGTCCTCTTTGCAACCGGTCCTGGGGGTGTATGGATCATTAACCCAGCTGGAGAGCCTTTAGGGATTATTCGTACAGGTCAGGCGACCGCAAACTGTAATTTCAACAGCAGTTTTTCCGAGCTGTTTATGACGGCTGACGACTACATCATGAGGGTAGCGATCGAGACGAATCTGCTGCATTGATTGCATTGATGGTTGCTATTGCTTTGTTCAAACGCGCTTCTTTCTGGCCATTGAGGGTGGTGTACCTGATTTTCCGGTCGTTCAAAAGTCTTTGGTAGATCGCCATAATTTCAAATCGCCGGTTCGCATCTTCCCGCAGCGGATCTTGTTCCCAGGGGATATCTGGCTGGCATAAGAAGACATGCTGGTACCTGAATCGGGCAGTTTCCAACCAGGATGTCAGAACCGTCGGCAGTGGTTTACCAATTTTATCCATCCACCATACTGCCAGGGTGTAAGCATCGGTATCACATAGGGTGATGTGTTCCTGAAAACAAAGCAGACGTTCGATTTGAGATTGGGCACTGGCAATGCGCAGGATCATTTCGGAAGTGGGGCCGGATCTGGTTGTCTGCAAAAAACTACGGCTGTATTCGGGGATCCATAACCAATTGGTAGACAAATGAATGCTTTGGCAAAGGGTGGTTTTACCCGAACTTTCCGGCCCGGTGACTGAAAATATCATGGTACAGAAGTACCTAAAAAAATTGAAATTGAAAAGTAGAATCTCTATCTTTACCGGTGGAAAGGGTAATCGTTACTGTGGGTAATTTGCCCGGGAAACGTACAATATCAGAAGAAGACCGATTTTACTCATATTACAAGTTTTTGGCATAAAACTTGCATCTTTTAAATAAAAACAATCATTCATCCAATATTGTACTGCCCAGACAACTTGTAGTTTTCTTATTTTGAGACCTTAGTCTAGAGAGCCTGGATTAGCTAGTCTAATTCGGGCTTTTTTCTTCTCCGCTTCAAATATAATAAGAAGTTTAAATATAAAAAAGCTATATATATAGAAAAATATAATTTTTTAGGAATTTCCTGCTGCCTGGTCACGCAGGCGCTGGAGAAAAGGTGAGGCGAAGACAAAATCTTCCATGTCTTCATTGTCGCTGTGAAGAACCGATTCTTTATTCCCAATCCACGCAACCCGCCCTTGATGCAACAAGGCAATGTTTTCTCCGATTTCCATCACTGAATTCATATCGTGGGTATTGATGATGGTCGTAATGTGATTTTCTTCCGTAATGCTGTTGATCAGCTCATCGATCAGGATACTTGTCTTGGGATCCAGGCCGGAATTGGGCTCGTCGCAAAATAAATACTTAGGATTCAGAACGATTGCCCGGGCAATACCCACGCGTTTTTGCATCCCCCCGCTGATTTCAGAAGGATATTTATTGTTGGATCCGGCCAGGTTCACTCTTTCCAGGCACCAGTTGACCCGCGTTTCTTTTTCTTTACGGGTATTGGTCGTAAACATATCCAGGGGAAACCGCACATTTTCTTCTACCGTCATCGAATCAAAAAGGGCTGATCCCTGAAAGAGCATCCCGACTTGCATCCGGACGGATTTGAGTTGCCGTTTGTTCAAGCTGGAAAATTCCACGTCATCATACCAGATGGTTCCTTCGTCCGGTTTCATCAATCCGACCAGAATCTTCAGCAGCACCGTTTTACCGGCGCCGCTTCGTCCGATGATTAAATTGTTCTTTCCGGTATCGAACGTGAGGCTAATGTCTTGCAGGACATTGTTGTCCCCAAATGATTTGAATATTCTTTCCGCTCGGATCATAGCTTATGTCGTTAATACCACCGCAATGACGTAATCGGCAAGAATAATCAGTATATCACTCAGAACGACCGCTTGGGTACTTGCCCTTCCCAATTCGATGCTGCCGCCGGTGACGGTATATCCATGATAGGTTGACACACAGGTCAGGATGAAGGAAAAAACGAAGGATTTAACCAGCATCAGGGTCACGTTAAATGGCACAAAGAATGAACGCAATCCCTGAATGTACTCCTCGCTGGCCAGAAAATGGGTCGGTACCATCGTCAAATATCCACCGGCAACGGCCAGAAATGCGGCCAGTACAACCAGCATCGGGATCACGGTTAATGATGCTATAAGCCTTGGCATGATCAGGAAACCGGCGGTATTGACACCCATGATCTCCATGGCATCAATATGTTCTTTTTGCCTCATCCCTCCCAGTTCCGCCGCCATATTGGAGCCGACTTTACCCGCTAATACCAGACAAGTAAATGTGGGAGCCAGTTCAATGATGGCAATGTCGCGTACGATGTATCCGATGTAATACCGCGGAATCAGTGTACCATCCAATTGATAGGAAAACTGGATGGCGGTTACCGCACCGATAAATATTGAAATCAAACCTACAATGACCAAAGAGCCGATGCCAATATCATACATCTGTCGCACCGTTTCCTTCCAATACATCGACCATCGTTCCGGCTTGGCAAACGCATTTCCTAGCATCAGGATGAACCGGCCAAAATGTGATAGCAGTTTAAGCATGCTACTTTATTTACAGATCGTACCTTTGACGGACAAATAAACCATTAAAACCTGAAGCTTCCTAGTTCGGTTCATTAATTTCCGCAGGAACGTTAAAGGTAATACATATCAAAGATCATGCGAGCAATCATAACTGGAGGTACCAAAGGTATAGGGTGGGCAATTGCTCAGAAATTAGTGGTTGCAGGTTATGATCTCGCCATTTGTTCAAGGAATGCGCATGATCTGGCCAGGGCTGAAGAATCATTGAAGTCCTTAAATGCCCAAGCCGAGGTTCTCACCAGAGTGGCCGATGTTCGTCACAAGTCGGAGGTGCTGGAATTTGCAACATTCATCCGACAACAATGGGATCGGGTGGATGTCCTGATCAATAATGCCGGTATTTTTATTCCGGGTAAAATAACGGAAGAAGAGGACGGGATTCTGGAGCAGATGGTTGAAACCAATCTTTACAGTGCGTACCACCTAACCCGGGCCATCCTGCCTCTGATGAAACCCTACCGTCGCGGTCACATCATTAATATGGCATCCATTGCTAGCATTATGGCTTATCCGAATGGCGGCTCTTATTCGATTTCAAAATTCGGGATGTTGGGATTTTCAAAGGTGCTGCGGGAGGAGCTGAAACCCACAGGAATCAAAGTGACAGCCCTGATTCCCGGTGCGACCTGGTCCGAATCCTGGGCCGGTTCCGGATTTCCTTATGAAAGGTTGGTGGAGACCGATGATATTGCCAAGATCGTGTTGAATATCCTTAGCCTCTCCGATTCCGCGGATATTGAAGAACTGATTATTAGACCTCAACTGGGCGACCTATAAACCAAATGGAAGATGTGTACGGTGACCTATCTGCCTCGACCGGAAGGCTTTATTATTACCTCCAATCGTGATGAAGCTCCCGACCGTTCTCCGCGTCACTTAACCAGTGAACAAGGGAAGTTGGAACGGGTTTATTTTCCAAAAGACGTAAAGGCCGGCGGTACCTGGATTGCAGCTGGCGAGTCCGGCAAGGTGTTGTGTTTGCTCAACGGCGCATTCGAAAAACATCCACATCGCCCTCCGTATCGATTAAGCCGGGGCCAAATGGCTCTCCATTATTTTCGGTACGCTACGACCTCAGACTTCATCAATAAGTACGATTTCAGAGGTATTGAACCATTTACCCTGGTACTTTGGGATAAGATTAATCTGGTTGAAATCCGCTGGGATGTACAAGAGTGCCTCCATGTCAAATCTTTGGATAGTCACCAACCGTCCATTTGGTCTTCCAGTACCCTTTATCCAATACCGGTTCGCGAGCAACGCAAACGGTTATTTGGTGAATGGTTGTCCAAACATCAAGATTACGATCCACGAGCGATCCGTGCTTTCCATGCATTCGGCAAGGTCGGGGATCCGGCGAATGACCTGGTCATGAACCGGGATAATGTCGTCCGCACGGTGAGCATCACCCAGGTGCTGGCCAACCCGGATCAGATTACCATGCATTACGACGAGCTGATCCAGAATTCAATGGATGAGCTATCTCTGAAAACCCGGGTGCTAAGTAAAGACTAAATGTTAAAGGTAAAGACTAAATGTTCAAGCCCCCGCAAACACTCAAAACCTGACCGGTAATGTATGCCGAGGCATCGGATGCCAGAAACAGAGCCAGTTGAGCCACATCCTCCACTTTGCCCAATCGGTTCAAAGGAATGTTTTGCAAATATTGTTTCATGGTTTCTTCGGACAACTCTCCAGTCATTTCTGTTTCGATGAACCCGGGTGCGATGGCATTGCAACGGATGTTGCGTGAGCCAATTTCTTTAGCAATGGATTTGGTGAATCCGATCATGCCCGCCTTGGATGCGGCGTAATTGGCCTGTCCGGCATTTCCAAATACGCCGACCACCGAGGACATGTTGATGATCGATCCCGACCGGGCTTTCATCATGGGCCGCAAAACCTGTTTGGTCAGGTTAAATGCCGACTTCAGATTGGTATGGATCACCTCATCCCATTGTTGCTCGCTCATCCGTAGCATCAGGGTATCCCGGGTTATGCCGGCATTGTTGATCAATACGTCAATGGTTCCAAAGTCCGCTAAAACCTGTTTGACCAACTCCTCGGCCTGCTGGTAATCGGCAGCATCAGAAGCATATCCTTTAATATTCACCCCGGTAGATGCCAGGGATTTGACCAGATGATCGGCCGCAGCAGAAGAAGACCGGTAAGTGAATGCTACCTGGGATCCGGCTTGTGCAAAAGTTTCGACAATTCCTTTTCCGATACCACGGGTACCTCCGGTGATGAGGGTTACTTTGCCTTTCATGTCTGGTGGATTTTAATGTAAAGCTTAGACTACAAAGAAAGCAGTATTTAAACGAACTACCAAGCAGGACGGGAAGGAAGACGGTGTAGTGATTCCAGCAAGCCTGCCCCAGGCTTTATTGGCATATTTCCATTAAATTTAAAGAAAAACAGTATGACACACTTCCCTCCCCACACGTCCGTTCCCATCACCCCGTCAATGCTTTCTTTGCTGCCAATCCTTTATGTCGCCTGGTCTGATACGGTACTCAGCCCTTCTGAAATGGATCTGATTCACGACCGCATCCAGCGCATGCCTCACCTGACCGCTGCCGAGAAGAAAACATTGATCAGATGGGCGGATCCGGCATCGCCACCGGATGACATCATATTCCGGGATTGGATCCGGGCCATGCAGGAAGCTGCCGGTCAATTACCCAATAAAGCACGCATGTCGTTGGCTAAATTGGGCGTGGAGATGGCTTCTGCCGCCTCAAGAAAAGGAACTGAACGCGGACACATTGACCAGGTCTTAGCAGCGCTCCAGGAAATGGAAACCGCGCTGGGCGTCACGAATCCGGAAAGTTACCGGGTACTTGCTGCCAAATTGATGGATTCACACCCATTGGACACCCAGCATTTGCCCCGGTTTGATGTCACAGAAATGACGGCCTTGCTGGATGATGATTATGGCCCTCAGCGGAATAAGTTACGTCGTCTTCTGGATGATCCGGTTTTCCAGTACCGGTATACCCGGGAAAAAGATGTTCACCGTCAGCAAGTCCTTACCTGGTGCAAAATGTTAGCGCGCCAAGGTTACGGAGCAATTTCCTATCCGGTGGACTACGGAGGTCTCAATGATATGGGCTCCTACGCGGCGATATTTGAAACACTGGCCCACCACGATCTGAGCTTGGTGGTCAAGTTTGGCGTTCAGTTCGGCCTGTTCGGTGGAGCCATTTTACACCTGGGAACCAAGAAACACCATGATCTGTATCTGCGGGATGCCGGAACATTGGAATTACCGGGGTGTTTTGCCATGACGGAGACAGGACACGGTTCCGACGTTCGCAGTTTGCTTACCACCGCCAACTATGATGCATCTACCGAAGAATTTGTCATTGATTCTTCCTCCCCCGGCGCCAACAAAGAATACATCGGCAATGCGCTCCATAGTCGTATGGCCGTTGTTTTTGCCCAATTGTATACATTGGGAACCGGGCATGGGGTCCATGCATTTATCGTCCCTGTCCGTGATGTGGAAGGAAATCTCCTTCCCGGTGTACGGGTCGAAGACAATGGGTATAAAATCGGCCTGAATGGGGTGGATAATGGTAAGATCTGGTTTGAGCATGTTCGCATCCCCCGCGAAAACCTCCTGAATAAATTCGGAACGGTGGCAGCCGATGGACAGTATTCCAGTCCGATCGAAAATCCGGATAAACGATTCTTCACCATGCTTTCTACCCTGGTGGGTGGACGGATTTGTGTAGGCAGGGCAGGTCTGTCCGCCGCAAAATCCGGACTGACCATTGCCATCAAATATGCACTTCGGAGAAGTCAGTTCAGCCCCGGACATGGACAGCCGGAAACGTTGTTGCTGGACTATCCAACTCACCAATGGCGGTTATTGCCAAGGTTGGCCACGGCATATGCTCTGGATTTTGCCCTCACCGAATTAACCCGTCAATATCAGGCTGCGCAGGGTGGGGACCTGCGGAAGGTAGAAACCATGGCGGCGGGACTGAAAGCATACACGACGACCTTTGCTGTGCAATCGTTGCAGGAGTGCCGGGAGGCTTGTGGAGGCAAAGGATACCTTTACGAGAATCGATTCGCTGATTTGAAAGCCGACACCGATATTTTCACCACCTTCGAAGGGGACAATACCGTCCTGTGGCAATTGGTTGCGAAGGGATTGCTCAGTGATTTTAGACAACAGTTGCACGATCAGGGTAATCTGGCCATGATACGGTTAATCATGGAACGTGTTTCAACCTCAGTAACCGAAAAGAATCCTATAGCGACCCGAAATACCGACGCGGCGCATTTGCTTGATCCGGAGTTTCAACTTGCAGCATTCCGGTATCGGGAGAAAAAATTGTTGCAAGGGGTTGCCGAACGGATGCGCAATTATTTAAGGAAACACATGGACGGTTACGACGCATTTCTTCGATGTCAGATGCATATGGTTGCCGCAGCCCAGGCATTTGTCGAACGGTTGGTCCTCGAACAATTCATCAAAGTGGTGGCGGCCAGGAAATCAACCGGTGTGTATTTGCCACTGAAGCAGTTGTGCGATTTGTTCGCGCTACATACGCTTCTGGCACACAAAGGATGGTATCTGGAAACAGGTTATATGGACCCGGTCAAGACGAAGGCCATTCGCCGGATGATCCGTAAGCTTTGCGCGGATGTTCGAGTGAATGCCCGGGCCTTGGTGGATTCATTTGCCATTTCCGATGCGGTCCTGGGGGCACCCATTGCCACTTGATTCAGGGCATCAGTTTATTCCGATCACTGATCAAAATGTGATTGCCGGTCACAGATTTGTAATCGGCATGGGGGAAGACCGACTTAAATGTCCTTTCATAGAAACGCGTAGTCCGGGACCGGTCCAATTCGGTATAGGCCAGGCAATTGTAAAAGAGCAAACCTCCGGGGCTTAGTAATCGTTGACAATCTTCCAGAAATTGCGTCGTTTGACAGGCCTCGGGAATTTCGGCATTGTCAAAAACATCCACACAGATCAGGTCGTAGGTTCCTTCATCCTGGGATACAAACCTGGCCGCGTCGGTGAGGTACCAGTTGACCGGCAAACGGAGACGCGGGATGGTGTACCGGACAGCCAGATCAACAATGGTCTCATCCAGTTCGACGGCAGTAATCTCAGGATTTTGCTCAAATACATTTTGCAGGATCAGGGGTATGGATCCTAAGCCAAAACCAAGAACCAGCACCTTGTCACAGGTGAAATTCTCCCAGTTAATGACCGTAAAGGACTGGCGAAAATTATCGTAGGCTTCATCAAAAGAATAAATGGCATTTTTGGTGCTTAACTGCAATTTGTTTTTGACCAGGCTGACGGCAAGATGATCATTATATTCGGAGGAAGTGACTTCGACGGGTACATCCCATAAATAACTGGCCAGCCGTTTCCAGAGTGGGAATTCCATCAGGAAGTGTATGAAGCGCGGTGGGCTTCTGTTTTGTGATAAATGGCTTCAGCGATCTGCCAATCCAGGTCTTTAGCCGGTTGGTTCTTGGACAGATGCGTCGCTTCGACAATTTGTTGAGCTTTGGCTAGGGAAAAGGTCTGGAATCCCTGGGGGCCTCCCCAGGTAAATGCGGGGATGTATTTCCGGAAATAACCGTCTCCAAACAAGTTGCAATACGGGCCGATCACCGTGCCGGTAGTTAGCATGGTATGAATCCCGGTTCGCACGTAATCACCCATGAACGTACCGCAATAGGGACTGCCGGATTGAACGAACTGATTTTCGGCATAGCTCCATACAGCCACTTCATCCAGAGTGTTTTTAAGGTTGCTGGTCGACGTGCCGGCTCCGAGATTACAGAATGAACCGATCACGGAATTGCCGAGGTAGCCGTCGTGTCCTTTGTTGGAATAAGCCATCATGATCGATTGCTTGATTTCTCCCCCTCCGGTACATCCGGGGCCCAATGTAGTGGGTCCGTAGACCTTTGTTCCCATTTTCAAAACCCCTTGTTCTCCCAGGGCAAATGGTCCGCGGATCATTGTTCCTTCCATGACCTGGGCGCCTTTGCGGATGTAGATAGGCCCTTGCTCAGCATTGAGAAATGCATTCCGGACCAACGCGCCTTTTTCAATATAGATCCGGTCCCCTTGAATCACATGATTGCTTTGATCCGGAATTTGAAACGAATGTTGCTTGCTCAGCCATTCGACATCCCATTGCATGGCAATTTCATTGTACTGGAAAAAGTGCCAGGGACGGTTTATCTTAAAAAATGGGGTGTCTTTGATCTGAAATCCATTCAACTCACGGATAGGTTCTTCACGAATCAACAAATCAAATTGACTGCGCGGAAACCGGGCGCCAATGAGGTCTTCACCATCCATAATGGCCTCATTGATGTTGAGCTGTTCGATCAGTTTAACCAGTTCGCGGGAAGGCAGGTAGGCCGCATTGATCAGGTAGTTGTCTTCTTCGATCTTTAGGGGGTACGCTTGAGCCAAATGGTCCTGGGTGATGTAGGTCGCGGTGCCTCCCAGCAAATTCTCCCATTTTTCCCGGAGCGTAAGGACACCGATCCGTAGTTCCCCCACGGGTTTGGTGAAACTAATGGGCAACAGATGTTCCCAACTGTCATCATCAAACAAAATGATATTACGGCTCATGGTCCTTTCCTTGCATTAATAAACGTCGGGATAAAATCTTCATTGCCTGGACTGCATTTGGCTATAATGAAAAAAAGCTGCCCGGCTCTTTGCCAAGCAGCTTTTTTTTATTTGGTTCACAATGAACGGTTATTCTTCCTTCTTGGCAAAACGTGAATTGGCAAATTTCTTATTGAATTTATCAATTCGACCTGCCGTATCCACAAATTTCATTTTACCCGTAAAGTATGGGTGGGACATGCTTGAAATCTCCAGTTTGATCAACGGATACTCTTTACCATCCTCCCAAACAATCGTATCGCGGGTAGGTGCACAGGACCGGGTCATAAACGCTTTATCAACGGAGAAGTCCTTGAAGACCACAAGGCGATAATTTCCGGGATGCAAGTCTTTCTTCATGTTAAGTCAAATTATTGGAGTGCAAAGGTAAATCAAATTCTTTAATAAGAAAAGTTCTTCAAACCAAAAAATGATTAGTGAAAGGATCATTCATTCCACCCGGGCCAGAAAGCATCGTGAAAGTGTTTGATAACCGGGCTGGATTGCGGGGGCAGATAAATGGCAATGATATCAAAACGAATCTCCCAGCTGTGACCAATTTCAATCATAAACGCTTCGGCGGCCTGCCACAATTTACGTTGTTTGGCAGGCGTAACGAATGTTTCGGGATGGCCATAATAAATGGATGTGCGGGTTTTAACTTCAATGAAAACCAGGACATCCCCATCCATCGCCACCAGGTCCAATTCCAGATGCCCATGTCTCCAGTTTTCTGCCAGGAGCTTCCAGCCCAACCGTTCGATCCTGGCACGGGCCAATTGCTCACCTTGTTTTCCGGTTTCCAAGTGTTTAGTCATCGGTTTGGGTAAAATCAGCGTCAAAGTTTGGTAACCGCTCGCAGGAAATGAAGATAACCTTTTATTTTCGTGCTTGAATTGTTTAATCATGTTACCAAAAATTAATCCACGGTCCACCACTGCCTGGCAAAAACTGCAAAAACGATCTGAAACACTCCGGAACAAAAAATTGAAGTCCTGGTTTTCGGAAGATCCTAATCGTGGGTCGGAGATGTCCTTACAATTGGAGGAGCTCTATCTCGATTACTCCAAAAACCGCCTAGACCGGGAGACGATGGAGTTACTGGCTGATCTTGCCCGCGAATGCCGGTTGGAAGCAGCACGCGATGCCCTGTTTTCCGGAGAACCGATCAATGAAACGGAAGGACGTGCAGTGATGCACCCCGCGCTTCGCGCGCCCAGAAACGCCAGCATGATGGTGGATGGGGAGAATGTCGTTCCGGAGGTTTACCGGGTCCTCGATAAAATGGAACGATTTTGTGAAGCCATTCATTCGGGGCACAAAGTTGGTTATACGGGTAAAAAGATTACCGATGTCGTCAACATCGGCATTGGAGGTTCGGATCTTGGTGCCGTTATGGTGACCGAAGCGCTCCGTGCCTATTGGATGGAAGGAATAAAACCTCATTTTGTATCCAACATTGATGGGAACCATCTCTTTCAGGTAACCCGGGATTTGGACCCGGAGCGTACGTTGTTCATCATTTCCTCCAAAACATTTACCACGCTGGAGACGATGACCAACGCCCACAGCGCCAGAACCTGGTTCCTGGATCATGCGGGGGACCTGTCCCATGTGAAAGATCACTTCGTGGCTGTATCGACCAATACCAAGGGGGTGGTTGAGTTTGGTATTGATCCTCAAAATATGTTTGAATTTTGGGATTGGGTGGGAGGCCGGTACTCGCTGTCCTCTGCGATCGGGTTGTCTATTGCGCTTACCGTCGGATTTTCCTCGTTCCGTGAACTGCTGGATGGAATGCATGCAATGGACAGGCATTTTCAAAGTGCACCTCTACTGGAAAACATGCCGGTTATCCTGGGGATGGTAGGCGTTTGGAACATTAATTTCCTGCACATGGACACCCTGGCCGTTTTACCCTATAATCAATATTTACACCGTTTACCGGCCTTCCTCCAACAGTTGGATATGGAAAGCAATGGCAAGTCAGTGGATCGCAACGGGCATCCGGTGGATTATCACACGGGCCCAATCGTATGGGGTGAAGCGGGAACCAACGGTCAGCATGCCTTTTATCAGTTGATCCATCAGGGAACTTCGGAGATTCCCTGCGATTTCATTGGGGTCGTCGACCCTTCTCATCCGCTTCCTGGCCATCATCCATGGCTCCTGGCCAATTTAATCGCCCAATCCAGGGCGCTGATGCTTGGACGTTCGCGTGAGGAGATGGAGCAGAGTGGTGAACAGGTAAGCCCCCAGGTACTTCCCCATAAAGTCTTTCCCGGAAACCGGCCGAGCAATACCATTCTGATGAAGGCCTTGACGCCCCGGTCGTTAGGCCAACTGATCGCTCTCTATGAGCATAAGGTGTTCGTTCAGGGCATCCTATGGAACATTTTCAGCTTTGATCAATTTGGCGTTGAGTTAGGTAAAAAACTCGCCGTCCAGATCCATCCGTTCCTGGATAAAAAACAGACGGATGGTTCTTTAGATACATCTACCAATGCACTTTTAGCTACAATTTATGACTGGCAGTAAAATTCCTCCCATTCCAATCCAGCCATCCATACAGCATTATGCCTGGGGTGGTAAAACATTGATCCCTTCTTTGGCAGGCATTCAGAACGACCAGGGTGAGCCTTTCGCCGAATGGTGGATTGGTGATCATCCAAAGTCTCCGGCGCTGGCTTTTTGGGAAGATCAGTGGCAACCCCTGAATGAATTGATCGGGCATGATCCTAATTTCTGGCTGGGGTCTTCACTGCAATCGCAGTTTGGAGATCACCTTCCGTTTCTTTTTAAAGTACTGGACGTGCACGATATGTTGTCGATCCAGATCCATCCAACCAAGGTAAATGCTGAAATCGGATTTGCTCGTGAAGAAAAACTCAACCGTCCACTTGATGCGTACGACCGGGTGTTCAAAGATGCAAATCACAAGCCGGAGTTGATGGTTGCTATTTCCGAATTTTGGTTGCTTCACGGGTTTCAGAATGAGAAATCGTTGCGTATGCTTATCGGAAACGTGCCGGAGTGGTCAGACTTCCTGACCATATTGCGCAAAAGAGGACTAAAAGGACTTTATACGCACATTATGCAACTTTCGGATGCCAAATTATTTGATTACCTGAGCCCTTTGCGGGATCGTGTCTTACCGGCATTTCAGCGCGGTGAGTTGACGCGGTTTCAACCCGAATATTGGGCGGCTAAAGCCTTTCTCCAATATGGGCTGGACAGAGGTATTTTTTCCATTTTCCTGTTGAACCTGGTTTGTTTATTGCCCGGGGAAGGTATTTTCCAGGATGCAGGAATTCCGCATGCATATCTGGAAGGCCAAAATGTGGAGATCATGGCCAATTCGGACAACGTATTCCGGGGTGGCCTGACGTCAAAATATGTAGACGTGGATCTCCTGTTGGAACATGTGTTTGCTCAACCGGTAGAGCCGGAAATCCTCAAGGCAAAAAAGACCGCGCAAGGGATGATTTATGAAGTGCCGGTGCCGGATTTTAAGCTGTATGAAGTTCGACTGTCCGCTGGCCAGGAAATGAATTTGCCTGCCGGATCCCCCGGAGAACTCATTGTGATCCGGGGACAGGGGAAGATTATTTCTGATCGCCGGAATCGGGCGTTACGGCCGGGAAGTGTCTTTTACCTGGTACCGGAAAGCAGTTGTTCGGTACATGCTGACGAGTCCTTACTGGCGTATGTGGGTACCTGCTGATTGACCGGAAAGAAATAAAAAAAGCCGGCGCTAGGCAACCGGCTTTTAAGTCTTCGGGGTAAAGTCAGTCCCTACTATTTGTACATGGACTCCTTCTTAAACTCCTTTACCAACAGATAGTAAAAGATTGCGCGATATTTGTTCCGGTTGCTTGAACCAAATGTATCAACCACTTTAGCTATGGCTTTGTCCAATTCCGGTCCGTCTTTAAGACCTAATTTTTTGATCAGAAAGTTCTTTTTGACCCGTTCAAGTTCCTGGGGATCTCCACTGGAAACCTTGCTTGCATCCGCACGGTAGATCGAAGGACCACAGCCTTTGGTAACGGATTTCAATAAAGCGCCATCGATGGTCTTCATGCCCAACTTGTCTTTCATTTCTTTTTCATAAAGACTGACGCAATCATCAAATTTGCTCATAATTATAATTTTTAAATGATTGATTTATCCTTGATAACGCTAGGATGGCCTTAACGTATATCAAATGTAGAGATTTATTAATACAATACCTATTTTTTTGGCGTCCTGAACGCCAGGGATCAGGTTTCCACAATGAGGACAATCGGGCAGTGATCTGACCCCATCACTTCCGGCAGCATGTAGGAATCTTTCACCTTGGGCATCAAACGGCTACTTACGATAAAATAATCGATCCGCCACCCGACGTTACGTTCCCGGGCTTTAAACATATAATTCCAATAGGTGTAGGCGACCGTCTCCGGATGCAATTGCCGGAAACTATCCACCCACCCTTCATTCAACAGGTTTTGTAAGCCATCGATTTCAATTTGAGTGTATCCGGCCGTCTTATTATAGTTGCTCTTGTCATTCGCCAGGTCGATCGGTTGGTGGGCTACGTTCAGGTCTCCGGTCAGGATAACCGGTTTAGACTGATCCAGGTTTTTTAGGTACTTCAGGAAATCTGCATCCCAGGTTTGCCGGTAATCAAGACGAACCAGACCTCGACCGCTATTGGGAACATAAGTATTTACGAGATAAAAGTCTGGAAACTCCGCAGTGATCACCCGCCCTTCGGTGTCATGGTCGGTCACTCCGATATCGGATTGGATCCGAACCGGCTCTGCCTTCGACAAGATTGCTGTTCCGGAATAACCTTTTTTTTCGGCGGAGTTGACATGGATGTGATAACCGTTCCATTCCGTCAATTCTCCCAGCACTTCTTCATCCTGAGCTTTGGTTTCCTGTAAACACAAAATATCCGGTGACTCCTTTTTCATGGCTTCATCGAAGTTTTTCTTACGGGTTGCCCGCAGGCCGTTCACATTCCAGGAGATGATTTTCATGGACATAGGTTGTTGTTTTGGATAAAAATAGGAAAAGAAGAGATTTCTGATTTCATCGCTGACTATTTGTCCGGCAATTTACCTGAAGCTGCATCCGGAAGGGCCATCCAATTTAAATGTTCCCGGAACCTCAGCCGCTAGTCGGTTTTTTTTTATCTTTTTGCACAATTAAAATCCAGTCGTCGATGTCATACATCTTAGCCCTTGATCAGGGTACCACCAGTTCCCGAGCCATCCTTTTTGATAAGCTGGGATCCATCGTTGGAGTATCCCAGTTGGAGTTTACTCAATATTTTCCCAAGCCAGGATGGGTGGAGCATGATGCGGGGGAGATTTGGAATACGCAGTTACAGGTAGCTCGGGATGTCCTGAAAAAATGCCAGGTTAAAGCCGATCAAATCCGCGGCATTGGGATAACCAACCAGCGAGAGACGACATTGATTTGGGACCGGAAAACCGGTAAGCCCATCCATCACGCCATCGTCTGGCAGGACCGTCGGACCGCAGACCTCTGTGATGCACTGAAAGCGCAGGGTCTGGAGAATTATGTTCGGGAAAATACCGGACTGGTCATTGACGCCTATTTTTCAGGTACCAAGATCAAATGGCTGTTGGATCATGTGCCGGGAGCCCGTGAGCGGGCAACTAATGGTGAACTTTGTTTTGGGACCATCGATTCATGGCTGGTATGGAATCTTACCGGCGGTACCAGGCATATGACCGACTACAGCAATGCCTCTCGGACGATGATTTACAATATTGACCGATTGGAATGGGATGAAAGGATGCTGGAAGTGCTGGATATCCCGGCGGCCCTTCTGCCGGAAGTGCACGGGAGCAGTGAAATATACGGCCATACGTCTGAACAGCTTTTTGATGGCATTGCGATTCCGGTAGCCGGAATGGCGGGTGATCAGCAGGCTGCTTTATTTGGTCAGGCGTGCTTTCATCCCGGGATGGCAAAAAATACGTATGGCACCGGTTGCTTTATGTTGATGAATACAGGCAAGGATCGCGTCGCATCGACAGCCGGATTATTGACCACCATTGCCTGGGGCATTCAGGGACAAGTGAGTTATGCCCTTGAGGGTTCCATTTTTATTGCAGGCGCCGCCATTCAATGGTTGCGTGATAGTCTGAAGATCATTGATGAGTCCCCGGACAGTGAGTACTATGCCTTTAAGGTGACCGATACGGAAGGGGTGTATGTGGTCCCGGCCTTTGCCGGATTGGGCGCGCCATATTGGGATATGTACGCCCGAGGAGCCATCTTCGGATTGACCCGGGGAACCTCCAAAGCCCACATCATCCGTGCTACCCTGGAAGCTTTGGCCTACCAGACCAAAGATGTGCTGGATGCCATGCAAACCGATGCCTCCATTCAACTTACCACTTTGAAGGTGGATGGAGGTGCCAGTGCGAACAACTTATTGATGCAATTCCAGGCCGATATCCTGAATGTGCCCGTCCAGCGGCCTAAGATTATTGAAACCACAGCATTAGGAGCCGCTTATCTGGCAGGGTTGGCGGTTGGTTTCTGGACCGTCGGGGACATCAGTCAGCAATGGGCACTGGATCGCGAGTTTCATCCTCAGATGGAACCGGAGACGCGAAATAATCTCTATGAAGGCTGGCAGGAAGCGGTAAAACGCACCATGGGCTGGAGTAGGGAGGTAAAATAACGCATGCTGCTTTTAACAATTTATGTAATTATTTATTCGTAAAGAATTCGATTTGTTCTTGATAAATATGAGTCCATTTTGTTAAGTAAACTTTCTTCATAGCTCATTCATTTTTTAACTAAAAAAGCCTCATAATGAGTGAGTTAAATCGGTTACTTCGCACTAGTTCCCAGTCTTAACCTGGACAATTATAATCCCGTGTACCGATAAGGGTGTACCACTTTTGTGGCACATTCTTTGGTACCTATTAGGTGAATTTTACACTTGACACATGAACTCATATTCTTTACGTCTGAGTTTACCTATCCTGCTACTCTTTCTGGCGACCCCATTTCTCTCCGGCCAGAAGGTCCTCGAATTTTCCCGATTGTGCCAGCCAGCCAAGAAGCTTTATGTAACCTCCGGGGATACGTTAACCAAAGAAATCAAGACCGATCGCTGCGATATGGTCGTTGGCAATGTGGGCAATCTGCAAAAAGGATTCTATCACTGTCTCTCCATTACCAAAGTCTACCCGCAGAATGCGGACATGATGGTTGAATTGGTGCCTACGACCAATTTTGTCATCGGTTACCCCAATGATAAATTCATTGAAGCACGTATGCTGGTCTTTAGCGGTGATGTTGATGAGAGTGTATTTACCAATTCCTATTGTGTAACCAACAATCCCACGCAACCGACGGCAAAACTGGATACCTTATTTGATAGTAAAAGCAATGGGACGTCTTTTGCCAAATTGCATGGGTATGAACGGATCATGAGCAAAGCCTCGAATGGCTCGGTGACGGTGGTGATCTACCTGTTATCTCTGGATCTGGGCAATTTTGAATTACGTGCCAATCTCGTGTCACGCGGACCCTCTGCGGAGTGCATTCTGGCCTGTCATGATGATGTAACCATTTCATTAAACAGTACCTGCAGTCGGATCGTCGCACCAGGTGATGTCCTGGCCGGCTTTGATCCGGTTTCTTGTCAGGATCTCATCCTGATGCTCGAGTATCCTTATCCGTATTACAATCAGCTTTATCCGGATAGGAACATTGTCGATGCAAGCCTGGTAGGACAAAAACTGGTCTATAAAGTCATTGATCCTTATACCAATAATTATTGTTGGGGAAACATTAAGGTGGAGGACAAATACCCTCCTCAGGTTCTCTGTCAAAATGATACCGTCAGTTGTTTAAACCTTGATGAAGCCGTTCACCTGGTAACCTCCAGTGATAATTGCCGGCTTTACGGAGATCCAAAAATTGATATTCTGGCCATGAAATGGGTCGGTTACGATTGCAATACGGATACCACTTTCCTCGGCTATGTCGCCCGCCAAACACGCGTTTCCGATGTCTGGGGCAACTACCGGCAATGCTCGGATACCATTTTTGTGTGGAGAGAAAGTCTGGATTCGCTGGTTTGTCCACCAGATACGGCCATTGATTGCACCACCGAGGTCGTCCGTAATGGTAAACTGGTTGAATTGCTCTGGAACAGCGGTAAAGATGGAGATACTTATCTGGATGCTCAGGGATATGCGCATCCCTGGCCTACCAAAGGAGATGGATATTTCCCGGCGCCCAGCCTGGCCAGTATGGACACCACCCAGCCGGATGCCTATTTTCTTCCGGAAAGATCCGACGACGGTCCGGTGTTCAATCAAAAGTCCAAATGCCAGTTTGTGGCCGAATATGAGGATTTTGTGATCCCAACCTGTGGCAAATCCTATAAGATCCGGCGGGTCTGGTCCATCTATGACTGGTGTAGCCTGACCGATACCCAATGCGTGCAGTGGTTTAAAATCATGGATACCATGGGTCCGCAATTGGACCTGGATTACATCTCCAATCTTGACGGAGGTAATTGCACGGAATTGGATGTAATGCGCTATCCCACCCTGGTAAATAAGGCAGTTTCCTCGTCAGCTTACCTGTTGTGTGAGGTCATTGAAGCGGGTTCGGATGCACACGATTGTAAATCCGCAGTGACTTTGCCGGATCCACGGAAATATGTGGCGAAAGATTGTGATGATGTGCTTGAAGTCTACTACGAAGTTGAATATGCCGATCCGGCACACCCGGGTAAGTCGATCCTGCAACAAGGCAAAATTACTCAGGGCGGTACAGCTCATTTATACTTGCCGGATGGCTGGCACTGTGTGACCTATACGATCCGTGATCGCTGCTGGAATGAGACACAGTTATTGCAGGGTGTCAGTGTATTTGACAATACCCCTCCCACTCCGGTTTGTGATGAAATAACCCAGGTAACCCTGGATCCCAAAGAATGCTGGGCGAGGATCTATGCCAAGGATTTGGATGATGGCTCACACGACAATTGCTGTGAACAATTGCATTTTGCAGTGGCAAGCATGGATTCGATCAACTACTGGCAAAATTACTGGCATGATTACATCGTCAATTGCGTCGGTCATTATGCCTATCTGGATGGTCAGGAGTACTATGATCATTTGATTGAAGAATGGATCAACGTGTTCATTTTTGATGATTACATCGATGTGAGTGAATGTGGCAATGAAATGTTGGTCATGCGAGTCTATGAAGCATGTGGATTGCCGGTTTATGATGAACACCTGTTCCACGGTGGGGAACATGAATGGTACTGGTGGAATTTATCAGCGGATTTCGCCTCGTATTATTTGTGGCGTTTGGATGATTACATGCATTATGGGGATCCAAGGCCGGATTTGGTTTGCGATGCATCTTATGAAGGTGGTATTGCCTGGGATGTACCCTTGTACTCTTTAGGATGTCCCATCCAGCCTGATGAACATGCACCGTACCTGGATGGCTTGTGTGCCATCGCTTTCAATCCATCGTCAGCACAGTCAGAATGGACGAACCGGGTATTAAATGTTTATCCTTCCGAAACACAAATCACACGTGTTCTGATGACGGAAAAACGTTATCGTTTCCCGCACTTGTATAATGACTGCATGGTTGAAGTGTTGAAGGATGATAAGCAACCGCCGGAAGTGGTAGCTCCGGATGATTTGACGGTATACTGTGATGGCGTGCCCTTCGGCTGGAGCGTGGTAAAACCCTACGACTACGGAACCAAAACAGCTACGGTAACAGGTACCTATGCGCAGTATACTCATGATGTGTGTGATGCCGAAGATATTTTGACAACGCACTGCACTTCTCCTTACCTGAGTCTGGATCGTTCAACAGGAATGAACCAACTGGTGATGGGTGAATCGGCATGCTGTGTGGAATATCCCTGGTCCAGTGAATATGGATATTATGGTGGGTCCATTTGCAGTGAAGACAATCATTACAGTGGGACTCCTGGCTGTGATGATTTCTCGGAATGGTACGATCAAAATGATTGGGGGCCCATTTATTGCAGAATCTGGCTATTGCTGGATAAATACGATGTGGACGGAGTGAAACCGGACCCGCAACATTACTTCGAAGAGACCGAAGACGACTGGGTGATAGAGGACAATTGCTGGTACCCCGACGTAGAGGTTGCATACGATGGCGCTTTGAATGAATGTGGAGTTGGCACGCTCCATAAAACCGTAACAGCAACCGATAAATGCGGAAACAGCTCCCACGATACGCAGACCCTTTATGTGAAACCCAGATCGGACTTTGAAGTGGTATTTCCGGCTGATGTGCATGCCTATTGTGATGCGGATGGTCTGGACCTTTCAGCTACCCCTGCTGGCGCCGGTTATCCGGAGATCAGTGATGACGACTGCGAACTGATCGGAATTACCTATTCCGATGAAAAGTTTGACATCGTCGACGGGGCATGTTATAAGATTTTAAGAACCTGGAAGGTGGTCGATTGGTGTGTTTACAGCCCGGATATTCATCATCATTATCCGGATGTGATTGTCGATGACCGCCTGGTAGCCAGCGATGACCGTTGCTGTGTACACCGGAATCTTAAAGATGACGGGGACGGTTATGTCACCTACCTCCAGGTGATTAAGGTATTGGATCACAACGCTCCGGTGGTGACCTGCAATGAGCTGCCAGAGGCCTGCATCTTCGACAACGATTGCGAAGGAACCAATGTTAATTTTGAATTGGGAACAGCAACCGATGTTTGTACTCCTGCCTCGGACATCCGCTACCGTTATTTTGTGAAACCTTTCGGACAAAATGTTCCGGCCGCCTATATATATGGAAATGGGAACATTCTGAGCGGAAACTATCCGGTAGGTACTCACACCGTATGTCTGATTGCTGCGGACCTATGTGGTAATGAAGATACCTGCTCCACGACCTTTACCGTCCGTGATTGTAAGAAGCCGACACCCTACTGCTTCAATGGGATCGCCACGGTGATCATGCCTTCTTCCGGTTCGGTAGATATTTGGGCGATTGACCTGGATGCCGGCAGTTATGACAATTGCACGCCAAAAGAAAAATTGCGCTTCACCTTTGGGCCCGACCATCCCGATGACGATCCGTTGTATGATGCGGACATGCGCAGTTCTTACCAAACCCTGACCTGTGATCAGCTGGGTCAGCTCAGTGTGACCATTTATGTCTGGGATGAGGAAGGAAATTACGATGCCTGTGAGACGTACATTCTGGTACAACCGGGGTCTGATGCATGTCCTGATATAAGCTTGACTACGATTGAAGGACAGATCACGACCAGTCAATCGATCAGTGTGGAGTATGTATCGGTGGGATTGGCAAATGCCACGAACGAATATCCGGAATTTGAGACCAAGGCAGATGGTATGTTTGCTTTTTCAGGATTGCCCATGCAAAAGACTTATCACATTGCGCCGGAGCGTAATAACGATTACACCAATGGGGTGAGCACCCTGGATATCCTCGAAATTCAAAAACATTTGTTAGGGGCGAAAACCCTGACAGGTCCTTACAATCTCATTGCCGCAGACGTCAATGGAGACCGTAAACTTTCAGCCGTCGATCTGGTCGAATTGCGAAAGCTGGTCCTCGGTGTCGTAGAAACGTTACCCGGCGAGAAAAGTTGGCGTTTTATTCCGGCAGATCAGTCATTTAATAATCCGGATGCTCCCTGGGACTATCAGGAAGAAGTGACCTTGTCGGCCGGTGATGAACCGGTTATCCACGCGGATTTCATCGGGATTAAAGTTGGTGATGTCAATCATTCCAATAAGGCCAATAGTCAACAATTTCAGGCAGTGGAGATCCGTGATCGGCAACCTTTGGTCTTCCAAATGGAGGATCGTCGGGTTGCAGCCGGCAATGAAGTTCGATTGGCCGTTCGTGCCGAGGGATTTGATGCGATTGATGGATTCCAGTTTACCCTGGTTGCACCGGATTTGGAAATCCTTAACGTAGAGCCGGGAGCACTGGATTGCACTCCCGAGAACTTTGGCTTACATCTGGGAGTGGATGGCTTTTTAACCGCCAGTTGGAATGGCACCAATCCGGTTACGATTCCTGAGTCGGAAGTGCTGTTTACCATCGTGGTGAGGCCAAATCAATCCGTCCAGCTTAGCCAGACGTTGTCCATGACCAGTGGCATCACAAAAAGCGAAGGGTATCGCCATGAAGAAATAATACCGGTCAACCTGATAACCACCGAACCTGGTTATCCTTACAACGGAAAAGACTTTACGCTCTTCCAGAATACTCCGAATCCATTTGCCGACGTCACCACCATCGGATTTATTTTACCTTCCGCCGCTCCGGCCACCTTGCGCATCGTCGATGTTAGCGGACGAGAGGTGTTCCGGTATACCGGTCAATTTGAACAGGGATACCAACAAATCCGGGTAGATCGGAATCGGTTACCAGGTTCAGGTGTACTTTATTACCAACTGGAAAGCGGACCTTTCCATGCAACGAAAAAGCTAGTGGTTATCGACTAATATACAGTTAGTTCAAATTTTGTTTTTGGGATACACGGGGGGCTTTCGATTGAAGGTCCCCTTTGTTTTTGGTGAGGTTGGTATCCTTAATACACGCCAAATTGGGCAATATGTTTCATGTCCCCAAACATGACCAGGATGTCGTCTTCCTCCAGGACCGTTTGGATATCAACCACCCCCAGGACACTGCGTTTTACGGCTTCCCCACCCAGGGCATTTTTTAATTTTTTGTAACGAATAATGGTGAGGACCAGCACGCGGTGGTTGTGCCGTACGTCGATGTCATGCAAGGTTTTGCCCACGTACTTGTCAGGTACTTTGATCTCAACAATGTTGAAGCGGTCAGAGAGATAAAATGAATCAATAACTCCTTTGATGATCAGCCTCCTGGCCAGGCGGTCTGCGGCTTCTTCCTCTGGGTTAATGATTTCCTGAACGCCCATGGCGTGGAGAATGGTCGAGTGGACCGGCGATAAAGTCCGGGCGACGATGCGTTTGATTTGTAATTCCTTTAAGATGGCTACCGTAAGCAGCGAAGGACCTTCTTCTTCGCCGATGGCTACGATTACTACATCGGCATCCCGCAAGGGTAACGATTCCACCGCCGATTTGTCGGTGGTATCCATCGCGAGTGACAAGGTTACGCGGTCCTTGATCAGGTCGACTTTTTCCATGCGTTTGTCAACCGCCACGACTTCGTGACCAAGCAGCATCAGTTTTTCACTAAGTGCGAGGCCAAAGTTTCCGATTCCGATAATAATGTACTTCATAATTTACGATCTAATAAACGACAAGCTCTTCAGATGGCAACTGATAACGCATATGTGAAGCTTTTGGTATCAGTCCTAGCATCAATGAAAATAAGCCTACTCTGCCGGTGAACATGGCCAGAATGATGATTACCTTGCCGGCGGTGGTCAGGTGAGGAGTCACGTCCAGAGACAATCCAACCGTACCAAATGCAGAAAAAACCTCAAAAGCAAGCTGATTCAGGGTGAACTGGCGATCGGTGATGGACAATAGAAAAATAAAAATTCCAATCGCCAGTATCGAAAGTCCGATGATGGCAAAAGCTTTGCGGATGCTGGAGTCGCCAACCACACGGCTTTCAATTTCTATATTTTTTTTGCCACGGGTGAGGCTGACGATATTCAGGACGCCAATTGCAAAAACTGTCGTTTTGATTCCTCCACCGGTTGAATTGGGTGATGCCCCAATATACATAAGCAGGAGGGTGACCATGATACTTGCCAGGCTCAGTGAGGTTAGATTAAAGGTATTGAACCCTGCAGTTCGGCTAGTAACCGACATAAATAATGCCTGTATCCACCGGTGACTTTCCTGCATCCCAACCAGGATATTATTCCTTTCCAGGATATAGTACATAACGGTGCCAAATAGGAGTAAGCTACCGGTTGTGATCAGGGTGATCCGGGTATGAATATGTACCCTTCGACGAAGCGGAGGGAGTTGATCATTTTGAATGACCTGCAGGTAGATACGGCGTAAGCGGTTGATCCCTGCATCATACACGTCAAATACAATATTGAAACCAAGTCCGCCCAGAATGATCAGGATCATAATGATCGCAAGAACGCCGGTTGCCTGGGCCAGTTGAGGATCAGCCATTCCGTCATAGACGGTGGAAAAGCCGGCATTGCAAAATGCTGAAACGGCATGGAAAACCGCATAGGGAATTGTACGGTACCCGGATGCTTCCGGCATAAAATAATATAAAAAACATGCACCAATGATCTCGGTGATCAGGGTGATAAAGAGGATCTTGCGGATGACGTCCATTACACCACCTATGACCCGGGCATTGACCATCTCTTTTAAGATGACCTGATTCGAAATAGAACTGCCGCCACGGAGAATATAGGCGACCAGTCCGGTATAAGTCATGATGCCTATACCTCCGATCTGGATTAAAAACAAAATGATCCATTGCCCCAGGTCCGAAAAATCGGCGGAGGTATTCATCACCGTCAACCCGGTTACACAAACTGCGCTCGTAGCGGTAAATGCAGCATCAATAAAATCGATGCCTTCTTCCGTTGCATTGGGTAACATTAACAATAAGGAACCAATTAATATGATCAGGGTAAAACTGGAGGTAAATAACAGGTTTGGGTGAATTTTGATCTTTTCCAGATAAAAGGAATGCTGGATCGAAATTAAACCGGCAAAAAACAGAATCCAGGCCAGACTGAAACTCCCCAAAGCATGGTGATGCCACAAAGTTATGCCACGGAATATCAGATCGTACGCCGTATAAATAAGGGTAAGAAAACTGATAAAATGAATGACAAAAGAAAAGGTTTTAAAATATCCCCAATGGAAGTTCTTCCATTTGTCACGGTCTCCGTAGAATGATATTGGAGCGACTATAAACAGGTATAGAAAGTATACCCACTGGTAAGAATAGAGCACGCCATGCACATGTTCAAAGCCAAAATCCCAAATAAAGAAGGCAATGATGCTCATGCTGAGAAGCATGGATATACGATCAAACCATTGGGTAAAACGGGACATCTACCTGATTATGGCGGCAAGTTATGCAGTTCTTACCTATAATTGATAATCTGAAAACGTTGATATTGCCTGACAAGATGAAATCCGTTCGGGCGAACGGTCAGGATCATTCGGAGGATTGAAACATTGTCACAATTCCATTTGGAAAAGTATACCTTGGAGAATTGATATTGATCCGATCGGGGAATGCATAAAAATATTGTCTGGATAGCATGGGGGGCACTCTTTTTTGTCCTGGGACCCGGGCTGGTGGAGCCTTATCAACTTCCCCGGGCAATCACCATGCTGGTGATTGCGGTAGGGTGTATGGTCCTAATGAAAAAGCCACGGCAATGGTTGATTCCCAAATCAATGGTGTGGTCAGGATTGGGGGTAGTTTGGTCCCTGGTATCGGTCATCTGGTCCTACAACAGCACGGAGGCTATTTGGTCCAACTTTCTAATTATTACTCCGATTGTTTCAATATTGATCCTTTCACAATGCTGGGATGAAGTCGTTACATTACCCAGGATCGTCAGTTGGGTGGCTTGGTTGTATCTGATCACTGTCGTTTTTAACCTCCTGGTTACGGGGTTTGCGTATGGATGGAACAATCAGTCCCTGTACCGGATCCAGTTCCCTGGCGGGCACAAATCCATCATCGCCGCCGTGCTGATGGGTTGGTTGGCTTTCGCTTCTCACAGCATTTCAATGAAGAGCGTCCGTAGATTGTGGATTGTAACCATGTCGATGGTTATTATTCTTTTGCAAAGCCGGGCTGCTTACCTGTCGCTGCTGCTGTTTGCTTTGATTTTGGCACTTCACCGGCCGGAAGTCAAACGCTTCCTGCGATGGGGATGGATATTGCCGGTTTTGATGGCTCTCCTCTGGCTGGCCAATCCCGGTCAACTTCGTCAGCGACTCGATCCCGTTCAGTTTTGGAATTCCCCAACTTCCCAGGAACGTAAGGTGATGTGGGAGAAATCCTTGGATTTGGTAGCACATAAACCCTTTATTGGTTACGGAATGGGTCAGTGGAAAATACAGTGGCCGCAATTAGGTATCCCTGCCAGCCAAT
>JAGQXC010000376.1 GCA_020436785.1 Saprospiraceae bacterium | reverse complement strand
GCAATTTCATGGATGACGATATGGGAAGTCTTTTTTCTTTCCCTTTTGGAGGATTTAACATCCCTCCCGGTACGGGAAGTGGCGTCATCATCTCCCCGGATGGTTACATCGTGACCAATAATCACGTAGTGGACGATTACGACATCATCGATGTGACCTTATTTAACGACAAAAAATACCAGGCACAGGTCATTGGAAAGGATCCCAGCACCGACCTGGCCGTCATCAAGATTGACGCCCAGAACCTGCCGGTGGCCATGATGGGAAATTCCGATGAGGCTCAGGTAGGCGATTGGGTATTAGCCATTGGTAATCCTTACGATAAACTACGTTCAACGGTGACGGCGGGCATCATCAGTGCCAAAGGTCGGGACATTGACATTCTGCAGGGCGATGAAAACGGTCGCACCATTGAAGAATTTATTCAAACCGATGCGGCGGTTAACCCTGGTAACAGCGGTGGAGCCCTGGTAGATGCCGATGGCAATCTGATCGGCATCAATACGGCCATTTATTCACAAACCGGCTCGTACGTTGGCTATTCTTTTGCCATTCCGGTTAATTTGATGCAGAAAGTTGCTGCGGGTTTGATAAAAAATGGTAATGTGGCACGGGTCAACCTGGGAGTAAGTATGTACGAAGTGAATGATGAAATCGCGCAAGAACTTTCCCTGGGTGTTAAAAGTGGTTTGCTGATCGAATCGGTGGAAGACCGGAGCTCTGCGCAGTATGCCGGAATCCTGCCCAATGACGTCATTGTGGAAGTTGAAGGCCAGAAAATGAAATCTTTTGACGATTTAAAGGGTTTGTTAGATAAAGCGAAGCCCGGAGATGTCATTACCGTTAAAGTGTGGCGGGGAGGGGAGCTAAAAACCATGGACGTACGTTTAAAAGCTAAATTCTAGATCCTTTGTGATCGTTAAGATAGTATAGTTGGTTTTTCGTTTTGTTTTGATACACCCGCTCTCTAACCAGGGAGCGGGTGTTCTTTTCCCTACCTTGAAAGGTGGGGTTATGAGGTTCTCATCGGGATGCGGCTAGGTCAATATCCCCGTCTTGAAAGGCGGGCTTGTGAGGATACTCAGATACTCAACGCGATGCGGGCATTGTGTTGCTACGATTTCAGGCTTTATGAGTACCGGTCTTTACGCTGTACCAGCTGACTCCTTTGCTACTTCTGCCACTTCTGCTACCTTTAATATTATGAAAGCAAATCAAATACTCCTGGGCCTGATTATGTTGATCGGTTCCTTGAATCTTCATTCCCAAACGCGCCTGGCCATTGCGGGAATGACCCACGATCATGTCCATGGCATCCTCAACCGCATGAAAGATGGCGATTTCAAAATTGTCGGTATTGTGGAAAAGGATAAACAACGCCTAGAGGACCTCGCCAAGCGCTATGACCTGGCGGGCATTCCGGTATTTGATAACCTGGAGCAACTCATTACCCGGACCCACCCGCAAGGGGTCTGTGCATTCGGTTCAATCGCCGATCACCTGGCGGTGGTCGAAGCCTGTGCGCCGGCCCATATCCCGGTGATGGTCGAAAAACCTTTAGCCGCGAATGCAGGAGCAGCCCGGCGTATGGATTCTCTGGCCACCCAATACCACATCCCATTGCTGGTCAACTACGAGACGACCTGGTATCCGGCCCTGCATGCCGCCAAAGATTGGATTGATGCCGGCAAGATCGGAGCGATTCGAAGAATGGTGATCAACATGGGTCACCAGGGTCCTAAAGAGATCGGTTGCAGCCAGGCCTTCCTCGATTGGCTTACCGACCCGGTCCTCAATGGCGGCGGGGCCATCACCGACTTTGGATGTTATGGCACCGATATCGCTGCCTGGTTATTACCCAATGAAGAGCCGGAACAGATCCTGGCTGTAACCAAACAATTCAAACCACAGATTTATCCCAAAGTAGATGACGATGCCACCATTATCCTGGATTTTCCTTCCACTGAAGTCATCATCCAGGCTTCCTGGAACTGGCCGTTTGGCCGGAAAGATGTGGTGATCTATGGAGAAAAAGGAACCATCTGGCTGGATCGCACCCCGGAAATGAAAGTGAGAATGGGTGATGGTCCGGTAGAAACGGTTCAGGTGGATGCCTTGCCGGAGAATGAAAATGATGCATTTCGCTATTTCTGCGGCGTAATTGATCATCGGATAGATCCTCAGGGTAGCCTTTCCAGCATAGAAGTCAATCGAAGAGCCATGCTGTGGTTGGCTGAAGCAGCGCAGCTATCCAAGAAATGATTTGATTACTTCTCCGCCAGCTTGCTGATCCGGTCACCCAAATCCTTCTCAGATCCGGGCACATAGCCGTTGTATTGATGGACGATGTTGCCTTTCTGATCGACCAGGAAAGTTTGAGGTATGCTGTAGATGTTCAGGGTACGCATTAACTCCTGGTTGCTGTCCAACAGGATGGTATAGGGCCAGCCTTTCTGTGCGATCAGTGGCTTAATGCGGGCAATGTTGCGGGCGTCATCGACTGAAATGGCAATAAAATCGATGTCGTATTTGTCTTTCCATTCGGGTACATGTCCCTTCATGGCATCGAGCTCAATTTTACAGGGACCGCACCAGGTTGCCCAAAAACTGATCACCTTGATTTTGCCATTGGTCGTGTACTCCTGCAAATTGACCTTCTTTCCGTCAAGGGTCCCAACCTCGGCGGTTGGCATCGGTCGTTGAGCATGAACAGTTACGGACAATACGATGGTCGCAAAAAGTAGCAAAAGGTGTTTCATCTGTTGATTTTGTTTCCCTTAGGACAATGCAAGATAATACGGTTTCATTTCCACCTGGGAGTGTTTAACTTCGCATTAACTTCCTCTAAGGTAAGCGCATGCGGTTAAAAGCAAGACACCCAGTTCCCGTTTTTGTACTTTTTGTCTTCCTGGCTACCTATGGCTATGGACAGGGCCAACTGAATGGCAGTCTGGTGTCGCGAGCACAGTTTTTTATCCGCGATTCGGCCATTGGAGCCAGCGGCACTCCGCAATACGACCGCCAATTATTTGGGGCTGAATCCTGGCTCGCTCTGAATTATGCCAACTGGGGGTTTCAATTTTCCCTGCGTATGGATTGGTTTCAAAATACCAACCTTTTTGATCCGCAAGGATCTTACTCGGGTCAGGGATTGGGCCGTTGGTATGTGCGTAAGAAAGTTGATTTCCTTGACATCCAGGCTGGATATCTGTACGATCAAATCGGATCCGGCATCCTTTTTCGCGCTTACGAGGACCGTACCCTGGGCATTGACAATGCCCTGGCCGGTGTTCATCTGACGGTCGACCTGCCTCACGACTGGCAACTAAAAGCCTTTACCGGCCGCCAAAAAAACCGCTTTGATCTCTATGATTCCAACCTGAAGGGTTTGTCCCTCGAAGGCTATCAGGCCGGCGAGAAATGGTCCTGGGTACCCGGACTGGCGGTTGTCAATAAAACCCTGGCGGACGCCCAGATGAACGGACTGGTAGCCAATATAAATACCTACCACCCGGATTATCAGTTTGTACCCAAATACAATGCCTATGGGATGTCTACCTTTCATACCCTGGGTCTGGGCAACTGGAGCCTGTTCACCGAACTGGCCTACAAGACCCGCGATGTACAGATCGAATCAACCGGTACTTACCGGAATGCCGCCGGAGGTGAAGTGCCCGCACCATATTTCATTCAGAAGCCGGGCCATGTCTGGTACAGTTCACTGAATTACGGCAATGCCGGACTGGGATTTTCCCTGGAATACAAACAGACTCGCTTCTTCAGCTTTCGCACCGCCCCGAATGCCACCCTCAACATGGGGATGATCAATTACCTGCCACCGATGACCCGGCAAAACACCTACCGGCTGACCACCCTGTACGTTGCTGCCACACAGGAAGCCGGCGAAGATGCCGTGCAGGGAGAACTGTTCTGGTCCTGGTCCGATCCCTGGCGATGGAGCTTACAAGGATCACTGATCAACCTACCGGATGGCACCAAGATGTACCGTGAACTCTTCACCGAATGGCAAAACCAGGATCTGACTCGTCATCTGACCTTTGGATTGCAACATCAGCAATACAACAAAGACCGCTATGAAGGCAAACCCGGCGAACCCATGGTCAAGGCCTACACCGCTTTTGCTGAGTTCTTCCGCCAGACCGATGACACCCATTCCTGGCGCCTGGAAGCTCAATATCAATACAGTGAGCACGGCTATGGCTCGTGGATCTATGGCCTGGTTGAGTACGGCATTGCACCCAAGTGGCTCTTCTCCGCATCGAACATGTACAACTACCGGAAGCCGGATGGGCAAGCCGGTGAAAATTATTATGCACTCAGCACCTCCTTCCAGCAAAACGGTCAACGCCTGATGCTAAGTTACGTGCGCCAGGTGGAAGGTGTGGTGTGTTCCGGAGGCATTTGCCGTTATGAACCTGCATTTAATGGCTTTCGATTCAATCTATGGGCAACGTTTTAAATACTACAACTCGGCTGAGCCAGAACTCAGAGACTAATTATCGATTTAAGATTTATGATTTTGGATTTATGATTTTGGATTTATGATTTGGAAGCTATTTGCCATTTGCTATTCGTTGTTCGCTTTTATTACCAAGCTGAAACCTCACTTCCATAGTTCAATAAAAGGCTTTATGGGATTGGATTTCACCACTGCTGGATTTAAATACCTGGCCTTGCTGCTGTTCCTCGGGTCACTGGCCTGTACTGAAATTCCTCCGGTCATCGGAGGGCCCGATTCGAGCGGCCAAACGGGAGAGCAACGGGTATTGGTGGAGGAATTCACCGGCGTCTATTGCGTCAATTGTCCGGGAGGGTCGGCTTTTCTCCAGCAATTGCAGGAAGTCTACGGTGACCGGCTGGTGATTGTTTCCATCCATGCCGGATTTTTTGCCCGGCAATACCCGGAAAGTCAACATCAATTCAAAACCGACGAAACCGAAGCGCTGCAAAATCTCTTGGGCACTCCGGTGGCATATCCTTCGGCCACAGTCAACCGTACCGTATTTTCCGGCCAGAACAGCCGCATCCTGGGGCAGGCGGACTGGGCAAGTTCTATCCAGTCGTCCGCAGATCAGGAGCCGCAAATAGCGCTGGATCTGGAGACCGGATTGGCTGCCAACGGCCAGGTCACCATCGATGTGCAAATGGCTGGTCTCGTCCAGATCGATTATCCGCTTTTCCTTTCCGTGCTGCTGACTGAAGACAACATCACTGATCCACAAAATACCTTGTCGGGTGTTGAATTGAATTATACCCATCACCACGTTTTACGCAAGATCCTTACGCCGGTATCGGGGGAGTCCCTGGTAAGCTCGTTGAGTATCGGTCAACGATTATCCAAATCCTACCAATATACCATACCCGACAACTGGAATCCGGATCAGGTTCATGCCGTCGCCCTGGTGCATCGTAATGATGGCCAACTGGATGTGCTTAATGTCGTAGAAAAGAAAGTCAAATAAATCTTACTAGGGGTGGTGCAATGCTGACAGCAGCGAAGCGCTCGTCAGTAGGTATGGGGTATGAAGTATGGGGAAAAAGGGAAAAAGGATAAAGATGCGTCCCGAAAAATCAGGCGGATGTTCGATTGACCCTTTTCACATTAACAAATAAACTTATTAACCAATTAACTTGAATCGGGTACAAGGTGTGGGGTACGGGGTTTGAGGTACGGGGTTCGAGGAACGGGGTCAAAGGACAATG
>JAGQXC010000375.1 GCA_020436785.1 Saprospiraceae bacterium | reverse complement strand
GGCCCCTCTGATCCATCCTTATTATACATCTGCACGGCTCCGCTGGAAGGCGAACCGGCAAAAGTGTTGCGAACTTCCAACGGCAATACCTGGCAGGTGATGGAAGGATTGCCTGACCGCATTGCCATGGACGTAGCCATTCATCCCATTGACTCCCGCATTGCTTATGTCGTTTTTTCCGGGTATAATACGAAGCATGTTTTCAAGACGGTGGATGACGGGCAAACCTGGACCTCCATTGACAGCAACCTGCCCGATATTTCCGTCAATACGATCTTCCTTGATCCTGCTCAACCGGAACACATCTATCTTGGCACCGACATCGGCGTCTTTTATTCCCTGGATCAAGGTGCTTCCTGGATCCCATTCAACCAGGGCATGCCCGAGGCCGTTATGGCCATGGACCTTAGCATCTCACCTTCCAACCGTAAACTCCGGGTGGCTACGCACGGCAATGGTGTTTATCAGACCGATTTGATCTTCGAGACTACCAGTAGGCAGCCCGCATGGGTGACTGAGGCTGCCTTGAAGATATTCCCCAATCCGGTCCGGCAAGATCTGAATTTGACCATCGAATTGGAAGAAAACTTCTCTGGCCATGTGTCGGTATACAACCTGGCGGGCCAACCCGCCATGGCGCCAGTAGCCCGACAATTTTCCTCCGGCAAGCAAAATATCCGGTTACCGGTAGCCATGTTACCATCCGGTATGTATACCTGTGTACTGGAGGGGAAGACCAATGATGGTCAGCCGGTTCGGATTGCGAAAAAATTCATGAAACAATAACCCATGTCAAACGCTGCTTGGCAAGTCACTTCCCTGGCCAGGCGGGACATTCCTGCGTTGACAGCATTGCAGCCACCTGATTGGGGTGATGTCCGGCTGGTATTCAACCGTCACCTTGATCACGATTACTTTCATGCCTTTGTCATCAAACGCAATGACGGCCTTCCGGTCGGCGTAGGTGAAGTCATCCGGTTTAACCTTACAGCCTGGTTAGGAAATATCATCGTTCATCCGGAATACCAGCGACAAGGTTTGGGTGGATTACTCACCTTGCATGGTGTAAAATATGCTCAACACCATGGTTTATCGTCAATATGGCTTCTGGCCACTCCCCAAGGCGCCCCCGTTTATGAGCGATTGGGTTTTAATCTCCACGGAAGGTATCTATTTTACCGAACGGATCTGCCTCTTAATCCTCCCGAAGGCGTGCGGTGTCGACGACTGAAAGATATCGACCATTCCCAGTTGTTCCACCTGGACCAGGTGGCAACCGGCGAAGATCGCAAACCGATGTTGGAAGTTGCATTGCAAGGCGCCCTGGGTACGTTTTCGTCCGATGGCCGGCTGACCGGATTCTACCTGCCCCAGCTGGGTGATGGTCTGATTATTGCCAACAATCAACAAGACGGGATGGCCCTTTTGGCTCAACGTCAATCGAACGGAAAATCCTATGTGGTCATTCCTGAAGCAAATACCTGGCTATGTAATTACCTGGCAATCAGGCATTTTACAGTATTTCGCACCGCTCAACTCATGGCTTTAGGCCCTACCAAGAAAGTATGGCATCCAGAGATGGTGTACAGCCGGATTGGTGGGTATGCGGGGTGATGGAATGGTAAACGTTGACTTTTGAGAAGAATCAGGAAAAGTCTTGCTTAGGAGAATCCACCTGTTGAAACGGAGCTAAAAGAGAAACCGATCGAGGTGCTATTCATCCAAAACCTACTACCTGATATCCAATTATCCATTCCCCATAATAAAAATCTCGGATCAAAATGCCCTGGCCAGCTCAGCAATTTGTCGGGCATCATCTACACCCAATCGCATCCCATTATCCAAATAGGCTTTCAACAGATCTGATTGTTCCGTCGCATCGATAAAGGGTTGATATTTTAAATGGGCCATGGCCCGGGCACAGATCCATAAATTATAGTTTGCATTAAATCGTACGATTTCCTTTGGATCCTGAATCATCACATCATAGTTAGCCCGTGCCAGACGAATCAAGAATTTCTCCTGTTCCTTGCTCAGATCATCTAAAAGCTCGTAATCGGACACCAACACAGCCAGCGGTACATAGCCCGACAACGAATTGGCCTGGTTGGGTTCAATTGATTCGAACCTGGACAGACACTTGCAGCTGGCATCACCCCGTGAAATCAACTCGCGCAAGGCATTGAACCTTTCTTTGTGACCATTATACCAAAAAGAAAGGCTGTTGTGTGCCAATGCCGTTCCATTTAAAGGGTAATTCAACCAGGTTTCAATCAAGCCATCCGTGGACATCTTTTTGGCTGTCATCTCCGGAACCTGCGTGGCAACAAATTGCTCATCCCCTGATTTCAATTCGGCCCATTGAGGGGTGCCTGGAACAAGCGGAAAGCTGTAATCGTCATCCGGATTAAGATCAATATCACAGCCTGAGAGATTGAGGTGAAATTTTTGGCAACTCCAACTGCTTGAGAGCAAGAGAATGGCTATGGCAATGATTTGATGCTTCATCATAAATTCAGGTAAGATGGATGACCCAACGAATTGATTATGAAATCGATCAATCGTCCGGAGCTGAACTGGCAAAACTTTACGCCATTTGCGATTTTAACTCCTCCTCAAAATTAATTAACTCAAAAATTATGGGCAAGTCAATATCACTTAATCCAAATCACCCAATAGAATTCGAAGCGAGGTGAACCAATACAACCTACCCTGCCATTCCGGCGGGAAGAAACAGTTGCTTCATGTTCTATTCCTTTAATGATCCGTGCAATCACTAGGGTCTTCTGAAGATTTCAGAGAGGACCCCTAAGATCTTTTAGATCGATTCTAATACCATGTATTCAAAACAGGTTAATTATCAATTACCTGATCG
>JAGQXC010000374.1 GCA_020436785.1 Saprospiraceae bacterium | reverse complement strand
TGGAGGTTGTGTACAGTCAGATACCATCAACTTACCCAATGTGTTCATTTTTGAACCACCGGTGGTTGCTACCGCTGATCCCACCACCATCATCCGTGGTGAATCATCACAACTGGAAGTAATCACACATCCAAATTACGTATCGTATGGGTGGGATCCTTCCGGTTCTCTGGACAATGGATCCATTTCCAATCCAATTGCTACTCCGGAACAAACCACCATTTACACAGTCAACGTTACGGATATGCACGGATGCACCGGTTCGGATACCGTCCAGGTCACCGTCCGGCAACCGGAGTGTGATATGCCTTACATCTTCATTCCAAATGCATTCACACCCAATGGAGACGGGAACAATGACATTCTTTATGTGCGGGGAGTGATCATTGATGAAATGCAACTTCTCATTTATAACCGTTGGGGAGAAAAAGTTTTTGAATCCAATATCCAATCGAGTGGTTGGGATGGTACCTATAAAAACACACAACTTCCTCCGGATGTCTATGGATACTACCTGTTCGTACGCTGTGAAAACGGGGAAACGTTGACCAAAAAAGGGAATATAACGCTATTGCGATAAAAGAAGTGTTCTGCATTCGGAAAATGGGAATCCAGACGGGTTCCCATTTTCATTTCGTCCAGGCCTTGCCGGTTTATTTACCTGTTTGTACTTTTTGCAGCCTTTAGAAACGGTAAATTACCTGTGCCCGGACATCCGTGCGGTGGTTGGAATTGATCTTAGCCGGTCCGGTACCAATGGATCCACGGTCGGCATAACGTGTTTGCGCAGCCCGTATTTCAAACGTAAACCCTTCCCATTTGTACCGCAAATTCAGGTAATAACGCCATCCCCTCAGGTAATAGAATGGGATGGAAAAAGTATAAATGAGATCTTGTTCGTAGGCGTAGATCCGGCTGTCAAAACCGTCGGTGTTAAACCGGGCGATCCTGCCCGAAAGTGTTACCGGATATTCCAGAGGATGATAGATGACGTCATGATACCATAACCATCCTTTTTCCAATGAGAGGTCCTGAATCCTGAAGCGTGAAATTTCAAAACGCGACCGGTAATTCCAGGTGCGATTGATGTCCCAATCGGTATTTAAGCGGAAACGGCTCAGATAAGTAGGTTGAACGATCCCGCCCAAAGTGGAAGAAGCTGACGTGTTCCGTTCTTTTTGTTCATAGCGTGCTTGGAAATAAATTTCCAATTTGCGCTTGATGTAATAGCGTATTCTTCCCAGATACTCCTGGCCTTGTGATGGCTTGTTGATCCGGTAACGCAGCCAGGGATAGGCAAACCAGTCTACGTAGGTGTGGATACTCCAGTTCTTATCGAATTGATATTCAAATCCCCAGTAGAATCCTTGTTCGTTGACGCCGGATTCTCCGAACACATCGCCCTGAAGAAGGATGTACTCCGGGGATAGATTGCGGTAATACAATCCGAGGTTCGCTTTCCTGGAAATACTCATCAGCAAGCCATGGACCTGTGCGAGATGTCCATTTTGATAGGCCACTTCACCAAACAGGTAAGCTTTGGCGAAGATGTATCGATAATCCATGCTGCTGGTCCATAAACGATCGCCCTGGATGTAATAAAGCCCATACGTATCATTTCTCCGGTCTACGGTGGGCGCGAAACGGTAATAGGCTGTTTGGATACCCAGGTCAAGCCGATTGGCCCGGTACTGTAATGCACCACCCAGCAGGTCCACCTGCAAATCACCTTTTCGATTCAATTCAGCCAGTGTCCGGTGATATCCGGTCTGGTCAAAAGTGCGGGCCAGCACCAGTGAGTCACCCGTTTCGAGCAATGAAGAACTGACCTTTCTCCGGCTGACAAAACAGGTTGCTTCCAGATTTTGTCCTAAACGGAACGTCCCTGCTGCTCCACGAAAAAAGTTGAATTCATTGATGGCGGTGTAGGGGTTTAACGTTCGGCCTCCTTTTGCAAAATTGGTTACCAGTGCACTTTTGCCTGCATTGTACCTGGTATTGATCACCAGTCCCTGGCCAAGTCTTAAAGAGAAGTCACCTAAAACCAAATCTTTCACTTTGCCAGCGTCGCGGATGGAAACATGGGCAGACAGGAAATCCGGGCCCTGTCCTTCAATCCAGTAAGGCTCACCGGCATCTTTTTCAACCGTGAGCCCCAGACTGAACCGGTTGGTAGCCCGGTACCGGTAGCGCAGGTTAATCTGATTCGGATCGCCAAGATAACTGGTTGCCCCACTTGCATCCGGCATGAATCCATTTCGTTGTTCGAGGACACGAGTGATCCGGGAAATGATCTCGTGATCACCCCGACCCAGGTCGGGCCAAGAAAAGCGCTGTGAATGACTATCGTTCAATGTGATGAAAGGCAGAATCCGTCGAATCGTGCTGATATCCAGTGATGGGATGGATTGCAGCTCCATCGTGTTCAGGAACGGCCCGTAAAGAACCCGGTGTCTCAGGATTTCTGCAATTTGTAAATCCGACAGCAGATAAAGCGACTTTAACGCATCGTAATCGGCCGTATTCAAATTAAGGGGATCGGTCATCCGGATGCGGAGGGTTTGCATTAATTCATCCATAAAGGCAGCATCAACCCCTTCCTCATTCTGGAGAAAGTCTTCTACAAACGAAAGATCCGGATCAGGTTCGGGGATTTGGCCTGAAAGCTGGTTAGGTAAGATACCCATAAGTAATGCAAACCAAATAATGCGCAGCATTGCGGTATTCATCCTGATTTATTAGCCGTGTCTAAAGATAAAGCAAGAATTTTTATCCGCAGTGAAGCGGTCTGAACTATCGCCTCATAAAATGTTGATGGTCTGCGGGGAATTATTGGCGGAGGGCATCGGAAAGATCCTGAGAAATTTCCCAAAACGATGGCTTTTATCAAACTTTGCCAGCTTAAAGGAAGAGGTTCCAAATGAAGGATATTGAGGTTTATAAATTTGGTGGTGCTTCGATTCGGACACCTGAGGCCATTAGACAGGTAGGCCGGATCATACAAGATTTTCAGCATGGTCCTCTGGTTTTGGTGATCTCGGCGATGGGAAAAACCACCAATCAACTGGAAGCGTTGGTTAATGCACACTTTGATCAGCCTGAAAAAGTCCCTGCTTTGATGCATAAACTGGTTGAAGACCATATCCAGGTTGCCGTTCAGTTGCTTGATGATTCCAATCCGGTCAAAGTCAGGCTCAACGATCTTTTTGTTGAGCTGGAATGGGGACTTGATGATCAGGACGTTGATCAATATGACTACGTTTATGACCAGGTTGTAGCGGTGGGGGAGTTGTTGTCTTCGACTCTGGTAGAGGCTTACCTCAGGGAATTAGGAATTGCTGTCGTCTGGGTGGACGCCAGGGACCTGATACAAACCGACCGGACATTCAGACAGGCCCAGGTTCTCTGGGAAGAAACCAAGAATGCCATTTACCGCAAAGTAATGCCCATTTTACATGATGATTGCGTCGTCCTTACGCAAGGATTCATTGGATGTACGGCAGATAACGAAAATACCACTTTGGGTCGTGAAGGTTCAGATTATTCTGCTGCAATATTGGCTCATTGTCTGGAAGCTAGAACAGTGACGGTATGGAAAGATGTGCCCGGTATTATGACCGGTGATCCGGATCGTTTCGATGAGGTTCATAAGTTGGACCGGATGTCTTTCCAGGAAGCCATCGAAATGACCTATTACGGAGCAAAAGTATTGCATCCCAAGACCATAAAACCATTGCAAAATCGTCAGATTCCGCTGGTCGTCCGGTCATTTGAACAACTTTCGGATCCTGGAACCCGGATCGAAGATCATGTGGATGTCGTCTATCCCCCCATTGTTATTATCGAAGAGGATCAGGTCATGATTCAGTTATCCACCAGGGATTATGCATTCATGGAGGTCACTCCGATGAGTTCGGCCTTTCTCCTTATGGCCAGGCATGGTTTCAAAGTGAATGTTCTCCGCAATACGGCCATTACCTTGACGTTGGTTACCCAAAACAGACCGCGGCATCTGAACTTATTGTTAAAAGATCTGGAAGCTGATTTTACTGTCCACGTTACCAAAGAAGTGTGGTTGATTACCATCCGGCATACCCATCCGTCCACCGAGGAGCAACTGTTGCAAAAACGGATTGTTTTATTGGAAGAACGTTTCAAAGAAACAGTTCAATTCGTAACCCAGGCTTTGCCTGAATATGCTATCAAATAGGGTGGGATTACCCTGTGGTGAGACTTGATTACCTTAAGGCTAAAATGATTTACCATGGATGTTTACACCAATTTGTTGAGTAAAGTGCAGAATTATAAGGCTATCCTGGCAAAGACCGAACACTACCGGGCAGCCTGGTCGGGAGGTCTGAAGCCATTACTCCTGCAAACCCTGACAGAAATTAACCAGCGTTGCGCTCTGAATGCCGAAATAAGTGAAATGGACGAATTGGTTAACATCGGATTGGTTCAGTTTTCTTTGGGTACGGAGGCTTCAGGCATCGCTGCAAGGATCAATAACAATCTGCAGCAACCACTGATCAAGTCAAAGGGATCATTGATCTATCAACAGCTTTTTAATGGCAAAGTCCTGGTGATGATCCAGTATCCTCATATTGAAGGATTTGGTGATCCGAGGGTTCCCAAAACCATTGCCATCTATCGACCTGAAGAGATCAAAGAACCGTTTATCATCCGGCATATGGAGGAATTCTTGCAGGAGATCATCGGATGGGAGGATTATGACGACGATGAGCCGGCAAAAATTGGTTATCACATGTCCTTTGATGCAGATAAACCCAAATCCTGAGCCCTACTGATCAATCATTTCATTATTTTCATCTAAAAAGCAGGTAGTCCCGTTGGTAATTGCGCGTTATTTACGGGAACAATGAAATTCAGGACCCTTGCAGATGGAAACCATTACACCCCATTCGGACAATTATAGTAGCAAGAAAGCGCAGCTGATCAATGAAGAGAAGTTTGGACCTTATACGTTTCCGTTTAAGACCCAATTAAGTTTTCGGCCAATTATAGATTTCTGGAAAACCAAATTGCACAGTGAAGACCGCGGGGAGGCGGTGCTTTCCCAGGAAATCATGTCCATGCTTGAAGAGGCGCCCGAATTGGGAGAGCCAATCGACGATTTTAATGTTCTGGATCAGCATGACGATCTGGTTGAACTGCTACTGGCGGGGATTTTTCCCAGCGTCTTGAGAGATAAACAGTTGGGATTTGCAATACCGCCATTCCTCTTGAAAGGCTTCTTCTTTACACCCCGGCTGAGTGAGTTGTTGCTCTCTAGGGAGATTCGGTTTGGCTTTGGAACCAATCCGATTCTCACCAAAGCGGTGTCCATCGCCAGGGCATGCGCCATTATCCTTAACAAATATTATGGTCAGAACATCGTCATCGATCCGCCGTTTAATTTTGTCATGCGGCCAAAAGGGAAAAGCATCGAGCGCTATTACAAATCGGAGCTTTATGGTGATTTCCTTGAAATTAAACAACTGAAACCATTGCCTGAGATCAGTCAGGATCAGATTAACCGTTTACTGTCCAACATTTATGACACCCAGGCATGGCTGGAAGTGATCCCTCCGACTCATTTTGAATTTGAAGGGTTGGTCTTCGCCAATCTAATTGACGTCACCGAAGAAGAATCCCTATCCAGAATCAAGCATAAGTTATTGGAAAATGACGCCCTGACCCTTCCGCAGAGCATCCAGGATCTACAGTTTATCGCCCGCAATTACTTTGGTGTTCCGGATCTGCGTCTTGGGGTAAAAGCATTTGATTATCCTTTGACATCCGAAGCCCCATTCCGGTACAAGATTGAACACAATTTTTTGATCGATAGCCCCTTGGAAATCTTTGATCCGGAATTTGATAATTCGGTCTACTTGCGGTTATGCAGAAAGAATACCATCATCGTTATCGAAGACCTGGTCCAATACCATGATCCAACAGATATTGAAGTCGAGTTGCTTAATTATGGCATCCGGAGCATGGTGATCGTACCATTGAATGATGACCACGGCCAGATCATCGGGTTGTTGGAATTAGGATCCAGCCGGCCCAATGGCCTCAATGCATTGAATCTGATGAAAATATCCGAACTGATTCCATTGTTTGAGATCGCTGTTGAGCGCAGCCGGGAAGAAACTACCAATCGGGTTCAGGCCTTAATCCGGACCAATTACACCCACATTCATCCCAGCGTTGAGTGGAAATTCATTGCTACCGCTTATAAATACCTTGATGAAGATCCATTAATTCCGATCAAACGGGCGGAGCCCATTCGCTTTCACCAGGTCTATCCGTTGTATGGACAGGCCGACGTGGTTTCTTCTTCACTATTTCGAAACCAGGCTATCCGGGCAGATTATGTTGACAATCTCAAGCGGATTCAAAAAATCCTGAAAGAAGCCAATCAATTCCTGAATCTTCCCTTGTTGCCCCACTATCAGTGGGAAATTGATAAAGTGATCAAGTCGCTCTCCAAGGGCATTACGACCAGTGATGAAGTCCGGATTTACCAGTTCATTCATTCCGATATCCAGTCCATATTGCGTCAGATCGAACACGATCATCCGCAAGTCACAGAATTGGTGAAAGGCTATTTCAATGATCTGGATCCTCATTTTGGCATCATTTACCGCCAACGCAGGGACTATGAAGAAAGCCTGCGCCTGATCAACAATACCATTGAACACATCCTCGAAGAGGAAGATGAACGTGCTCAGCGCATGATTCCTCATTATTTTGAAAAGATCAAAACCGACGGTTACGAATTCAATATCTATGTAGGTCAGTCTATCTTACGGGACGCCACATTTACCGACGTCCATTTAAAGAATTTGCGGCTGTGGCAGTTAACCAGCTTGTGCCGTATCGGGCGGGAGATTGATAAGATCCAGACCACCCTGGCCTGTCCGATGGAAACCGCTCAGATGATTTTGGTGTATCCCTCACCCATCGATATCCGGTTCAGGACCGATGAGAAAAAATTTGATGTGGATGGGGTGTACAACATGGACTTTGAAATCATTAAAAAACGAGTCGATAAGGCTCTGATCAAAGGAACCAAGGAGCGGTTGCGTAAATCAGGACACATATCAGTCGTCTACATGCAAGAATCCAACCGGCAGGAGTATGTCGAATATTTCAATTATCTGATCAAGAATCAATATCTGATGAAAGACATTGAACATTTTGAGATTGAACAATTGCAGGATGTCGAAGGATTGCGGGCATTGCGCGTCAAAATTAATTTGGAGGCCCCTGCTCAATTGTCGAAGAAATAGATGTCATTGGTCCGTAAAGGCGGAGATTTTTTCAATTCCCGCATAAAATCTTTTACATATCGACGCAGCGCATTTGATTCCCTCTTGGGTAATATGGTTTCGTCATCCAGGAGTTGTTCGATTTGTTCCTGTTTGGCCAACCAGGTCGCAGTGAGCTTTTTCCAGTCTTTTTCATTAAATGAAGGGCCCAGGTAAAGATGGTCTTGTAACCGGTGCATAACTACATTGGGGTTTACCCTGGCGTAATCGGCATTGACAAATCCGGAGAAGTCGAAATCATAGCTGACAGGGTAAGTAAAGTCCGGAGAGGCAAATAGTTTGCAATTCCGACCGGCCAACACATCGTAATCATCATTGGCAATCAGCATCTGGAATAAGGCGTTGGCTTGAATAGCTGACGAATCGACCGGAATTCCATTGTCATAGGCATTCATCTCTTTCAAATCGAGGCGGTCTTCCAAATCTTTATCGTTTTCGATCAGGATTGCCGGTCCGGTAGCAATGATGTTCCCCGTACTGTCCCGATAAACGGCGGTCAAGTAATGAACCTCGTAGGCATAAGGAAGCAATATCTGCTGGATTTTATAAGCCAGGAATTCTTTGCGTACATATGTTTCCTGTTCCGGATGATCACTGCAATGGGTCACCAGTTTGTACTCATCGTGTTTTTTAAGGCCCAGATCTTCAAGACCGTCTTTGTCGAGATCC
Source organism: Saprospiraceae bacterium (assembly GCA_020436785.1). GTDB lineage: Bacteria > Bacteroidota > Bacteroidia > Chitinophagales > Saprospiraceae > JAGQXC01. The sequence goes on along the minus strand of JAGQXC010000374.1, from coordinate 33,019 downwards.
AGTTTGATCGGCGGGAAACTGCAAATCCGTCTGCGGTATTTGCCGCGTAATGAAAATTTTGCATTGACCGAGTTCAGTTGGTGGTTTGAACGCCATTGGATATCCCCACGGGACAAGGTATCCACGAATTTCTGTTCCAGGATGATCTCGGAACGCATCGTAATTTCCAACGTGTCAATCCCTTGTTCAACCATGTATTGAAAGAAGTTGAGCTTTTGAGCGGACAAACTCAATCCTGTTCCTCCGAGGAGAAAACATAACCATAAATTTCGCATCATACCACCAGTTATTCCATTAAAATAATGAAGTTGATTCGAAGAACCTACCCAAAATAGGATAAGTTCCCGAATCAACTAAGAAAGGTATGATGCCACAAATGTCTTGGAGGTCCTTCGATCAGGAGGCAGGCTCCTTGAAAGTCAGAGGAATGAAATAATTCTCCTGCAGGGAAATTCCTTCAGTTTTCACTTTCTGATTATCCAGTCTGTTTTCAATGTAGCTTTTCAATTGTTCATTTTCAGTCCGGATTTCAATGACCCGCACTTCATGATTTGAATTGATCACAAACTGAACCTTAACCGTCATATCGTCGACACCCATACGCTGGAGGTTGGGTTCGCCCAGAAAGTTTTGAATTTCTTTGCTTAGAGATTCTTTGACATTTTTTTCGGAGGACTTTTCATTCACTGGTACATGTGGATTAGCAAAAGCAAATGACAAGCTTAGCAGGCAGACCACGGCCATAGAAAATGCATTTTTCATATCAGTTAGGTTTAGTGTTGAATAAATTGATTAATTGCTAAAGTCTGGTGCTAATCCGTGGGTGAAGTGTTTTTCATGCAGTTGTATATAGATGACGATGAAAACACCACTTTAGTTGCATTGAAATTAAAATTTAACCACCGTTAAAGAAATCTTAATGCTAGATGCGGAAGGTATACGTATACTTAAGGATCAGCAAATGTTCATTATGGACCGGGCGCATGGGTTCGAAGGCAAAACGATCGGTATTCAGGTCATCATTGTAAACCAGGTAAAGATCAGTCCCTTCCCTTGGGTTGTAACGAAACCGAAAATTGGCCAAAATAGAATTTTCGGAACTGTTGTACTGAACCAATGACGATACCGACAATTTCGTATCCAGCATATAAAGCGCTTTGAGGCGCATAATGTGGATGACCTCCCGGGTATCCGCAACTTGAAGGTGATTGAATACATAGGCGCCTCCCAACTCCAATGAAGATGACAAATTCAGGGTAGGCATCAACTCAACACTTTGAATCTGGCCATCATAAAATCCTCCCACCGTTATGGCTCCCAGCAAAAAGTAAGGATTTCCTGCCGGAGTATTGAACATTACACTCCCATTGATGAACGGATACTCTCCGCGAGGGATAATGATCGAGTCACTGAATTCAAAGGGCTCAAAAAACCGTTCCTTAAAATAATTGAAAGTAAACTCTCCTCCTGCGCCCTTTTTGGTCACAAATTGCCAGCCTAAACGACTCGAATGGGAGTCCATCGTGAGCCGGTAAAGCCGGTTCCAATACGTCACACCCCGATAAATGATACCATGCCGTTGCAGCACCGAAGATTCTGGTGCCGTCCATCCGTAACTGGTGCGCTGGCCATAACGGTTGTAGGCATCGCGGCCCTGAAAACCAAGAACCGGATCAAAATCGATTCCCGCATAAGAATAACTAACCCCATAGGAGAAGCCCTGGATATTCTGCCGTGAAAGACTTACCCAGAATTTACCAGCCTCCTGGTCAAAGGTATGATTGGCCAATTCAGGTTTCAGGGTTTGGGCCCATCTCAAATTGATAAAATCCAACTTGCTGATCAATAACCGGGTATCCAGGCCATAAGTTGTATTGAAATAACCGTGGAAGTCGGTCTGATTGGTGACCAATAAACCGACATCCGATTGACTGTTCAAAATTCTTTTGGACAGACGGACGACCGAATGATTCAATGAAGGTAAACCCAAAGAATCAATGCCTGCTGTTTGCATGCTCAGTGCCCCAACATCCAGATTGCCAACTCTGCCGACTATCCGGGCGCCCCCGTATATTCGAACCGGATCTTCATCATAGAGGCCAATACGACGGCTGTAGAACAAGTAGTCGTCGGGTCCGAAATTGTAATTAAAAATGCCTGACCGTTCCTGGAAAAACTGCCTTTTTTCAGGGAAGAAAAGACTGAAACGGGTTAGGTTAACTTGTTCATCATCTGCCTCGACCTGGGCAAAATCGGTGTTTACTGTGAAATCAACATTGAGGTTAGAAGTCAGGCCAAAACGCACATCCAGTCCACCATCGTAAGTAGGTGCGACGTTGGGCTCATAGGCCTGGCCCGTACGATTCAGTTGTTGCGTGGCATGGAGGCCGGCGGTCACATAAGGTGCAATGTAAAAAGGACGTTTGGGCTGGATGCCCTGTAATTTTATTTCCTGGGCCAATGAAGGTTTCCAGCCACTCCACTCTCCAAAATCATTGTTGATCGCAGGATAAATGATGTTCTCGTTTTTACGGGCGATGTAGCGGGAACAAATCAACCCCATGACGATCTCTTCACCCTTAACCTGGCAGGGTAGGGAGGTGAACGGTACCCGCATTTCGACAAACCATCCTTCATCATTGATGTCGACCGCCACATCCCAGACGGCATTCCAACTTATGTTGATGGGCAACTGGCCAACGGCGTCGTTCAATACATTGGCATCAAATCGCAACCCATTCGGGTTGGTGAAAAAGGCCAGTGCATTTTGTTTGTCATTGTAAGTATCCAGCACCAGACCGAACCAGTCGGTATTCCCGACAAATGCATCGCGTTTTTTTGAATTGGCGGCGATCAATTCCGGTTGGGAATCGTACAAACGTCCTCCCATGTAAAAGTAATTGTCGTCGTATGCGAGAAGAATCTCGGTTCGTTCACTTGGAGGTTGCCCGAAATTTGGGAGTTGCGTGATCAGAGGTACGGGTTCTACTTGCTGCCAAATGGGTTCATCGAGATGACCGTCGACTTCGATCGGTTGGTTAAAGTGAGTGACAACAACCGGGACCGAGGCCACCAGAAATGGCCCACGTGCCATAATGATGCTGAAAGCGAGTATCAAGGATTTGCAGATCCGGAAAGGGTGGTCGTCAGGTGTGAATCCAAGATCATAGGTCCTATCCTCCGGTCTGCTAGGAGGCAAGTATTTGAGTCTATTATTCATTCCATTGAATAGGTCACTTTACCGGCCCATAAAGGTATTAATTTCCTTATTTTCCTCTCTGAAAAACGCTATGATGAATCGATGTACCTGGCCGGGAAATGATCCGGATTACATTCGCTACCACGACGAAGATTGGGGAGTCCCCGTGCTTGATGGAAAGGAACTTTTCGCAAAGCTGATCCTGGATGGTGCTCAAGCCGGCTTGAGCTGGATCACCATACTCCGCAAACGTCCGGACTACTACCGGGCATTTGATGGCCTGGATCCGGATCTAATGGCTGGTTATGACCGGGATAAGGTGGCATCGTTGCTTTCCGACCCTGGCATTGTGCGCAACAAATTGAAAATCGAAGCGGCGATCACCAATGCACAGTCCTTCCTGAGTCTACGGGAAAAAGGGATCGATTTTGGCAGTTACCTCTGGAAGCATGTGGACTTCCGCCCGCTTGCCAATGCTTTTGGTTGCAAGGAGGAAGTACCTACCTCCAGCGCGGCGTCGGATGCCATGAGCAAGGAATTAAAAAGGGATGGGTTCAAGTTTGTGGGTACAACCATCTGTTACGCCTTTATGCAAGCGGTAGGTATGGTCCAGGATCACATCACCCCATGTTACCGTCACCAGGAAATCAAAGACCTCAGTACCGGGATCAACTGGTCGCAAGCGTTCAGGATATAACCCCCAGTTTTTTTCCGACTTTGGTAAATGCCTCTATAGCCTGATCCAGGTGCTCTTTCTCATGAGCGGCCGAAATCTGCGTACGTATGCGTGCTTTGCCCTTGGGAACGACCGGATAGAAAAACCCGATGACGTAGATGCCTTCTTCCAATAAGGCGTTGGCAAATTTTTGAGCCAGCGGTGCATCGTATAGCATAATCGGCACAATGGGATGTTCGCCGGGAATAATGTCAAAACCAGCATTCATCATGCCTTTGCGGAAGTAAGCGGTGTTCCATTCCAACTTGTCCCGTAACATGGTGGATCCGGTGAGCATATCCAGCACTTTAATAGACGCCCCTACGATGGCGGGAGCGACGGTATTCGAGAACAAATAAGGGCGGGAACGCTGCCGCAGTAGTTCCACAATTTCTTTTCTCGCCGAGGTAAAACCACCGCTTGCACCTCCCAATGCTTTCCCATAGGTGCCGGTGATGATATCCACTCTTCCCATGGCATTCCGGTATTCATGAGTTCCCCGGCCACGCTTGCCGATAAAACCCGTTGCGTGACATTCATCGATCATGACCATGGCTTCATACTGGTCGGCCAGGTCACAGATCTTGTCAACCTGAGCGATGATCCCATCCATCGAAAAGACTCCGTCTGAGGAGATGAGTATCCTCCGGGCGCCGGCCTGACGAGCTTCCTTTAGCTTTGCTTCCAGGTCATTCATGTCGTTATTCAGGTAACGATATCTTTTTGCTTTACAGAGTCTTATGCCATCAATGATCGAGGCATGGTTCAACTGGTCGGATACGACGGCGTCTTCTTCTGTCAACAATGGTTCAAACAGACCTCCGTTGGCATCAAATGCCGCTGCGTACAGAATCGTATCTTCGGTGCCTAAAAATTCGGCTGTCCTGGCCTCCAATTCTTTGTGCAGGTCCTGGGTGCCACAGATGAAACGAACGGACGACATCCCGAATCCATGGGTATCGATGGCTTCTTTAGCCGCTTTAAGGACCTCCGGATGGGAAGATAGTCCGAGATAGTTATTGGCACAAAAATTCAGGACCTCTTTTTGATTGGTCGTTTTGATGGCTGCGCCTTGCGGGGTAACGATGATCCGCTCTTCTTTATATAATCCCTGATCGCGTAATTCGGTCAATTCTGCTTGCAGGGAGGCGGCGAGATGCTTGAACATGAGTTGATGATTTTTTCAGTTAGAGAATACCACGTAAATGAAACAACATATCTTCAGTGATCCGGGCCAGATCAAATTGTTCCTGCCAGCCCCACTGTTCACGAGCCAGGCGGTCATCGATGCTTTCGGTCCACGATTCGGCAATTTTCTGTCGGAAGTCCGGTTCGTAGACGGTAGTGAATTCAGGAATGTGCTTCTTGATCTCGGCGGCAATTTCGGAGGGAGAAAAGCTTACTCCTGCCAGATTGTAACTGGTTCGAACGCCGATGGATTCGGATGGCGCTTCCATTAATTCGATGGTCGCCCGGATGGCGTCGGGCATGTAGATCATCGGCAGGGTGGTGTTTTCGGCCAGAAAGCAGGTATATGCCTGATCTTTGATGGCATGGTGGAATATTTCAACAGCATAATCGGTCGTGCCGCCGGAAGGTAAAGACTGGTAACCGATGATGCCCGGATAACGCAATGAACGTACGTCAACCCCGTATCTCAAGTGGTAATAATTGCTGAGTAATTCACCGCTTTGTTTGGAAATTCCATAGATGGTCTCGGGAATCATCGAGGTGTGCTGAGGGGTCAGGGATCGTGGCGTGGTCTTGCCGAAGACAGCGATCGTCGAAGGGTAAAAAATTTTATCAATGCGTTTTTCCTTGGCCAGTTCCAGGATGGTCAGGTACCCGTTAAGATTTACATTCCAGGTCTTCATGGGATTCCATTCGCCATTGGCAGAAAGGATTGCTGCCAGGTGATAGATTTGGCTAATCTCAAAATCATCAACGATTTCGCCCAGGCGTTGGGCATTAAGAATATCCAGTCCTACAAATGGGCCATCACTGTTGCCGGGGTGCTTAATGTCCGATTCGATCACTTGATCGATCCCATAGATACTTCTTAATTCCTGAACCAGTACGGTTCCTATCTGACCGGAAGCGCCGGTCACCAGTATTCGTTCACGTTTTGTCATCGGTATAGGCTTAACCAAGGCAAATAAACCGAATTTCTGCCTGTTTTCTTAGCCAATCAATGAAAATCGAAGAGGGCTCCGGATCATTCATCTTTTGCCTTGGACCACAATTTGGCAACAATTGACTTTCAACCGTTTAAGTTATCCTGACTGAACCGGAAATTCCTGGACAAATGAATAGGTGGGAGACAATTCTTCGTCCTGAAGATGCTGAAACTGTAAGAGGTAGGCCTGGTTGCCATTGGTTACCAGACAATAAGGAACTTGAAAGTGCAAATTGTATTGAAATACCTGATCAAAAACCGGTTGATCAATTGGAGTGTCCGGCTCTTTGCATTCAGCCAGAAGCCAGGGTTTGAACGAATCGTCGATCAGCATCAGGTCAAATCGCCGAACCTGGCCATACAGGGAGAATTGTTTTTCAATCGCAATTCGATTACGGCTGATGTGGCAACTTTGGATCAGGTATTGTACTAAAAGTTGCCTGACCCATTCTTCCGGAGTAAGTACCACATATTTTCGGCGCACCGGATCCCAAATGGTTGTCTTCTGGTCCTGCTTCCTGGTCTGTAAAAAACCATGAAAGGAGATGAGGTGCACTTTGAGTGGCCGCACGGGTTATTTCTTAATTCCCCCGCTCACTTTCTCTCCGTCCTTGTATTCGTATTCCACCGTTACGTTTCCATTCTCATCGTAATAGCGGTAATACCCATTCTGGACACCATCGGTGAACTCAATTTCTTTGAGAATTTTACCGCTGTTGTAGTATTCTTTGTACAAACCATCCAGCTTGCCATGCTTATAATTGGCCTCTTTTAGAATCCGGCCATATTGGTATTCCCAGTAGGGGCCATGAAGCTGATCCTGCTCATAATTAGCTTTAAGGTCAATTTGTTCACGGTTGTTAAATTTGAGAAACGGACCGTCCTTCAACCCATTAATGTAACTGGTCATGGTGGTTATCCGACCGTCACGCTCGTTGAAGGTGAGCCACAACCCATGCTTTTTACCATTTTCCAAATAACCGGTTTCAATCACCTTACCGGTATCGTGTTTTTTAGCTACACGCTGAATGCTGGTGCCTTCAATCGGATAAACTTCATACCCCTCCACGATCATGTCGGGACCTTGCTTTGGTTGATTGCAGGCTAATAATAATCCGAGGACTAGCAGGCTAAATACCTTCGTTTTCATGGTTTGTTTAATTTTTACCAACGCGAAATTAATTGTTTCAAGGTATTTCCACCAATGTTCCATTTTTTAATGTTTCCATTGCCTGACTGTGAGGCGTTTACTAATTTTGCGGCCCTGGGCGCTTTTATGTGACCTGTAACCGTGTTCATTGTCAATAAAGAAATTCCGGAAATAATGGATATTCAGATTGAGGGCCTCACCAAATACTATGGCCCGCAAAAAGCTGTTGACTCGATTTCCTTTGCAGTTAAAACAGGCGAAATTCTTGGATTTCTCGGGCCGAACGGTGCCGGGAAAACGACCACGATGAAGATGATCACCCAGTACCTTTCCCTGGATGATGGGGACATCCGTCTGGGCGGGCAATCGGTCAAAGAGACCAACTTGAAACGCTACATCGGTTATTTGCCTGAACACAACCCCCTTTACCAGGAAATGCCGGTCTATGATTATCTGGCCTACTGTGCCGCCCTGCAGGACGTGCCGAAGGATCGCATCAACGACCGCGTGCGCGAAATGATCCGGGTTTGCGGTCTGAATGTCGAAAAACATAAAAACATCGGCGAATTGTCGAAAGGTTTCCGTCAGCGCGTGGGATTAGCCCAGGCGATGATCCACGATCCGGAAATCCTGATCCTTGATGAACCCACAACGGGATTGGACCCCAATCAAATTGTGGAGATCCGTGACCTGATCAAGCATTTGGGAAAGGAAAAAACCGTGATCCTTTCCACTCATATCCTCCCAGAAGTGGAAGCCACCTGCGACCGGATCCTGATCATCAACCGGGGTAAGATTGTCGCCGACGGCACCGCCACCACATTGCGTTCCCAGGCTCAGGGTAATAATCTGACCAGGACGAGGTTGAAAGGTACGGACACCGACTCGGCTTTTAAGGCTTTGCAGTCATTGCCTTTAGTCAAAAAAGTCAGGATAGAAAACCGTGATCAGCAGCGTTTTGTCATTGAGAGCAACGGGGAAGCCAGTGAGGCCATCTTTGCCCTGTGCGTTCAGCAAGGCTGGATCCTGCTTGAGTTAACTCCGTTGGAGACCAAACTCGAAGATATTTTCCGTGATTTAACCATGAATTAATTCTAAACCAAACCATTATGGAGAAAGTTTGGATCATCGCAAAACGCGAACTGAACTCATTTTTCGATTCCCTGGTTGCCTACCTGATCCTGGTGGCATTTCTGGGTTTTACCGGGTTTTTTACCTGGTTGCAGGGCTCGGATGTGTTTTTCCGGAAACAAGCCGATTTGCTTGCCTTTTTCGAAACTGCCAAATGGACCCTGTTCTTTTTCATTCCGGCATTGACCATGCGCATGCTGGCCGAGGAGAAGAAGACCGGGACCATTGAACTCTTATTGACCAAGGATGTCTCGGACCGGGAAGTCGTACTGGGTAAATATTTAGGTTGCCTGTTACTGGTGATCATTGCGCTATTGTTTACCATCCCGTATTACGTGACGGTTAGTCGACTGGGCAATATGGACCACGGTGCAACCATCAGCGGATACCTCGGTTTGGTCCTGCTAAGTTCGGCATACATCGGAATCGGGTTATTTGCGAGTTCGGTGACTAATAATCAGATCGTGGCATTTATCCTGGCGCTGATCATCGGTATTTGTTTCCAGTTTATTTTTGACATGCTTTCCGGTGGGACTACCGGGTTCATCGGGGAGTTACTGAATACACTGAGCATAAATACCCATTTTGATTCGATTAAGCGTGGAGTGCTGGATTCAAAAGATCTGATCTATTTCTTTTCGATCAGTGCCATAGGAATATTCTTTGCCGAACTGGCGATCAAAAACCGTTAAGTTCAAAACTTCCGGACCATGAAGAAAAATGTAACCATTTCCGCCTTGTTGATTACCGGTATTTTGATCATGATCAATATACTCAGCAACCGGTATTTTTTAAGGTTTGACATCACCAAGGAAAAGCAGTACACCTTGAGTAAGGCCACCAAAAATGTCCTTAAAAACTTGTCGGATCCTGTAACCATTACGGCCTATTTTTCTACGGACCTTCCCGCCGACATTTTAAAAACAAAACAGGATTTTAAAGAAATGCTGGCCGAATATGCCACGCGATCGAAGGGGAATGTCAATTATGAATTCATCGATCCGGGCACTGATCCTGAATTGGAGAACAAGTTGGCCCAGCAAGGGATACAACCGATCATGATCTCGGTAAGGGAAAAAGATCAGTCCAAACAACAGAAGGCTTTCCTGGCAGCTGTCCTGAAATATGGGGATCAGGAGGAGGTCATTCCATTCATTCAACCGGGAACCTCGATGGAGTATGATCTGACCACCAATATCAAAAAGATGACTGTTTCCGACAAGCCTTTTGTCGGGATCATCCAGGGTCAGGGTGAGCCCGATCTGCAACAATTGGGTCAGTTGTATCAATCGTTGTCGGTGCAGTACTCGATCGAAACCGTTAATCTGGCCACCGCCAATGAAATTGCACCACGTTATAAAGCGGTTTTATGGATCAAGCCTGTTGACAGCATTGCTCCCGACCGGTTTGCCAAAGTCTCGGATTATCTCAACAAGGGTGGTCAGGTCATTATCGCATACGATGCCGTGGAAGGTAATTTTCAAACTGCCCAGGGATCGCCCACCAATCAGGACATGACGACCTGGTTACAAACTCAGGGCATGCAGGTGGAGCCGGCATTCATCATTGACGCGAAATGCGGGACGGTAACCGTACAACAGAGCATAATGCGCTTTCCGGTTCAATTCCCATACCTGCCCATGATCCAATCGTTCAATGGAAATCCGATTACGGATGGACTGGAACAGGTTATGTTGCAGTTTGCAAGTCCTATCCGGCCGTCCGGGGACAGTACACAACAATTTACTTCTATCCTGGAGACCTCTCAGAATTCAGGAATTGAACGGGCACCGGTTTATTTTGACATCAATCGTAAATGGCAGGATAGTGATTTCCCCATGCATAAATTGACGGTAGGTGCCATGGTGCAGCAATTACGCAGTGGCATATCATCTCGCCTGGTGGTCTATACCGATGGGGATTTCGCCGTGAGTGGCCAGCAAGGTGCGCTTCCGGATAATGTCAATCTGCTTTCCAACACGGTCGATTACCTCTGTGACGACACCGGACTGGTCAGCTTACGGACCAAGGCGGTGGTTACCCGGCCAATCGACGATATAGAAGATGGGACCCGTACATTGATCAAATGGCTTAATTTTCTTCTCCCGATCGTTTTGATCATCCTTTACGGATTCATTCGTTCGCAACGTCAGCGGGCGATCAGGGTCAAACGGATGCAAGAAAACTTTGGATAATCGCTTGGTGAAATCATAGCTTATGAACAACAAAAGATTAGCAATACTATTGGTTGTCCTGGTAGCCTTGTACCTGCTGGGCCGGATGATTGCCGGAAAGGGCGAACGTAATTTTGATTCAAACATTCTCACGCTGGATACGGCAGTTGTTGACAAGATAGTGATGACCGGTAAAAGCGGTACCGTCACACTCACCCGCGATGGCAGCAGTTGGAAGGTTGAAGATGGGCAAGGGAATGAAGCGCCGGCTTTAAAATCAGCTGCTCAGGGTGTAATCGGCAGTTTGGCTTCCATTCAGTCTCAACGAATCATTACCACCTCTCCGGACAAATGGGCCGATTATGAGGTGACCGATACTTCCGGTACGCAGGTGATTGCAACCGGGAAGGGGAAGACCCTCGCCGATTTGATGATCGGGAGGTTTGCTTTCAATCAAGCCACCCGGTCTGGGACTTCTTACGTACGCAAATCCGGAGAGAATGCCGTGTATGCCGTCGATGGATTCCTGAGTATGAGCTTTACCCGTGACTTCAATTCATTCCGTGACAAGACGCTGGCGGCAATATCCCCGGCCGATGTAAAATCCTTGACTTTACAGGGAACCGGAATGCCAGGTAATTATGCGCTGATCAAAGATGCCAATGGTCAATGGGCCATGGGAGGGACCCCTCTGGATTCTGCTTCAGTTGCAAATTATCTTTCCGGGCTGCGCTTTCTGAATGGAACGAACTTCGCCGATGATTTTCGACCCACCGGGCAATCGCCGGCTTATGCGCTGGATGTAACAACCAATCAGCAACTGGAACCGGTACACATTGAATGTTATCAGGATGCCGGTGCGCATCCGTTTGTTTTCCACTCCTCAGTGAACCCCCAGGCTTATTTCAGCTCGGACAGTTCTCAGCTTTATCAAACAGTGATCCGGTCATTTCTGGATCTCGTCGATCATGACCAATAAGGAGATTGGAAGTAAGTTTCAGGAGCTGGCCCAATTGATGGAGTTTCATGGTGAAAATCCGTTTAAGATTCGCACGTATCAAAATGTTTATGCCACCCTTCGCAAGTTAAATGAAGAAGTCGGAACATTAACGGAGGAGCAGTTGCAGTCCATCAAAGGCATCGGAAGTGCCGTGGCTGGGAAGATCCGTGAATTGGAAGATCACGGGGAAATGCGGACGCTGCGTAAATACCAGGATATGACTCCTGCCGGAGTGCAGGAAATGCTAACCATAAGAGGTCTCGGACCGAAAAAAATCCGCATGCTGTACGACCACTTGCAGATCGAATCCGTCGGAGAGTTGCGTTATGCCATTCTGGAAAATCGCCTTCTGGAACTACCCGGATTTGGTGTCAAGACCCAGGAAGACATTCTGCAGAAGATCCAGTATTTCCAGGAAGCAAAGGGGCAGTTTCGTCTGGCGACACTTGATGTGGTGGCGGAGCGCCTTCTTACACGCATCAAAGCCATCGTGCCGGAATGGGAAGGGCAGCCCACCGGAGACTTCCGACGCCGCATGCAAGTTCTTTCCGAAATAGCATTTTTAGTACCTACGGTTCAATTGAAGCAAATTGGAACGTGGGCCAGTGAGTTGTTTACCAGTTACCAGCAAAGCAATGGTGAACTGGCTGGTATTTTTGATGAGATTTACCCAGTGCGGTTTTATGGTGCAGATGACGCAAACTGGGGCAGCGAATTGGCGAAAACGACCGGAGGCCACATGTGGGAATCTTTCGAAATGCCCGCCCAGCCTTTTCAATCCGAAGCAGAAGTATTCAATGCATTACAGCTTCCTTACATCACACCCGAATGCCGGGACCTCCGGATTCCGGATTATTCGACCTTCGATCCAGATGCGTTGATCCGTGCAAGTGACATCAAAGGAATGATCCACGTGCACACGACGTACAGCGATGGAATCAATTCCCTTGATGAGATGGCTGCTGCAGCAAAATCATCAGGATACGAATACCTGGTAATAACCGATCACAGCAAGAGTGCGGTGTATGCCAACGGTTTGACCGTCGATCGACTACGGAATCAGTGGGATGCCATCGATGCCTGGAATCGCAATCATGCGTTCACCATTTTGAAAGGCATCGAGTGCGACATTCTCACGGACGGGTCTATGGATTACGATTCGGATGTCCTGCGTGAATTTGAGGTGGTGATCGCATCGATTCATGCCCAGCTCAAGATGGATGAGGAAAAAGCGACCAATCGCTTGATCCGCGCCATCGAACACCCCAACGTGCATATTCTTGGCCACCTGACCGGGCGGCTCTTATTATCCCGAGCCGGTTATCCGGTCAATCATCAAAAAGTTATTGATGCCTGCGCATCCAACCAGGTGAGCATTGAACTCAATGCAAATCCCTTCCGGCTGGATATCGATTGGACCTGGATTCCATATGCCTGTGATAAAGGAGTGCGTATTGCCATTAATCCGGATGCACACAGCGTGCGTGGATATGAAGACATAACCTATGGAATCACCGCTGCCCGCAAAGCCGGACTAAAGCGCAGTGAATGCCTCAATGTCCTGGGAAAACAGGATTTCATCGACTACATCAGGTCAAAATAGGATCAATTTTAAGGGTCCGGGCTCTTGGAGGGCCACAATCTGAAGTGACTCAATCCGTTGAATTTTAATAGTTTATTTGCTTTAAACCGAGGTTTGGCCATCACATTGGTTCCATTTATTGATTTTCACGGTATTCCCACCATGATTAGCTTCGTGGAAGCAAACCGCAATGAGTCAGAGAGAAATGATTAAGCAAATCATCATTATTGGCAGAAAAATCAAGACCAAGGGATATTTGATCTTGTGCAAGATCAAAAAGATCCTTTTGGGAGCAGATAGGATGGTTTTGAATTGGGAGAAAAGCGGTTCGTCCCTGGTTGCGATCAATCTCTTAGAACATAGCCTGTACAAAAAAAAAGAAGGAGACTCAGGCAGGTTTCGTAAAACGCTGAGTCTCCTTCGAATCATGAAATCGGAAAAACCGCATTACTCAGAGAATCTGTAAATATAATGCAATTCCCAAGTAAAACTGAGTTTCCGATCGATCTTTTAGGATGCCGGTAGCAATATTTCAAATCCGATGCATTCCATCAGGATACGCTGTCATCGGTAGGATTTGCAGAATGATACGACCTTGGCAGGTTGGTGGGAAAAGTAAAAAGCGAATGATTTCATTCGCCTAGTAAATGAACAATTTCTTTTAGCTCTCATATCCGGAATGGAAAGGTTTCTAGATAAAGTTCTAGGGACCTTTTCTCATTTCAGCGACCTAAGATAGTAAAATATTTGATGTTAACGCCTTATTAACAATTCTTGCTCAATGCTTAACGTTGAATAATAGCATCAGGCATTACCTTTGTAGTGCATACATTGGACAGAAAACATTTTCATATGTTATTCTTTCGAGATATGTAAATCGTGCTATTTTTGTAACTTGAAAATTTAAAACCCTAGACAATGAAAAGTTTTGCATCAATTCTTTTTTTAGCTTTTGGTCTTTTTGTGGTTGCTTGTAAAAGCGACAGTTCATCGGAAGCTCGTGATGAAGCCCGCGAGGCGCTGGAAAGCAATGCGGCCAGTACCTCTCCTGCCGGTGAGGCAACTCCGGTGACCACTCCATCAACGCCGGCAATTCCCGCTGGTCCAACCACCTCGATTCAGTGGATGGAAGATGAGTTTGATTTTGGTACCGTTTCGGAAGGTGAAGTGGTTACGCACGTATTCAAATTTAAGAATACCGGCTCTGAGCCTCTGATCGTTACCGATGCCCGTTCTACTTGTGGCTGTACCGTTCCCAAGAAGCCGACCGATCCGGTTGCTCCTGGTGAAACTGGTGAAATTTCAGTTGAATTCAACAGCCGTGGAAAATCAGGTACCCAAAGCAAACCGATTACGGTTACGGCCAACACAAATCCTGCACAGACCAAGGTCACTTTGAAAGGTGAAGTGGTGAAAAAAGAAGGATAATATCGATATCGCATACGAAAGAAAATGCCCGTGGTGCTCTGCTTCCATGGGCATTTTTTTTATGTTAGCCAACCAAATTACGTCAACGTGGTCCGGAAGTTTTTGTCCCTAGTGAAAATCAGTCACACCGTATTTGCCCTGCCATTTGCATTGGTGGGGTTCTTCCTTGGCTATCAGGATACCACAGGAGGATTTCCCTGGCGGTTGTTGGCTCTGGTAATAACTTGTATGGTCACCGCCCGCAATGCAGCCATGGCTTTTAATCGTTGGGCTGACCAGGATGTCGATGCTAAAAATCCCAGAACCCAAAACCGCGAGCTGCCCGCCGGCGTATTATCCCGGAGATCGGTGGGATGGTTTATCTTGCTCAACATTACCTTGTTTATTGCGGCCACTTATTTTATCAACATCTGGTGTTTCCTGTTGTCTCCGGTTGCCTTATTTGTGATTCTCGGGTACAGCTACATGAAACGAATCACCCCATTGTCACATTTTGTACTGGGAGCGGGCCTGGGATTGGCACCGGTTGGTGCCTATCTGGCCGTCACCGGTCATTTTGCCTATTGGCCGGTTTTATTGGGAATGGTGGTCCTGCTGTGGGTCTCCGGATTTGATATCATTTATGCCCTTCAAGATGAGGATTTTGACAAGTCTCTGAATTTGAAGTCATTGCCTGCCTGGCTTGGCCGCGACAAAGCGCTGGGGTACGCCCGTGGAGCACACCTGCTTGCTGCAATGATCCTGATAATTACCGGATATTTTATGGTGAAGGTTTATCCGGGATTGTTTGTCCTTTTCTGGTTTGGAGTGCTCCTGTTCATCGTCATGCTGATCTATCAGCATCGCATCATCCGCAAATATGGGTTGACCAAAGTGAATTTGGCGTTTTTTACCTTTAACGGCATCGCAAGTGTGGTCTTCGGAACCCTGGTTATCTTGGACTTCTATATCTGACCAGGAAAGTATTCATTTTCTCAAAAGCATGGGTCCGGTGACTGATCGCTTGTTTTTCTGAAGCAGTCATTTCACCAAACGTTTTATCATACCCGTTCGGTTGGAAAATGGGGTCGTAGCCGAATCCGTGATTTCCTTGCGGAGCATTCAGGATGTGCCCAACACAAAGACCTTCAAACATGTAAATTTCTTCAGGTGACATGACCAGGGCTATGATCGTCCGGAATCTCGCTTTACGGTTCGTCTCTTCACCAAGTTCAGCCAGTACTTTGTGGATGTTTTCCTCATCAGTTGCATTTTCTCCGGCGAATCGAGCCGTATGCACCCCCGGCGCCCCATGCAATGCGGCAATTTCCAAACCGGTATCTTCGGCAAAACATGCCCGGTTGAACTGATCGTAAACCGTTTTTGCTTTCATCAGTGCATTCTCCTCCAGATTGAATCCCGATTCAATAATGGGCGTGTGGTAATCCAGTTCGGCAAGGCTCTGGATCTTAATATAGCCGGGAACGATGGACTGGATTTCCCGGACTTTATTTGGATTATGTGTGGCAAAAATTAATCGCATTGTTCGTTCATTCTAAATACATCGCTCTCAAGGCATCCCACAATTGCTTTTTGTAGGTGGCATTATTTTCTATTTGAGTGAGTGCATGCGTAAAGATAATATGCTTTTGATGGATCGAAACCCAATGATATGGATTAAACTCCAGATTCACAGTCAGCAATCCTTCTCCGGCAATCCAAAGGTGATTGAATGGTTGGTAAGCTTGAAATATATTCCAGGTGAAAGGCTGGTCGTCTATTGGGAAGATACGCACATCCTTGTCGATATCAAAGTGAATGGCCCCGAGAATTTTTCGGAGAAAAGCCTGACTGTCCGGCCATTCCCGGGCGGACATAAGAACAAACAGACCTTTTTCTCCGTTTCCTGAGGGTGTGATTAATTCCGGATTTGGTTCAGAAACGGCAAATATTGGCACTGAAAATGCATCCATTGAAAAATAATATTTTGGATTTTTCAACTCCCGTGGAAAAATATATTAAAATAATGTGTAATTGTAACCGATTGAAATATAAAGTGATTATTTGTAAATTTAACCAAAAGAAGCCCTATGGCCAATCAGATAAAAATAAATAAAACCAAAAACTCTCGGTTAGCAACCGTTGACTTCAAGCACATCCCTTTCGGGAGGGTATTTTCCGATCACATGTTTGAAGCCGATTACCTGGATGGGAAATGGACCAATTTCAACATTCGTCCGGTAGAACCGCTGGCCATCCATCCGGCCAATTTAGCGCTTCATTACGGCCAATCCATCTTTGAAGGCATGAAGGCATTTGCTGACAAGGATGGCAACCCTTTGTTATTCAGGCCGGAAATGCACGCCCACCGGATGAATGCTTCGGCCGCCCGCATGAGTATGCCCTCCATTCCGGAAGATCTTTTTCTGGATGCCCTGGAGGCTTTGGTCTCTTTAGAGCGTGACTGGATCCCGAATGAACCGGGTAGTTCCCTTTATGTTCGTCCCATCATGTTTGCCACCGACGAATACATTGGCGTTGCGGCTTCCCAGACCTATAAATTCCTGATCCTGACGTTGCCGGTCGGTCCCTATTATTCACAACCGGTCAAGCTTATCGTCGAAGATCACTTCGTGCGCGCCGTCGCCGGAGGAACCGGTGAAGCCAAGACCGCCGGTAATTATGCAGCCTCACTGCTCCCAGCCAAATTGGCGCGAGAGAAAGGCTATGATCAGGTGATGTGGATGGATGCCCATGAGTTCAAATACATTCAGGAAGTTGGGACGATGAACTTGTTTTTTGTATTTAAAGATAAAATTGTCACCCCGGCCACCGATGGTGCGATCCTGAAAGGCATCACGCGGGACAGTTTCATTCACATTCTGCGCGATTGGGGCTATCAAGTCGAAGAGCGCCCCATCTCCATTGATGAGGTCGCATCGGGCTATCGGAAAGGAGAGCTCATTGAAATATTCGGATCCGGAACCGCTGCGGTGGCTTCGCAAGTCTGTCTTCTTACCTACGGGGATCTGGATATGACCTTTGACGAATCCAATTGGGAAATGTCGAAGAAATTAAAATCGACTCTGGAACACATTCGTCACGGCGAAGAGGAAGACCGCTTTGGTTGGGTGGTACCAATTGCACATCCCGTCATGGCATGAATAAGTGATTCAAAAAAATTATACAAAGGCTTCCTGGTCCACCAGGAAGCCTTTGTTTTTGAGGGGTAGGGTTAATTGGAGCGGGTACCGCTGATGGGGAAGGAACCGTAATCGCTCACGATGCTCCCCTTGAGCATTGCGTCCGCATCAAAATTTCCTTCCAGACGCATCGGCGAACCATCATAGGTGAATCGGGCCAGAATGTTCCGGTCGGTGATCTCGATGCTTTCGATAGGCATAGTACCCAGGGAAGACGACATTTTTCCCGACCATTGATCGCCCTGTTTCGTTAGATCGAGGGTGCCGGTGATCGTTCCCATCGGTGTATTGGAAACTGTATAACTCCAGGTTCCGGAGGGATCAAACATTTTAGGTGCGGTAGCCATTTTACTGCTGCTGCAGGCTGCCATCAGGAAGATAAGCAAGCCGCCCAGGCTGATACTAAAAGTCGTCGCTTTCATGAATAAAGTATTAATTGTTAATAAAAAAAGGGCTTTCCCAAGTTTAGGAAAACCCCTTAAATTAATAGATCTTTTGTGATTTCATTTAATCAACAAAAACGATTTTCTCGGTGACCACCCCTTGTTGGAAACGCAAACGCAACAGGTAGGTACCGGCGGGTAAATTGCCCCGGTCAAATTCGATTTGGTTGTGGTTCAAGCCATTTTTACCGTACAGCTGCATGCCAGCCAGGTTGAAAATGGCGGCATCCAGGATGGGGTTATCTCCTCCGGTTTGGATCCGCAGATTGGAAGTTGCCGGATTGGGCGAAATACGCAACTGTACGTCCGGACCGGTCAGCAGGTCAACGGAGGAGGTGGTGGTAAGTCCTAATACGGCGGCAGCACGCGGTGCAAAGTACGCCATGATCGTGTCGATGTAGGTCCGGGCTTTTTCCGCCGACATATCAGGATTTGATTGTAAGCCAATAGTATGAAAGCTGCATGTTGGTACTGGATCAGTACAAAATGGATGTGCAACCGTTGACCAGTACGCGGCATTCCACCAGCTCCAGGGAGAACTGTCTTCTCCCACCCGGCCGATCAAAGGACATAGCCCTTCCAGTCCATCGTTACGGGTATTGATTTCCTGCGTGATTGGGTCGTCGATATTGGCATCGATCATTGCCTGGTTGTTACCCAACGCATCCGCTTTCTGAATGGCCAGATAACTTCCCTGTACTTCGACCACTTGCTCGCCGGTGGTAGGTACGATAAGTATGTTTTCTTTATAGGGCGCAAACGGGTCCGTCGGCACCTGGATCCCGATCATGGCGGGGTCTCCGGCATCCAGCCAGGAGGTGTCACCCAGTGCACCACCCAGATTCACGCACAAATCGAAATCGCTGCTGTATCCCTGATGATTGGGGATGCAGAAGGTATCATTCGTCGTAGGCAGGATACCATAAGAAGTCCCGTAGATGTCGCCGTTGATCGGCTCAATGACCATGGGGTCCGGCTGTCCGTCACCGGTAACATCCGATCCGATGAATTTGGGGATCAGTACATCGGTATACTTGTCCAATGTTGCCGCAGCCAGCGTAATGTAACCACCGGTGCCCACACCCCACAATACGATTTTAGAGGTATCGATGCCATAGGGATTACCTTGCTCATAACTGGACCGGAAAAAGCGGATGGCGGTTCGTGCATCCTGTACACCCCGGTAGGCGGCATTGATCAGCGTATTGGTACGCTCTTCCTGCGTGGCTGCCAGGGGATTCCATCCCAGGCGATAATCACAGGAAGCCGCGACATAACCCATCTTGGCCAGGCGGGTGGCAATTTCCACAGGAGTTGAATCGGTTTTTACACCGGTCACACCGCCATTGAGGCCCTGAGGAAGGAAGTTCCCGGTATGGAACAACAGCACCAAGGGGCGTTCGGTAATACTGTCCCCCTGCGGAGCATAAATGTCCATTTTTAAGATTTCCGGCACGGTCTTCCCCACCGTCGAGTAGTATAATACTGTGTAATTGACGCCATACGGGGCGTCGCTCGCTACATTGACCGACTCAAAGACCGGACTCAGGTATCGTTGGGCATTCAACTGGCCGAAGACCATGAGTACCAACGCAAATAAGGGTGTAAAGAACTTCCAATTCATAAACCTAAATTTTATTAAGATGTAATGAGATAGATGCTATCCTCTTTGCAATATTAGCAAATTAATTTTTCTTGTTTTCATACAGAAACGAAATATATGCAAGTCTACCTATGCGTGGACCGCCATATGTTTGGAATTGTTTGTTGTTCAATAAGTTAGAGGCTCCAAGCTTGACCGTTAAATCCAGTTTTGGGATGCTCCAGTTGACCTGTGCATCCAGAAGATCGTAGTCGGGTATGATGCCGGTAAACTGGGGCGATCCTTCAAACACAAAACCCTGAATCCACTTGTAGTTGATATTGAATCCAAAGTTTTTCAAAGCACGGTTTCCGAGTTTCCAAATGACATCTCTTCCGGAAAGTCCAACATTGAATTTATGTTCCGGAGTGTTGAATGCAGGTATGATCGGATCGTCTTCAAATGTTTTGTTCAGTCGATTCCATGAGTAATTTCCATTGACGGCAAAATATTCGGCGAAATAGTAATTGAGGCCAATGTTCGCCCCCTGGGTAGTGACCTGATTGGTCGAATTGGCAGCATACCGGTAAGCGGAGATGCGCGAAGGTAGCCCGGAGTTGGGATCGAAAGTGGCATCCAGGCCGATGTTGAATCCCAGGAAGTCGTTGTAAATGCTGTAATAATAGCCGGCATCGACATACAACTTGTTCCAGAGGGTGGTGCGGTAACCCAGTTCTGCCGTTTTAACCCGTTCCGGACGTACGGGGTCGATGTTAAAATAAACCAATTCTTTGATATCCAGCTTTTTACGGTATTCACTAAATGAACTCAGGGTGATCAGATCCTCAACGCCATTCAGGTTTCCGGCCAGGGTGGCCCGGCCAACGTTCAGATTCAGGTATTGGTCCGTAAGAGTCGGGTTGCGGATGGCTGAGGAAAAACTGATCCTCAGGTAATTGTTTGCGCGCGGTTTGTAGACGACCGAGGCGGCCGGTGAGACCAGAAAATCAAAATTCTGGTTTTTATCCAGGCGAACCGTAGCGCTCAATGTCCAGGTATTGTCGTTAAAATGTTTTTCAGCGCCGGTGTACACGCCATATTCAAAATTGGTAATCTTGATGTCTGCCGTATCGTAAAAGATCGTGCCTTTCGACTGGGGTGTGTACAACCGGGCATTGGCTCCAACCACCCATCGGTCTACCCAGGTGGGATTGAAGGTGTATTCTCCGTGGATATGGTACAATGCAGAATGATCGTAAAAGCGGGTACCTCCTTCATCCGTGTTGGACAATTTGGAGGTGATCTCATTGAATGCAGCTTCGAACTCCGGTGTTCCGGGTCGTAGAAAATCCGTATTGGCTGATGGCAGGGAAGGATTCCGAGTGTTGGCATACGCTTCAGAATTCGTATGCCAGGTGACCAAGGAATCGTGGTATTGCATTAACCACAGATCCGCAGCAGCCTGGTCAAAGGAAAAACTGAACGTGCCATCGGGATTGATGATGGTCTGCAGTTTGGGATAACCCAACTCATTGGCTTTCTTTTCGTAATTATTGCGATAAAAGAGGATGTAATCGGACGCCCAGTCAAAGTTTGATTTTGCCCGTTCCTGCAGGCGCAAGGCGGTAAAATAAGGGTCGTAGGAATTGCCGGCATCGTCCTGGGTCAGGTAGGCCCGGATAAAATACTTATCGCGTTTGCGGAATTCGAGTCGGCTCTGGAAAAACAAAATATTTTTCAGGCTGAACCGGTTGTCCCCCTGATAGACCGTTGTACCGTTGCCAAAATTGCCGGAAAGGATCAATTCCGGTGATTCGGCTTCCATGGCCGGGTTGGTACGGAAGTGAAATGCGGCATTGGCCTTGATGTTTCGCGTATTGTAATCGACGAGGTCTTCTTCCCGGTAACCGGTGCGGTACCATACGCCTAATCCCGGAAACCGCCAGGGTGGGGCGGTGGACAGGTCCATACCTGCCTGATACTCATCCCCATAGATGTTCACCGCATCGTATCGTCCCGGATTGTTTGCTGAACTCACCGAGTTGGAAATGGGATCGTAATTGTTAGCCAACCAATCGTCGGCACGCAGGTAGAAGAAATTGAATTTGTAACCAAATACATCTTTGCCCGCTTTGTTTTTTAGGGCGTCCGCCCACCGTACCGCCCCTTCAAAAAGCGCCCTTTCGCCTCCTTTTACGGATGCGGAAAGTCCCTTTTGATAAAAGGGATCCTTGGTGGTCATGCTAATGACCCCATTAAAGGCGTTTGGGCCATAAAATGCGGAACTGGCTCCCTGGATTAAATCCACTTTGAGGACATCCAGGTCGCTGGTGCCCAGGAAGTTACCCAGTGAAAAATTCAAGCCAGGCGCCTGATTGTCGACGCCATCAATAATCTGGAGGGACCGGACCGGACTTGTCGAATTGAATCCCCGGGTATTGATGATTTTAAAACCAAGACTGGCGGCGGTAAGATCCACCCCTTTGAGCGTGCCCAGGCCATCGTAAAAATTATCCGATGGGGTTTGTTTGATGGCCAGCAAATCCATGGACTCAACCGTAAGCGGGGATGCCTTTTGTTTGTCGGAAATCCGTTGTCCGCGTACCTCGATGGTAGCCATGGTCAAGCTGGTTTCCTCCAATTCAATCGTTAGTTTTTCCGAGGCCTCGGTAATGACAAGTTCCAATGATTCATAGCCGGTATAGGAAATGATGACTGTAACGGGAATGGCATCGACCTTTAATTCAAAAGATCCGTCAAAATCAGCAGTGGTTCCCGTAGAGGTGCCTTTTAGTACAATGTTGGCACCAATCAGCGGGTCGCCGTTGTTTTTGTCGAATACCCCCCCTTTGATCGTGACCTGGGCAGTGTACAATAGTGGTACCATCATGCACCAAGCGATGAACCCTAGCTTCTTCATTAACCCGGAGTTTAAAAACTGAACTTAAGGTAAACAAAATATGTAAATTTTCATTTCATGGATTGTTAACCGCTTAATGACTATGGGGACGTACAAATTGTTCTGGTTTCTTGTTTTCTTTGTCAGCTACCTGGGATTGCTATCCGGCCAAAACGGAATTATAAAAGGTACCGTTCAGGATGCACTTAATAAGGATCCGATCCCGTTTGCAACGGTACAGGTCGAAGGAACCGGACGGGGAGAGATCACCGATGAAGAAGGGGTATTTACGATCGCCGGTTTGGAACCGGGAATCTATGATCTCAAGGTCAGTTTTCTGGGATACAAGGAGAAGTACATTTATCAACTTAAAGTCACAAATTCCCAACCGGCGAACATCGAGATTTATCTGGATGCCAACACTGAAAATTTACAGGAAGTCGTCGTTCAGGCCAGTCCTTTCAACAAAACGGAAGAGAGTCCGGTCTCTCTGAGAACCATTGGAACCGAAGAAATCAAGCGCAGCCCGGGCGGAAACCGCGACATATCCCGGGTGATTCAGAGTTTGCCGGGAGTTACCTCGACGGTTTCATTCCGCAATGACCTGATTATCCGGGGTGGAGCACCCAATGAAAACCGTTTCTATCTCGATGATGTGGAAGTGCCTAACATCAATCACTTTGCAACGCAGGGTGCATCGGGAGGCCCAGCCGGCATCATCAATGTGGATTTCATCCGGGAAGTAAATTTTTATTCCAGTGCCTTTCCGGCTAACCGTGGGAATATGCTTAGTTCCTTGTTTGAGTTTAAGCAAAAAGATGGCCGGTCAGATCGGTTGGGCTTTACATCAACGGTGGGGGCGAGCGATCTTGGCGTTACCCTCGAGGGACCTATCAACAAACAAACAACTTTCATTGCATCGGCGAGGAGGTCTTATTTACAGTTTTTGTTTAAAGCCCTTCAATTGCCTTTCTTGCCCATTTATTCGGATTTTCAGGCTAAGGTCAAACACAAAATCAACAGCAAGAATGAAATCTATTTTGTAGGCCTGGGTGCGATCGATGATTTTAAACTGAACCTGGATGCCAATGAGACCGAACAGCAACAATTTTTATTGCAGGTTCTGCCGGTCCAGACTCAGTGGAATTATACGAATGGACTGGTGTATAAGCATTTTGGCAAGCAAGGTTATTCGACCTGGGTCCTGTCCCGCAATATGCTGGACAATCGGTTCGAGAAATACCGGAATAACGACGAAAGTTCGGTAGAAAATCTCATCATCCGCTATCATAGCCAGGAGATCGAAAATAAATTGCGTTTTGAACACACGTTGCGTACCGGAGACTGGAAATTAAACGTAGGTGGCGGTTATGAATACGTCAAGTACAATAACAATACCTTCAATAAGATCTACACCAGCTCCGGTCCGGAGGACATCAATTACCAAAGTGATCTGGGCTTTTCCAAATATGCATTGTTTTCCCAGATTTCCCGAAGCTGGCGCAATGACCGCATCACGTTGAGTGGGGGAGTGCGTATGGATGGCAACACCTATGCACCTGGGATGTCCAACCCCTTCCAACAATTATCTCCCCGGATCGCCCTGTCGGTAGGGTTGTCCAAATCTTTGTTTTGGAATGCCAATACCGGTATCTATTATCAGTTACCGCCTTATACCCTTTTGGGTTACCGATCCGGTGCGGAGCTGGTGAACCGGCCTTCGATAAAATACATCCGGAACACGCACGTAGTGAGTGGCTTCGAATACAACCTGAACGCGCACACGAAGATTACCCTGGAAGGATTTTACAAGAAATACGCAAATTATCCGCTGCTGCTCAGGGATCAGATTTCTCTGGCAAACATCGGGGGAGATTTTGGGATCATCGGCAACGAACCTGCGCTGCCCAACAGCGATGGCAAAAGTTATGGACTGGAACTTTTGTTGCAGCAGCGGTTTTACAAAGGATGGTATGGCATATTGGCCTATACTTTTGGTAAAAGCATCTTCACCAATGGCGATGGTAACTATGCACCTTCTTCCTGGGATTCCCGTCACATCATTAACCTGACCGGAGGAAAAAAATTTTCCCGGAACTGGGAAGTTGGACTGCGGTGGCGCTTCCAGTCCGGTATTCCCTATACACCTTTCTCCGAAGCCTCCAGTCTGGTGGCCAATTGGGACCGTAATAACAGCGGGATTCTGGATTATACCAGGATCAACACCCTGCGTTATGATCCGATTAATACATTGGATATGCGTTTGGATAAGCAATGGTATTTTGCTAAATGGTCGCTGAATCTTTATCTCGACGTCCAAAATATATTTGGCAACGCGGTGGGCCGGGATCAATTACTTCTGGACCGTCCTCTGGATTCCGACAATCTTCCGGTCGGGCCACCGGTCATTGTCAATCCGGATGCTCCTTATGCCGAGCAGCGGTATTTGCTGAAATCGATTAATGATGCGACCGGGCAGGTTTTGCCCACCATCGGGTTGATCATCGGGATTTAAGGTGCATCTTTTTCCTGCAGCCGGTTCAAATATAGGAGCTTGTATAGGTCAAGAAGCGCCATGTTAATATCCGGTTCAGCGGCTAATTTGCGGTGTAATGTGGGCAATAAGGCACGTAGCTGGCCGCTTAACCAGCGAACTGGTCCCGGACGGAATACCACCTGGAGGGGGGTATCCGGAAGTTCGTTGCGCAGGTAAAGTTCATAAAGATTATCCAGGGAATTCTCCAGTTTGGCTAACAATACCGGTTGATCTTCGAGTCCGAGGTGCAAGACCGGATTGTCCAGATGCCGGATCGGTATTCCGGATAGGGCACATTCGCGGGCCAATAGTGAATCTTCGTGCCCATACCCTTGTAATTGCTCGTCCAGAGGATGTTTTTCCACGATGGCCTTTGGAATGACAAAATTATTGGTTTTAAAGGTACGGTATTCCTGTTGATTGCGCCGGGAAACAGGCACTTCTTCTTTAGCTTTCCCATACCGCCAATGAAAACGTTTCGCCGGATCCGACGGAGGTTGGCTGAAATAGGTTGTGCCGCCGTAAAGAAGGGCGCCAGGATCGAGGCTGCTCAGGTATTTTCTGATGAAATCGGGATGGACGGGCATTACGTCGGCATCCATAAACAGCAAGAAAGGGTACTTGCTTTGCCGGGCCAAATGATTGCGAA
The DNA here is from genome assembly GCA_020436785.1 of Saprospiraceae bacterium. Taxonomy (GTDB): domain Bacteria; phylum Bacteroidota; class Bacteroidia; order Chitinophagales; family Saprospiraceae; genus JAGQXC01. Next base: position 7,173 of record JAGQXC010000374.1, on the reverse strand, counting down.
TGGCCGCACGTCCGATATTAGCCGGTAACAGGTCGTAATGGATGGTTGGATCTTCTTCCAGGAATGCATTGCGGGATAAGGTGTCATCGTCCGATCCATCGTCCGCACATACCAGCTGACAGGGCAACCGGAATCCGGTGATTTCTTTTTGCAGAGCCTGGATCAGAGGACGGACCGAATACCGGTAGATGGGAATGCAGATACTGAGCATTGTCATTTAGCTTCAAACTAATATATAAGAAGCATTGTTATTTTTGTGGTTTCAAATGCAACAATTCTTATGCAGGAAAACAGTATGCAATCTTTAGCCCAAAATAAAGAAGAGGAGGTAATAGCGTCCAAAGTATACCGCGGCAAACGAATCAATGAGGAGGATGGTCTCTATCTATTTGAAAAGGCCCCACTTGGTTTTACCGCATCCCTGGCGAATTTCATCCGGGAAAAACGGCATGGAGACCGGACTTATTTCAACCGGAACTTTCACATTGAACCAACCAATGTTTGCATCTATACCTGTGCCTTTTGCTCCTATTCCCGGCTGATAAAAAACCGCGAGGATGGCTGGGAATATACCATGGAGGAAATGATGGATGTCATCCGGGCTTACGACGATCAACCGGTCACGGAAGTACACATCGTGGGTGGCGTGTTGCCCCAATATGATGTAACCTTCTATGAGAACCTGTTCCGAAAGATCAAGTTGCACCGGCCGGAATTACACATTAAAGCGCTAACTCCGGTTGAGTACCATTACATCTTTAAGAAAGAGAAAATCTCCTACGAGGAGGGAATGCGTCGCATGAAAGAAGCGGGACTGGATTCCATGCCGGGTGGGGGAGCGGAAATTTTCCACCCGGAAGTCCGGGATCAAATAGCCAAGGACAAATGCAATGCCGAGCAATGGCTTAAGATCCATGAGATTTGGCATAATCTGGGCGGACGTTCTAATGCGACCATTCTGTACGGACACATTGAAAATTACAGCCACCGCATTCATCATATGCGCCTTTTGCGCGATCTGCAAGACAAAACCGGAGGATTCCAGACTTATATACCTCTGAAATTCCGGAACAAGGACAATGAAATGGCCCATCTTCCGGAGGTCAGTGTAATCGAAGACCTGAAAAACTATGCCGTTTCCCGGATCTATCTGGATAATTTTGATCACATCAAAGCCTACTGGCCGATGATTGGCCGTACGACCGCACAGATGGCATTGGCCTACGGGGTGGATGATCTCGATGGAACCATCGACGATACCACTAAGATCTATTCGATGGCTGGATCGGAGGAACAGAATCCCAGCCTCACCACCCGGCAACTGGCCGAAATGATCTTGCAGGTAGGCCGTCAACCGGTAGAAAGGGATACCTTATACCGTATCGTCCAGGACTTTTCACACCTGGACCTGAATGAAAACTGGAGCGGCTATCTTGAATTGCCGGTCACGAACAATCAACGATAATGACCAAACAGATTTACCTGATCCGCCACGGGGAAACGGAATACAACCGGGAAGGGAGAGTGCAAGGCCAGGGAATCAACTCCTCCATCAACGCGCTAGGCCTGATGCAGGCACAGGCTTTTTTTGACACCTACCAGGAAATCCCATTTGAATTGGTGGTCACTTCCAACTTGCTTCGCACCCAACAAACGGTGGCCCAATTTAAAACGAAAGGCATCCCATTTTATGCCACACCGGATATCAATGAAATCAGCTGGGGCCGCTATGAAGGCATGGCTTACGGTGGTGAGGTTTCTGAGGCCTACCAACAAATGATCCGGGCTTGGGATGCAGAAAATTACGATTTCGCCATTGAAGGCGGAGAAAGTGCCAATGCACTGGCCCGGCGCATTCAACGATTTTTAGACTGGCTGACGGTGAGAGAAGAAAGAACCATTCTGGTCTGTTCTCATGGCCGGACCATGCGCTGTATGCTCGCCCTGATCCATCAACGGCCATTGAAAGAAATGGAATTGTACAACCACCATAATACCGGATTGTATCGCTTCACCTGGGCGGATGGCGTCTATGAAACGTTGCTGGAAAATGACGTCCGCCACCTGGAACCAATTATGGAATCATGAGCAACCCCGTTCGCATCGTTACGGTTTCGTACCTGAATACCCAGCCTTTTATCGAAGGACTTCAACGGCATTTTACGCCTGAAGAAGTTATCATTGAATTGGCCCATCCTGCCAAATGTGCGGAAGCGGCAGTGACTGGTTCTGCGGATCTTGTCCTGGTACCGGTAGGTGCGTTGCCAGAACTACCCAATCATCGTCTATTACCCGGCTGGTGCATTGGGGCGGAAGGGCCCGTACGCACGGTTGCGGTGTACAGTGAGGTCCCTCTGCAAGAATGTGAGTCCGTCTTCCTGGATTATCAATCCCGGACATCGGTCCTGCTGGCGCAAATGGTTATACAGGATTACTTAAAGCTGCCTTTGCGCTTTGAGCCGGCCTATCCGCATTTTGAGGCGGAGATCAGTGGTAAAAAGGCTGGCCTGGTTATTGGTGACCGGACATTTCAATTGGATGACCGGTATCCGTACAAACTGGATTTAGGCAAAGCCTGGACCGAATGGACCGGATTACCCTTTGCGTTTGCCGTCTGGGTGGAACTACATCCACTCGATGCCTCTTTTAAGAAACGATTTGATGAAGCGGTCAGCTGGGGAGTAAATCATGTGGTTGAATTTGCCGGCGGTCCGGTGGAACTGGAATACTTTGAAAAATACATTTCCTATCCTTTCGATGGTAGGAAACAGCAAGCCTTGAAGTTGTTCCTTGCAAAAGCAGCCCATTTGGTTGAAGGGTCTCTGGCGTAGGCAAAACCTTAATACTCCTGATTGCCATGTTTTTTTCCCAACCGTTCTCCCGGCAAGAATTGCTTACCTTCGATGGTAGAATACCGGATAAGTAAATGATTTATTTTGAAGTCCATCAGGATAACCCGGACCAGCGGAAGATCCATCAAGTGGTCACCGAACTGCGCCAAGGAAGAATTGGAATTTTTCCTACCGATTCCGTCTATGGCTTAGCCTGTCTGGCCAATAACCGGGAAGGGATCGAACGGATTTGTCAAATCAAGAATATCAAACCGGAAAAGGAACAATTTTCACTCTTGTGTCGTGATATCCAACAAGTGGCAAGGTTTTCCAGACAAATAGACAACCACATTTTCCGGGTCATTCGAAGGCATGTTCCCGGACCTTACACCTTCATCCTGAATGCCAACAATGAACTGCCCAAGATCATCAAGAACCGAAAAGGCACCATAGGCGTCCGTGTTCCCGATCATGCCATTCTGCAAGCCATTTTAGCACAGCTGGACCTTCCGTTAATCACCACGAGTATCAAGCGGGAATCGGAGCTGGAATGGGATACTTATTACCTGGACCCGTTTGAATTAAAGGAGGACTTTGAAAAGCGGGTTGATTTTATGATTGACGGAGGGATGGGAAATGCAGAAGCATCAACCATTCTGGATTGCACCGGCAATGAAATTATCATTTTGCGACAAGGTATTGGCGAGCTTGACCTGTAAACTGAAATAGGTTGGACCGGACCGGTTAGTTCAGTGAGATTTCCGGCAACACCACCGTACTTAAATGGAAGAATAACTCCTGATAGTCCCAGGTCATGTATTCACTCAGCGGTAAGGTATCGATCAGGGTACCCAGTTGCTCTGTACTTTCCACCTGAAAAACGATGTAAAGTGTGGACATGTCTTTGGTCAGGCTGTACATCAACATTTTACCGGATTGCAACAGTTGATCAACGATTAGTCTTTGATGGGGTATTTTTGAGGTAAATATTCCATCTACGGGCTGGTCAATGTGAAAGGTCACTAAATACTGTTGAGTCATGCTTCTAAGTTAAGGGTAATGCACCAATTCCCCTTCAGAAACTTATTGAGATCAAAGAGGACACCGGTAGGTCCACATTTACCTTGAAAAAATACTCCGACAGATAAATTTACAATACACTGCTATTGGCTGACTTACGTATACGATATCTATGTAATGTTTGGACCATCGATCTTTCTACCCAAACATGGCGCATTTTTTGAATGTATAATTATAGGTATAGGTATATGAAATTCAATTTCGTTAGCATATGGTTAGCGGTCTTCCTGTTTACGGGTAAGGTCATCATAGCGCAGGATGTCCAGTTCATTGCACAACATCTCGACGCTCTGGTTACCTCCTATCTGGAAGATATTGCCCTGACCAATCACTTTGCACAGGAAACGGATTTTCTCCACAAAATTTATGATATAGACTCATTAGCCGAGGTGTCCGACGTCGCCCGTCAGCAGCAATATTCGGCTCGGAATGCAGCGTTAAAAAAAGACTTGGGTCTTCAATTGACAACTGCCTGGCAACAGAATTTCGCGAATCCGGTATTTGACCTGGAGGATGGACTTTATTATCGCAGTCGCGGGCAGGTCGGTGTGGATTGGAATTTGCTGCGGGACGGAATGCTTTCCCACAAAAAACAATTGCAAGCCAGTGTGGCATCATGGAAAGCAGACTCCCTGGATCTATTGCGATACCGGCACAATGATTATTACCGGTATCAGTACAATTACATTATTTACGTCTTCAATCAGGCTAAGATCGAAGTCACCAAAAAGCGGCTTGATCTTCTCAATGTACAAATATCCATCGCCTTCCAGTTGTTTTACCTCAAGCGCATCCATTGGGAGGATGTTCTGACCTTGCTATCCAGTAAAGGAGAAGCGGAATTATTCCTGAATACCTATCAGACCTACATCGACCAGGTGGATTTACCCAATGGATGGAAAACAAACCAGGTGGGTGAACTGCCCATCTTCGATATTGACATTGATCGCATCAAACAGATCTATTTCGATAGTACGCTAATGCAATCTGCACTGAAATGGAAATCTCAAGCCATGGACCTGCAATCCCATTGGTCTTCCCGGGTTGGCCTGAAAAGTACCGTGCGTTATAATTTCCTGGCCGGGCAGCCCCTATTAGGGTCTAGCCGGGACTTTATTTCAGCCGGATTGTCGATGCAAATCCCTCTGGATTTTAATGCCAAAGAGCGCAAACGGAAGCTGGAAGCGGACAAAAAGTTGGAAGAAGTTGAATACATTACCCGGTTTGATAACGATGCTAATGAAATGCTCAACCTGTATTATGAATACGGGTACGATTTAAAACAGTTTATCCATTTCTACTACAATAAACTCAAATTGGCCCAAGCCATAGCGCGTGGCGAGCGGCAAAAAGACCTCGGAGATCCGGGCTATTCTCCGAAGTTTATTGTCGATAAATTTGATGAATTATTGGCCGTCGATCTGGAATTGCTGGATATCCAGCAAAGTCTGTATCTGAAAGCGTTAAAGATGCATTCCAAATTGCCCCAGGGGAACATTACCGATTACCTGGAGCCCAAAGATTTTAACAACTTATTCAATCCTCAGACCGGTCCCCGTGCCATGTATGTATGGTCGGCAACCCTCAAAGATCTAAGCCCGGACTACATCGTGCACTATGCAAAAATCAACCGGATCAGTGAACTCATCGTATCTGCCGGCACCGGCCAGGATATGATGCAAAAATTTCAGGAAGTGCACGACCTGGCATTCAAGGATGACATTCAGGTAAGCCTTTTAATAGGTAATAACAGCATGCTCCAAAAACCCGTTACTGAGACGTTGCCTGCACTGATGAACTTACCGGTAGATGAAATTCATTTGGATCTGGAGCCGCATACGCTGAAGGAATGGGAGGAAAACAAAGCGGTCTATCAGGCGCGATATCTCGAAATGATTCACCGGCTGTCCATGAAATATAAGGTATCGGTTTCCATTCCATTATCCTATCAGGATGATTTTTTACAAGCCATTTACACATTAGCCAACCATGTGTATTTGATGGCCTATGAACATAAGGACATCGATTTCATCGAGCGTAAAACACAAGCAGCATTTTTACTGGGGGCTGATAAAACAACCATTGCCATCCGTTGTCAGGATTTTAATGACCGCTATGAACTGGAGTTGTTTTGTCAATCACTGGATCAGCGATTCCACAACCCCCGAATTGCACTGCATGACCTGGAAGATTTGATGAAACTGGAAGAAAAAACGATTAGCGCCAATGCGGAGTACCGATTTTAAAAGGAGGAATAATCCGATCGAGGTATTAAAGGAGATCAGACCACAGAAACGCAAGGTCAACTGGGATCGACTGCTTTACCTTTCCATTCTCATCATGGGAATCGCCTACATCGGTTTTTATGCCTTGAGAACGGTAACGACCGTTGAAGGAGAAGGGCAGGTGCGGTTTAAAAAGTTGGACATTATGTTCACCTCCAACATCCAGGTCATCGAATTGCTTAAACAGGAGGGGGACACCATCAGGCTGGGAGATACCCTCTTTTGGTACCTCGACCGGGATCTGACCCAGTTTGTTCAGGTCAATAATCAAACGGTAAAGACTCCGAGTACCCAGTGGATCGATCAGGACCGGCTTTCCACCCGCCGCAAAATTGAATTGTTGCAAATAGACCTGAAACAATTTGAGAAAATGGCCCAGCTCAATTCATCGGAGACCAAACGGGTCAAACAGGAGATCATGCTTGACATTTATTCTGCGGATAAACTGGATATGTACAGCCACCGGGACATCGAATACAACGGACAGATCCTGAGCATTCAAAAAGAAATTAGTCTCCAGCGCCAATATCTGGATTGGCTGGACCAGCAGGAGATCAACATCAGGGCATTGTACGTGGCGGACAATCAATCTGAAGTGAATCAATGGCGACGCCAGTTGAAGCCCTACATTAGCCCGATACGTGGTACCATCACCCAGATCATGAAGGAGAATTATGAGGTCGCTGTGGAGGGTGAGACCGTCATGTCCATTCATAAACCAAGTAATCTTTTTATCAAGGCATTTTACGATCAAAAAGATCTGAAAAAACTCCACGAGGGAGACATTGTCAATATTGAATTTCCCGATGGCACCACCAGTGAAGGTGTCTTGCACCGGTTCTACTTTGCGACGTTTGAACTGCCTGAGGAATTTCAGAAAAAATACGAACCAACCACTCGCAGCATTGCCGCAGACATCATTCCGCTTAATGAAGTGGAAAGAGAGAAGTGGAGAGCATTTTACAAAATGAACGTAT
>JAGQXC010000373.1 GCA_020436785.1 Saprospiraceae bacterium | reverse complement strand
TATTTCCATCCGGATGGATCGCAATATCCCCGATTGGGCCTAGACCCGTGATCTCCCCTCCTGCTACTTCTGTATCGGTGGCTGTATTCATGGTTTTGATGGAGCCATTATTGGTGGAGAAGTAGGCTCGATCTGCCGTAGGGTGGAACACCACATCTAAGACCGATTCTCCGGTGGCGACATGCGTTTTGCTCGTCTGGGTGGGAATGTCGACCATCACTAAGCCGGCATCGGTAGGAACATCCTGAATACCGTACAGCTTCTTTCCATTCGGACTGGCCACCAAAGAACGCAGCTGATCGGTAAAAGTGACCCCCGTAGAATGTTTATCGCCGGATGCGAAATCCAGGATCTCTATCTTCAGATCCGAATTGGTCGCGACGTATAGTTGGGAGCCATCCGGTTTGAATTCCATATCCAATACTTCTCCCAACATTTCATAGGTCATTTCTACCCGGTTGGTCTCCGTATTTACGATAGCAAGAGTGGAAGAATTGAGGAAGGAGAGCATGACCTGCTTGCCATCCGGGCTTACTTCGCTTTGCGCCATCCCGACTGTATCTCCACCGGTGTTTTTGGCAGTTGCATGCGTATAGGTTTTCACGACCTCCGCTTGGGTATCCACCACGGCCAGTATTTCATTACCCAAAGAATGCAGGCGGACGTCTTCAAATATCGGTACATAGGCCCGCACTTCCGTATGCGGTACATACGTAGCTGGCCGCTGTACCGGACCAGCTATGAAATTTCCCCAGCCTGCCGGATCACTACCTACGTCTATTCTTCCTCCCCAAGCATTCGTCAAGAGGTCGATCTTTGTAACCTCGTCAGAATTCGGATTGGTGATCAGTAGCGTTGCTCCATCATGGGTTATCGAAACACCCCCGGGATTTGAGCTTAAACTATCAATGATGGTGGCACTCAGTTCATCTTTCGATGTATCCAATATGCGCACATCGCCATTCGATTCCACCGCGTATATTTTGGAGCCATCCGGTGAAAGCACCATCCCCTTTGGGGTATTAGCTAGGGGAAGGGACGATTGGGAATTCGGGTTGCTTAAAGGGAGGACAATAACAGATCCGGCGCCGCCACTAAGGCCGGCAGCAATGTATAGCTTAGCATCGGCCCCTTCGCCTAAATAGATGATCCCCTCCGGGCGGACCTGAGCAGTAATGGGTAGAGCAGCTTGTGCTTCGTACTGGCCGGTGGAGGCATTGACCTTAAAAACATGGACCTGGGCATTACTAGAAGCATCATGGCTGGGCACATAGATGGTCCCATCCGGAGCAAACGCGATCCCATCCGGATCGAATCCGACCGGAAAAGTAGCCAGTGCTGCGTAGGTAGCTGTATCATAAATACGGACCTTAGGGTTTTGTCCGGTAGTTAGATCGTTTGTGGTTACGACGATTTTTTGATTGTCCGGACTTAGGGCCACGGCCAGTGGGCGACCTTCAACATCGAGGGTATGTGCAACCGTATTGGTATAGCTATCGATCACACTGATCGATTGACTTTCGCTGTTACCGATATAGACTCGTGAAAAATCCGGGTTCACGGCTACCACGCGAGGAGAATCGCCTACCGGAATGCTCACTTCCGTTTGGCCGAATTTCTCAGCCGACAGATTGATCACGCTTACGGAGTTAACGTTTTGGTTGGGGATGTAGGCGAGGGTGGAGGGCAGTGGGGCCAGTTTCCATAGTTCATAACCATGTTTACCATCATCAGCAGTAAAAAACAAGGTGCCGTTTATATTGGCTAAATTCCCAACAAAAGTTTTTAGCCCCGTAGTGTTAATCCCCTCAATCATAATGGTACCTTCTTCTGTACCATCGCTTTTCCATAAATTAATACCGTACAATTCGGTACCGTGGGTAAAATAAAGGATGCCGTTTAAATTGATGAAATTATAGTAATTTCCGTTAAGTTTTTTATTAGATTGGTTGACGTTCTTGACCATGACCGTTCCGGCTTCAGTGCCATCGCTTTTCCACAATTCACGGCCATGCGTTCCATCATTTGCTACAAAGTAAAGGGTGCCGTCCACATTAGTTAGAAGTTGCGGAACAGAAGACCCGGAGGGGTTAATATCTTTTACCTTAACAGGCTCTTCATGTTGGTCCATTTTCCACAATTCATAATCTTTATTTTTATTGGCACTAAAGAATAAGGTACCGTTTACAATGATGAAGCTAGTCGACCAAGGAGTATTCCCCTTGACCAGAACTGTGCCGGATTCTGTACCGTCGGTTTTCCACAGACCATTAGGCGCCCAAAAATACATAGCCCCATTGAAATAGATAAAACCTTTAGGGGTTGAATCTTTTTCTATGTACTCTCCATAACGATTTCGGACACCAGTCCTTATGTCCTTTATCATGACCGTGCCATCTGTTGTACCGTCGCTTTTCCATAATTCATAACCATGAACCCCATCATCTGCCGTAAAGTATAAGGTGCCGTTGATATCCTTTAGTCCGGGGTCATGGAGATAGTAAATAGAATTTCCTTTGGGATTAATGTCTTTGACCATGACGGCCTGACCGTTTTCATCGATTTTCCACAACTCAATGCCATGAACGCCGTCTGTAGCCGAAAAGAATAAGGTGCCATCCAAATTAATTAGAAGGGAAGGGTTTGCCCCCTTATAATAAGGATCCATAGTCGGGTTAATATCTTTCACCATGACCGTTCCCGCCTCAGTGCCATCACTTTTCCACAATTCACGGCCATGTGTACCATCATCAGCGACAAAATACAAGGTGCCCTTGACATTGGTTAATTGATTGACATTGGTAGTTCGATGGTGTATTCCCTCAGAAATAAAGTTTTTAATTTTGAATGTTCCCGCTTCAGTACCGTCACTCCTCCACAAATCCATGCCAATTTTTTCCTTGTCAACTGCCACAAAAAATAAGGTGCCGTTTACATCAATGAAATCCCGAATCTGGGCATTCATAATATATGGATTATGAATGCTCTTGACCAGGATCGTTCCGCTTTCAGTACAGTCAGTTTTCCACAATGCAAGACCACTATAAGTGTCTCTTGCTGTAAAAAACACGGTGTCGTTTACAAGGGTAAAATTAGCCGGAAGAGAACTCCCTTCAGGGTTTATGTTCTTGATCATTATTGGCACCAAAACGGGTAGATCTTTCATAAAGCTTGAAATGGTTTGAATAGTCCTTGCAGGAGCAATCAGCGGGATCTATCCTTTGTTTAGGTATTGTTTATCACTGACAATAATAATCAATCCTCAGGTAAAACGGACCAGTGAGTTTTGAAAGGAGAGGATTCGGTTGGATAATAATAAAAGAAACGTGAGTCATCCCAACCTGCAAGATGCCTGTTAAACCAGAAAAGCCCACCCCAAACATGAAGTGAGCTTTTCCACAAGCCTTGGCGGAGGCGAGTGACCCCGGCAGGATTAAAACTTCAGAAACATTCCGGAATAAACCTGTCCCTCCACGACTGCCACAAGCAGTTACATTCCTTTGGGCAACTGCCCGACATCGATCGGCTGCCCAACAG
>JAGQXC010000372.1 GCA_020436785.1 Saprospiraceae bacterium | reverse complement strand
GTAGAAAAATCCTGATAGTTCCCGGCCCGGATGATGCGTAATTTTGGATTGTGAGGATAGCCCACCAAGTAGGTTTTTATCCCATCACTGGTATTTAGTTGGCAGAGTGCCAGTAGATGCATTTGCAGCCGGGTGCCCGCTGGAACCCGCGTGGCCAGGATGAGCGTCGTTATGCCCGGGTGAACGCCATCAAGTGGTTGCAAGATCCCCAGGTTGGCGGGACAGGGTAAAAAATCCCATTGTGCGGCCAGGGTGCTATCCAAAAGCAAATTGTCGCCGGAATCATTCAGGTGGTAATAGGGGAGTTCACCCGCAGGCTGCACCACCACCGTCCAGGGAGGAATCCCGAGTGTGTCCGGCCAGGTGATGGAGATCCGCTCCGGTTGAGTTCCCGGGGATTGTGGACGACAAGCTGCCATTCCGGAGATCAGCAGGGTCAACAACCACGGCACAATAGGTACTTTAAAAGTCATGCTGGCGGATTAAAGTCTAAAAATAATGCTTTCATTGCAGTCGAGGATTGATCTTCGGTTGCCCGGCAATCTTTTTGGATCAGTGGCGTTTTTTCCGTAAGCCAATTTCGGGATATTGGCCCTCACCGTGGTGATTTTCTCCTTTGGTTTCAGATTATCGTAATTTTACTTTTGAAATATAAGTTTACCGTATGGTCCAGCATTGTCAATTCCCGGCCACCCTATTTCTGATTCCTATTATTTTGGCCGGTTGTGTCCCGGCCAAGAAATATCAGGCCCTGAACATTGCGCGTGAGCAATCGGAAATCGAGGTGCAACGGCTACAGAAAATCGAGCAAACCTACCAGGGATTACAAGGAGATTATCAGCAATTGCAGAAAGATTATGAGGAAAACGGACAGGCACTGCGGGAGCTCGTCGTCAAATACGACCGATTGAATGAAACGTACCATGTCCTGCTTGAACAGTATGATCAGGCGATCGACGAAAAGCAACGATTGATTCAGAACAGCTCCCAGGAGATGAACCGACTTCGGGAGGTCATCCAGGAAAAAGACCATATCATCGAACAAAAACAAAGGGAGATCTGGGACAAAGAAATGGAACTGGAAAACCGGGACAGCCGGTTGGCCCATTTGACGGAGGCCATGGAACCCCGCGATTTGCAGGCCAAAAGTTTGCTAGAAGCCTGGGATGCCCAGCAGATGCAGGCAGACAGTATTCGCGCGGTCGTGGCGCGCGCCCTGGAAAATGATTCGACGGGGATCACGTTGCGTAGTGAATCGGGCAAGGTCACCGTTAATTTACCCCAATCCGGATTGTTTTCGCCAGGAACCAATCAGCTTGCAAAATCCGGTCAGTCCATTTTGCAAACGCTCGTCAATGCCCTTCAGAGCGCGTCGGAATGGGATGTCCTCGTGGAAGGTCACACATCCAGGCAGGGTGCGGAATCATTCAACTGGGATTTGTCAATGACATGGGCCACGGAAGTAGTGAAGGAAATGATCCGGGACGGAATGCAGCCCGCCAGGTTAACGGCGTGCGGGCGGAGTTATTACGAACCGTTATACAGCGATGACTCACCCGAAAGCGCGCTTAAAAACCGCAGGATAGCCATCGTCGTACGACCAGCGAATGACATCAATAGGCAGCAATCCGGACAGTGAAACGAGCCATCCTTTTTACACATCGTTGGATCGGCATCCTTTCCGCGATCATCGGCATGACGAACTTCCCCAGCCTGGAAGCCCAAACCCGTTGTGACCTTGATCTTGTGCCCCGGCAGTGGGATGGTTATCTGGATTGGAAAGAGAAAATCCATCCGTATCATCTGGAGACGCGTGATGTACTCACGGTGCCGGTTGTTGTACACATCGTTTATCGCCGGCCGGACCAAAACATCAGTGACGCCCAGATTCATTCTCAGATCGATGCCTTGAATCGGGCCTTCACTAATCCGGGTGATTTTCTTCCCGGCCTCCCCCGGGAATTTGCTTCCTTAGTAGCCATACCGGGCATTCGTTTTTGTTTGGCCAGTCAAACCCCGGCCGGAGCCATTTCCTCCGGGATCACCCGGACATCCACCAACTTGGAGAACATCGGATTATTGTTTGGGGATAACAATCGTCGCCGCATTCATTACACGGATCTGGGTGGTCAGGATGCCTGGGATCCCAACCGCTATTTTAACATCTGGGTCGGGGAATTGGGTGGCCTCCTGGGCCGGGCATCCATGCCGGGAACATTGATCCATGCAGAAGAAGATGGCATCATCATTTCACCGGAAGTATTCGGTACCACCGGGTCAGTGGTCTATCCATTCCATCAGGGTAAGACCGCCGTCCATGAGACCGGACATTATTTAGGCCTTGCCCATCTCTGGGGTATGGAACAGGGCGATTGTACGGAAGACGACGGTCTGGCAGATACACCGCAGCAGGCCGGGCCCTACTCGGGGTGTCCTGCCTATCCGCAGACTTCTTGCGGATCGAACGATCTGTTTATGAATTATATGGATTTAACCGACGACCCCTGTTTGATCATGTTCACCCGGGACCAGGTTGACGTGATGCGGAATACCCTTGAACAGTACCGAAGTGGATTGATTAACCAAGCGGCCGGTTGTAACCAACCACCGCGGTGGAAGTCTGCAGATCAGGAATTACATGTAATATACCGGCCGGAACACCACCAATTAGAGATCCAATTTCGACATGCCGGGGAAGCAGCTTTTCAGGTACGCATCTGGGATGTGACCGGAAGGTTGGTCTTGCACCAGATGGAATATGGAAGTAGTGTGTTGCCGCTAAGTGTTCCAAATTGGGTTTTGGGTATTTATTTTGTGGAGATCATTACTCCCGGGAATCAATTAACTAAAAAAGTGTTGATTTACTAGATCACCGGCAGGGCCCGGATGCCATTAAAAGGATACGTAATGAATCGGATCACCTTTGGATTATTGATGATTAGTTTATTGAATTGTTCTGCTCAACGGGACGTAAGCAGCACCAGTGAACCGATTGTCGAACTACGTACCACGGCTTGTTTCGGCCGGTGCCCGGTATATCATCTGCAGATCTTCCCGGATCAGCAAATGATTCTTAAAGGAGAGAGCAATGTAGAACAGTTAGGTACTTTTCGAAAAGCATTGAGTGAACGGCAATACCATTTCATCGTTGATGCCTTCAATGAGCTGGATTTTGCCGGGTTAAAGGCAGTGTACGATGGTCCGGTTTCAGATATATCAACCACCTATGTAACTTATCGTCCGGACCGGGGTAGGGAAAAGACCGTCAAAGCAAGGTTTGACTATCCGGATGCTTTAGCTGAATTGATCAAGATGTTAAAGTCACTGGTGCAGAATTCGGATGGTTGGCTTGCTGTCCGTAATGACCAGGATGCGAATGTGTTACAGGATCAGATCATTGTTCACTTACAACCTTCGGTGGATGTCGCACATTTCCTGGAATCTTATGCCGGGCAAAGCCTGCGGCAGGTCAGAGTGATTTCAGAGGAGAAAAATCTTTTCTTACTCACCTTTGATGTCGGCTCGATCGATCCATCAGCCATGCTTTCGCGCATCCGGCACGATGAACGGGTGATCCATGCGGAATTTGACCGTAAACTGGATATAAGAAGATAGGGTGCGGGTGAAAACAAAAAAGGCAGTTGGAGTGTATCCAGCTGCCTTTTTTTATAGTTCATAATTGTGATCAATGTTGCACGACCACCTTGGAGGTTTTAGCACCATCCCGGGTAGCAACACGTACGATATACGTCCCATCAGCCAGTTTGGACGTGTCAAAGTTGAAGTTGCGGTTTTGAGCACCTTGAAAACTACGCATATCCAAAACCCTTCCGGTAATGTCGGCAAGAACGACGATTCCGTCGTTTTCACTGTCCAACGTCATATCTACCCGGATCTGTGTATTTGCTGGATTCGGATAGATTTTTACGGTGTAATCGGGCAACTGCACCTCCTCGAAGGAAGAAGGCTGGTCCATTTCGATGCGTAAGCGAATGACGGCGGCATTATCCGGACCAAAACCTCCGGAGTACCAACGTCCCTGATAGATGATCGTTGACGTGTAGAAGTAATTGATCTGATCATTGAATCCTTGCAGCAATTCCGCGGCGGCATCAAAATAACGCACCAATGCGATATAGGTTTTGTTTGGATTGATGGTCACACCGGGATCAAAGGTTTCGAAATCCAGCAACTGGATCGGCACTTCGTCGAAATTAGCCTCATCGGTGAAGGAGTGATTTGCGGTCGCAATGATCTTTAATTTGTCGTTGTCCTGTCCAATGTCCGGCAGCGTATTCAACTGACTCAGGTCAGCGGCGATGTCGTCAGCGACCTCCAGCAGGAAAACACTGATGGTAAAACCCTGCAGCGAAGTCAGTCCCGGACGTGCGACACTAACGGTCATCTCGGTAGCCTTGAAAGTGGTATTATCCGGCCAGAATGATGCGGTGCGGTACACATTCCCCATGGAATAGTCGCCATCGTCCGCCGGCCGGGTCGCAAAGAGGGTACCCGGATCTTTGGAGTAAGTAAAGTTGGAAACGACGAATTCCTGGGATTTGATGTTGTCCGCCGGGTTGGCATCACTGCGAACCTCCCGAACCTCCAGATTGGAACCTGGCAGCAGGCCAGCCGCCTCCAGAATTTCAACCGAATAAATCATATCGTAAGCAGTCCCGGCGGGTAATTCACCCGGAGTGAAAGTCTTTTCCAGGGTGACGGTATTGGTATCTCCGGGAGCAAGTGGAGTGTCCACCGTGATGCTGTCCTGATAAATAACGTCGCCGGACTCTTGTTCGACGATGCGTACTTTCAGGCGGTAACTGTTGATGGTTGCGCTTCCTTTATTGATCACATCAGCCAGGAAGGCGGTAGTATCCGTGGTGATCTGAGTAGCCGGAGTGGCATAGTTGAAACCAAAAAAGAAATCACCGATGGTCAAATCTTCCGAAGGTTGTTCAATCACGATGACGTCGTCGATGATCCAGAAATAATACTCACCTTCAAAAGTAAAGCGGATCATGACATTCGGCTGATTGGCGGCAATGGCGCTAATATTGACCAGCTGGACATCATCATTACCGGTTTCGTCATTGAATTGCAAATTGCCGTTCAACGTATCTTTTACCCACGTAGTTCCTCCGTCTATACTCACATCAAGAGTGGTGGTAGCTACAAAATTGCGGAAATACTGATGGAAGCGTACAAAGACAGTACTGTGTCCGGCACAACTAAAGGTAGGGGAAACGAGGTATCCGGTATGTGGCGAAGGAGCAATGCCTCCTCCGCAATTGGTATCGGAGCCGGCGTTGTCCAGGAAGCTGGAATTAAATATGGCAGCACCATCGGCTAAGGAAGGTGAGGCAATGGGACCACGACTTCCCCAAAAGGCACCCTCTTCCGCCATCCCATTCTCATCCCAGGCCCAGAGCGCATCGGGATCAGCTTCTGTGGAAACCGGAGTACGGTTGGATGCGCAATCCGGTGGTACATTGTAGGTGGATGAGGTTCCAGCCATGGCTGTCCAGTCGTTAAGCCCGAGAGCAAATCGACTGTTAGGGTCATTTGCACCTCCCCAGATCGTATCGGTTTGGCTATAGCCGGTTACGAGCAGACAGACCATTGCAAATGTCAGGAGTATTGACTTCTTCATAGTACGTTTTTATCTATTAGTAATTTATCCTACCTAAAAAACGGCTCAAAGTACAAAATATTAGGGTGGCTAATCTTTTTTTGTTATGGAAACGGAACAGGCTGGTAAGTTGCCTTAGATCTTCAAGAGCAGAAGACAAATATACGATTATCCTGGGATATTAAATACCCTTTAACTTCTCCAGGCTTCCCACGTAACCGGAACCACACCCGGCTGGGTGCAAACCCAGGCCGCACCCTGGTTGGCCAGGCTGGCGGTGAGGGAGATCGGCAGCTTGGCGGCCATGCCCAGGGCCAGGATGCTGATAACGGTGTCTCCGGCTCCGCAGACGTCACTCAATTGAATGGGAACCGGTGCCAGGATTTGCGGGGTGTCCCCAAACACGTACATGCCTGCACTACCCAGCGTGACGACGACCTGTTGGAATTCCATCTTCGTTTGTAACGCCCGGACGGCTTCAGTGAGGTCGATCAGTTCCGGTTTAACCGGCCAACCCAGGGCATCCGACAACTCTTTGAGGTTGGGTTTAAAAAGGGCAGCCCCCGCGTAATCCCAGAATTGTCTGCGCTTGGGATCAACAACCACCGGCACACCCTTTTTATTGCAATCAGTGATTATCCGGGCGATCAGTGCCTGGTTTAAAATTCCTTTGTCGTAATCCTGCAGGATTACGACATCCGGCTGCTGATTCCAGGCCTTTTCCCAGGCGGCCTCCACCAGGTCTTCTTCCTGGGCATTCAAGTAACCGGTATCTTCCGCATCAATGCGTAACAGATGCTGTTGGGCAGCCATGATTCGTGTTTTGGTCGTGGTTTTGCGTTGCCCGCTTCTGACCAGGTATTTGGTATCCAATCCCGCCGCTTCCATGCATTTGCAGAATTCCGCTCCGGAGGCATCCACTCCAAGGATGCTTACCAGATTGACCTGGCCACCAAGAGCCTGGACATTCAGGGCCACATTGGCAGCTCCACCCAGACGATTTTCCGTGGTATGCCATTCCAGGATCGGCACCGGTGCCTCGGGAGATATGCGCGCAACACGACCGGAGAGGTAACGATCAAGCATTACATCGCCGAGTACCAGGACCGATTGGCCGTCAAATTGTTGCTGTATCTGGGTGATGTCCTGCATTTCCATTCAAGGCGAAGTTATGGGGTAAAAGGAGTAGTTCCAATCGATCGATGAAAAATAAACGGTTTCGTAGCTGTTGGCACCTCCTGGATGTCACTCCCCGGTCTTTGAAATTACTCCATTCGAGGAAACTCCCGGCGCAGGTAGGCCAGGATTTTCTCTGTTGCCCCCTGGCTGGATGCCAGGTAAAACGCAATCTGTTCCCGGCAGTGTGCTCGTTGAGGGGTATCCTTAAAATAATGCATGGCATGCTCCAGATCCGACGGTTGGTGAATGACCTGGCCGCTTCCTGATTCAATCAGAAAGGAGGCTTCGGGGAATTGATGGTAGCGAGGCCCGAAGAATACCGGCTTACCATAAGCCATGGGTTCCAGCGTATTGTGGATACCGGCGCCAAAACCACCTCCGATATAGACCAATGTGGCATAGCGGTACAAATAAGCCAACAGGCCAATTTGGTCCACGAGGAGCACCTGCGCCGGTTGGCCATGGTTAAAATGACTCATCGTTTGCATCGCATGGGCCGACCATTGGGTCTCCAGATCCTGGATATGATTCGGGTGGATGTCATGAGGAACCAGGATGAGTTTCCACCCTTGATCAAGCCATGCCGGCATCACCTCAAGCAGCAATCCTTCATCTTTGGGCCAGGTGCTTCCGGCAACCAGGACCGGATGGGGACCTGTAAATTCTTCCAATACCGGCAATGCCCGGCTTTCGTCAGGTAATTGGAGGATCCGGTCTATCCGCGTATCACCCGCCTGGATCACCCGGCTGAATCCATGTTCAATTAATATCCTCATTGATGACTCATCCTGAACAAAGATGCGATTGAATGCCATTAAGATCTGACGGAATGGTCTGGCCCAGCGTTTGAATAACCAGTGCCCGGAGGTGAAGTGTGCCGAGATCAGCACCAGGGGTATGTTTTCATTTAGGCAAGCCTGCAGGTGATTAAACCACAAATCGTATTTAACCATGATGGCTAAACGCGGTCGAAAGGTGCTTATGAAGCAGCGGGCATTCGCCGGAGTATCGAGAGGAAGGTAAATGACCTGATCGGCACCCGGGTAATCCTTGCGGATGCGGTAACCGGAAGGACTGAAGAAGGAAAGCAGGATGGGCCACTGAAATTCTTCCCGGATGGCTTCAAGTACCGGTCGTGCCTGTTCGAATTCACCCAGCGAGGCACAGTGGATCCAAACCGGGCGGTCGCAATCAGGTTTTGGTGACGGAAACACCTTTCTGCCTTGCCGCCATTCCCGGATCTTGGGAGAAAACCAGGATATGGGAACGGTCAGCCAGCCTCCCAGGTAAACCATGCATGTGTACAATAGCTTCATCAAAAGTAAATGTCTTCGACCGCAATGCC
>JAGQXC010000371.1 GCA_020436785.1 Saprospiraceae bacterium | reverse complement strand
AGACATGGTACGTATCTCCGACGGACGCATGAGTGGTACCGGTTTTGGCACGGTAGTCCTTCATGTCTCTCCCGAATCCGCCGATGGCGGGACATTAGGCATCGTGCAGGATGGCGATGAAATTACGTTGGATATCCATCAGCGCCTACTGCATCTTGATGTTTCCGATGAAGAGATTGCCCGGCGGAAAGAGGCCTTGTCGGCTCATCCACCGATTACCGACCGGGGTTACGTCCACCTATACATCAATCATGTCCAGGGTGCTCATCTCGGCGCTGATCTGGATTTCCTGCGTGGTGGATCGGGAAGCCAGGTGACGAAGGATTCACATTAAAGGCCACTGCAGACACATTAAAATGAATGGATTTAATGAAAAGGTAGCCATTGTAACTGGCGCCGGACAAGGTATCGGCCTGGAGATATGCCGGCAGCTGATCAAAGCTGGTGCTTACGTAATATTCAATGATCAGGATGTGAACCTGGCTGAGCAAGCTGCCCACCAATTGGGAAGCAACAGTATTGCGATCGCCGGCGACTGCAGTGAGGAAAATATTATTGACCAGATGATCCGGACCGCGATCGACCAATTCAATCACCTGGACATTGTGATCGCCAATGCGGGAATTACCTTGTATGGACCTTTCCTTTCCTACACCCGTGAAGCCTTTGACCGGGTCATGGCCGTCAATCTGGCCGGCTCATTTTTTCTGGCCCAACAGGCGGCCTTGGTCATGAAAAAAACTGCCCGTGATGGTTCCATTTTATTGATGTCATCGGTAACCGGACACCAGGCGCATAAAAACCTTACTGCCTACGGCATGAGTAAAGCAGCTCTGGAAATGCTGGCCAAGGGATTGGTTGTCGAGCTCTCCGAATATGGCATTACGGTAAACGCCATTGCGCCCGGTGCAACCGCCACCGAACGAACCCTGGAAGATGCTGATTATGAAAAGACCTGGTCCCGCATCACCCCGCTGGGTCGTCCGGCGACGGTTTCGGAAATTGCCGGCACGGCTCTATTTCTGGTATCCGGTTCAGCCAGGCACATCACCGGCCAGACCCTTGTCGTGGATGGTGGCTGGACGTCAGTGAGTCCATCACCCTATGCTTCCGAAGATGAATGATTCCAAGCTTCATCCGGTTACAACCTACCGTTCAATATTGGGTGAAGGACCCGTCTGGGATTCCGTGACAAAGTCCATTTTGTGGCTCGATATCGTCCAGGGCATCATTCATGAATATTTCCCTGCAAAAGAAAAACACAGTCAGCTGTCCATGGGTGAGATGGTTGGCGCCATTGCCCTGAGCCAGAACAATCAACTGATCGCCGCATTACAAAGCGGTTTTGCGTTCATCGAGCGGAAAAACGGAATGATTCGGCGCATTCAGGATCCGGAAGCCCATCTTCCGGAGAATCGATTTAATGATGGCAAATGCGATCCGGCCGGGCGATTCTGGGCCGGCACCATGGCCCTGGACGAAGCAGCCGATGCCGGCAATCTGTACATGTTGGATCAACATCTGCTAGTAACCATAAAGATCAGCAATGTCTCCGTATCTAACGGAATGGCCTGGAGGGCTGATGAATCAACGTTTTATTACATCGACTCCCCCACCCGGCAAGTGGTGGCTTATGATTTTGAACGTACCTCCGGTACGTTGTCCAACCGGCGCGTCGTCATTACGATTCCGGAGGGCGAGGGCTTCCCGGATGGCATGACCATCGATACCGAGGATAAATTGTGGATTGCCCATTGGGGGGGCTGGCAGGTGAGCCGGTGGGACCCGGATACGGGTGAAAAGCTACTTCAAATTGACCTTCCGGTCGCAAAGGTAACTTCCTGCGTCTTTGGCGGTCCGACTTTACAGGATCTGTACATTACGACCGCGATCATCGGGTTGGATGATATGGATTTGCAGAAACAACCACTTGCCGGTCAATTGTTTGTTTGGAAGCGTACTGGATACCAGGGACAGGAAGCAGATCGGTTTCATATCACAACCGGATGAATGGAATTGAATATAAGATGGGCGGTCTATGCAATATGGGAAGATTCGTGAAAATATACGGAGCTTTGAACTCTTATTAAGAATGCTCTAAATCAATAAAAAAATAAGATCATTAAATTGAATTTGTAAATGAATTCCCTATCATGAAAAAAAAAGGTATCGGCTTTAATATCCAAATGGTGGTTTTATTTGCCGTATTCATTTTTACTACTTGTTGGCAATCGGGAGAAAAGCAATCAAAAACCACTGGCAAAACACCATTTAATTTTGTCATCCTTTTTGCAGACGATATGGGTTATGGGGACCTGGGTGTGTATGGACATCCAACCATCCGTACCCCGCGCTTGGACAAGATGGCCAGCGAAGGCCAGAAATGGACTAATTTTTATGTTGGTGCGAGCGTGTGTACGCCTAGCCGGGCCGCCCTGCTCACCGGTCGGTTACCGGTTAGGAACGGGATGACCAGCCGCATCAACCGGGTCCTTTTCCCCGATTCAAAAAATGGATTACCAACCGAGGAAGTAACGCTGGCCGAACAATTGAAAAAAGCCGGTTATGCAACCGCATGTGTTGGAAAATGGCATCTGGGCAGTAAAGAACAATATCTGCCGACCAATAACGGATTTGACTACTATTATGGGATTCCTTACAGCAATGATATGGACAATGTTGCTGACTTGGAAGCAATCGGTGGATATCTGAAATTCTGGACTTCGGAGGAACGCCGGGACATCCATTCATTTAATGTACCGTTGATGCGCAATACCGAAGTCATCGAGCGCCCGGCCAATCAGCACACGATAACCAAACGTTATACCGACGAGACGATCAAGTTCATCAATGAACATCAGAACAATCCGTTTTTTGTTTATCTAGCCTACAACCTTCCTCATGTTCCTTTATTTGCCTCGGAGAAATTTGAAGGGACCAGCCCCAGAGGTTTATATGGTGATGTTGTGGAAGAAATCGATTACCTTGTTGGAAGGGTGCTGGATACGCTTCAGTCGATGGGCCTGGCGGAAAATACCATCGTAGTGTTCACGTCGGACAATGGCCCCTGGCTGATCATGAATCAGGAAGGCGGTAGCGCCGGATTACTGCGCAATGGCAAGGGTTCCACCTGGGAGGGTGGCATGCGCGAACCGTGCATCTTCTGGTCTCCGGGTAACATCCCACCTGGAATAGTCACCGGAATCGGGACGACCATGGACCTATATACGACCTTCAGTACCCTTGCCGGAGTTCCGGTTCCCGATGACCGGGTGGTGGATGGAATTGATCTCAGTGAAACCCTTTTCAGAAATGCGCCCAGTCCGCGAAATGAAATGTTTTATTATCGGGGCGATTGGCTCTATGCAGTGCGGGTTGGTGATTATAAGGCACACTTCATCACCCAGGAAGCCTACCAACCGGAAGTGACACGACATGATCCTCCGTTACTCTACAACATCAATGTGGATCCATCCGAAAAATATGATGTCTCCGCAGGGCATCCGGAAATCATTAAAAGAATCAATGATGTGGTCAGAAAACACAACGAAAAACTGATCAAAGGTGCGGACATGTTAAAGGACCGTGAAGTTTTCGGAACTAATTAATACCTTTTCCAATTATTCCAAGGTGATACCTGGACTTGGTGAAAAGTAAACGCAAGATCACGTGAAGAGGATTACGTTACCTATATTTCTTAAGCATTTGACCCATTCAGTGCATAAGCCTTTTATCCCTCTACTTATCCTGGCCGGAATGACTTTTTGCTTTTTGGGTTGCTCAGGTTCCGTAGCCAGAAATCAACAAAATCCAGCTCCCGAAGCTACTCCCGCCGGCATGGTCTT
>JAGQXC010000370.1 GCA_020436785.1 Saprospiraceae bacterium | reverse complement strand
CGAAACCACCAGCCAACTCTTTAATTACATGATGCCGGATATGATCAATTATGATTTTTCCGGCTCCTTGCGAAACTTAAAGTGCCCGGTGATGGTCGTTTATGGTGACCAGGAGGTGACCGGAGCCATGGCTATACCTGCTTTTCAGTCCATCAACCCAGGTTGGGAGATACACACTTTACGAAATTGCGGCCATTTCCCTTACATCGAGGCTTTCCCACAATTGGAAAAAATAGTTGTCTCGTTCTTGGCCCGTTAATATCAGGTTATGGATCAATACATACATGGCTATACCTCAGAGGAACAACGACGTCTGGCCAAACTCAACGAATTGCTCAACTTTCGCTGCCTGTCGCTGCTCACGCTGGCACCTGGCATGCGTGTTTTGGATGTTGGATCAGGGTTGGGTATGTTCTCTGCTCAAATGGCGGACCAGGTGGGGCCTACAGGCAGGGTATTGGGTGTGGAAAAAAGTGAGGCCCAGTTGGAGCGGGCGGCCGTCTGGCTGGAAGGACGCCCCCAACTCAGCTACCGGCAGGGTGACGCCTACCATCTACCGCTTAAGGATATAGGGGTTGCGGCATTTGATCTGGCGCACACCCGCTTTTTGTTGGAACATGTTCAACGGCCTGCCCGAGTCGTCGGCCAGATGTTCCAGGCGGTTCGGCCGGGAGGCCAGGTCGTGTTGGTGGACGATGATCATCTGCGATTTACATTATATCCTGAGCTACCTGCGTTTGATGTCATTTGGTTCGCCTATCTGAAGAGCTATGAAGTGATGGGCAATGACCCATACGTTGGCCGGAAGTTGGTCGCTCTGCTCAAAAATGCGGGTTGCCGTTCCATCCGCAATGATTTCATATTTTTTGGTTCCAATGCCGATCAGTCCGATTTCGCCGACTACGTACGGAATATTGCCGAGATCATCGAGCAAGCACGGTCAGTAATCACCGAGCACCGGCTCTTAGCTGAATCGGAATTTGAAGAAGGGTTAAGGGCTTTTCAGCAATGGCAGCATCATCCTCACGCGACCATTTGGTACCAGGTATGTTGGGCCGAAGGGACGAAACCGGAATCCTAATTTCCACACCAGGCATTGACATATTGATAAATATCCAGTAGCTTTACAGACCAATCGGTCTGAATGAAACCTATTGAAACAACAACTCGAGACTGGATCATTGAGCAATCAGCGATCCTATTCAATACCAAAGGATACTTTGCCTGTAGCCTCAGCGACATCATGCAGGCCACCCATCTTCAGAAGGGTGGCATTTACAACTATTTCCGCAACAAAGAGGAAATTGCCCTCGCCGCTTTTGACTATGCCTTCCAATTGGTTATGCGTCGTTTCCGCAGTCAACTGGATCAGGCAACATCATGCTGGGAAAAGCTGAATATCATCATCGATCAATTGGCTTCAATGGCCTTTGATCCAGTGATCGCCGGTGGTTGCCCTATTTTTAATGTCTCGGTTGAAGCGCCCAGGTTAGATCCTGCGTTAATGGAAAAAGCAAAACATGGAATGCAAATGTTGACCCGGTACATCGAGCTGAAACTCGAGGAAGGAGCGTTGCATGGTGAATTTACCTGTCAGAAACCTTATCGTGAAATTGCATCCGTAATTGTTGGAAACCTGGAAGGAGCCAACATTGTGGCACGGACACTCCAGGACCCGGATCGGTTGCATTGGGCCGTTGATCATACCCGTGAATATTTAAAATTGAATTGCCTAAGGATTAATTTTTAAGCACTATGAACAGACCGATCGGTTTGAATGAAAAACCTCAAACAAAACGACACAAAGCACCCATATCTTTACGGATCATCCAGGGTACCATCCGCAGTTTGGAATTGGTAGCACCCAATCTGGCATTTCTAATGGCCTGGAGGCTTTTTTGTACACCCATACGGCACCGCCGACCGGAAAGGGAGCACCTGGCTTTTAATTCTGCGCATACCCACCACCTTCCGGTGGACCGTTTTAGAATACAGGTCTATCAGTGGGGGCCGGCCGAAGCGCCTGCCATCCTCTTTGTGCATGGCTGGTCGGGTAGGGGTACCCAAGTATCGGAAATGCTACCAGAATTGCTTGATGCCGGTTATCAAGTGATTGCATTCGATGCACCCGCCCATGGGCTTTCCGATGGTAAGACCACCAATTTGCTGGATATGGTGAATGCCATTAGAGCGCTGGTAGAACGATTTTCGATAACCGCTGCCATTGGCCATAGTTTTGGTGGCGTAGCCATGCATTATCTGGCGCGCCAGTACAATTCCTGGCGTAAAATAGTAACCATCAGTACGCCGATGGAAGGAGAATTCATCCTTACTGACTTTATGCAAAAAATTGGAGGATCCGCCCGGACTGCGAAGCGAATCCGCCGGTATATCGAAGATCGGTTTGACGTGCAGTTTAATTCTATTTTCCCAATAGCTCCAACGACTCAGTCCATCCATCCGGGTTGGTTGATTGTCCATGACCATGATGACCGGGAGGTGCCAATCGGGCAGGCTCATTTGGCGCGCAATCACCCTGATCTTTCCGGCATCATCGAAACCAAAGGCCTGGGTCATTCCCGCATCCTGCGCGACGCACCAACCATCCGTCAAACCATTGCATGGTTAAAATCCGATTAGTCGACGAAAAGACTACCCAACCATTTTCTGACTACGCTCCGTCTATACCCATGAAACACAAAATGACACCGTTATGCGTAGTCCCTTACACATCATCATCCTGGGCATATGGTTATCCGCCACCCTGACCAGTTGCCTTAAAGACCATTGCGATGCCGTTATCCGGTATGTCGCCATGGATCCCATTTATGTTACCGAAAAACAGTTTCGTAGCAATGATTTGCAATGGATGGCGGCACAACCTTTAAAAAACCCTGGTAAGATTTATTTCTACAACAACTACTTGTTAATTAATGAGCTCCGGGAAGGCATTCATTTTTATGACAATTCGGACCCCAGGTCACCGGTACAAATCGGGTATCTGGCCATTCCGGGCAATGTCGATATGGCCATCAAGGATCAGGTGCTCATGGCCGATTCGTACGTTGACCTTTTATTTATAAATATTACCGACTTGTCAAATCCCAAACTGGTTACCCGGATGCCGGAAGTCTATACTTTATATGGAAAGACTTCAACCGGGGCATACCTGGTGGGCTATGTTCCCAATGAAATTGAAGAGTTTACGACCTGTGACAACGCCAATGCCGGTCAACCCTGGCTATTGCAGAATAACCGGGTTTTCGTTGACTTCGCGGTCTTTGATGCCGTGCCACAAAATGGTTCTAAAGTGGATGCCGCCCTCCAGGCGGTAGGCATCGGGGGGTCAATGGCGCGATTTACCATCGCCGCCGACCGATTGTATGCCGTGGATCATGCCAATCTGTATACATTCAACATCAGTGATGTCCTTCATCCTTCCCAAACCAACTCGATGCCCATCGGCTGGGACATCGAAACAATCTTTCCGTATGATCATTATTTATTTGTGGGTTCACAATCCGGAATGCATATTTACGACCGGCAGAATGCTGATCAACCGGCATACCTCAGCAGCTACCAACATATGACGGCTTGCGATCCGGTGTTTATCGATGGCAACACCGCTTACGTCACGCTTCGCGATGGTTCCACCTGTGAAAATTTTTCCAATCAACTTGACGTCGTTGACCTAAGCAATATCTATGCCCCATACCTGGTAATCAGTTATCCAATGGAACATCCCCACGGGCTTTCCAAGAGCGAGGATGATCTGTTCATCTGTGAAGGGGATGCCGGCCTGAAGGTCTTTGATGCCAGTGACCGGCTTAAAATTGGCGATCGGCTACTTGCGCATGCCAAAGGATTCAATGCTTTTGACATCATCACCTTATCAAACGATCTCGCCCTCATTATTGGTAGCGACGGTTTCTATCAATACGACATCAGCAACCCGGAAAAAATCAAACAGATCAGTCACATCCCGGTTCAACCCGAGTAAGCCATGAAACAGGTAATCCGCAACATCATTCGATTGGCTACCTTTCTCCTTTGGTTGGCAACACCGCTGGCCGGTCAGGATTCCGGCTACCTGGATGTCCTGGATCTGAATAATGGAAGCCGCCTTACCGGGACCATCACCGGGATGCAGGGGGACAGTGTGTATACTTTTCGACTGGTGACTGGCGCAACCTTACAAATTCACAGCCGGATCATCCGCAGAATGTATCAAAAAGCTCAATTCCGGCCACAAATCTTAAAACCCTATAATTTTAAAGACACCGGTTGGTATGGACTGATACAAATGGACATTCTGGACGGCCAGCCTGCTTCGAATGTTGCCAACTGGCGGCCCGGATTCGGGATCAACCTGCAAAGTGGGTACCGGTTCAATCGCTGGATCGGGTTAGGTGGCGGGATTCGCTACAGCCAATTTGCGATCAATTCCGTAGAAAAAGTCATCTCCGGTTATGCCGAGGTACGCGGTTATGTTCTGGAGAAACCGTTCAGCCCCTATTATGCCTTGGCGACCGGATACGGCTGGGCCTACACCCGGGGAGCTAATATCCTGGACGCATCGGGTGGATTTTATTGGGCCCCACAAATTGGGGTCCGTCTCGGTGCCTTCCGGCAGGCCGTGGCTACCATGGGCATCGGATATCAATTTCAAAGAGCCAGTTTCTTATACAACATCAGTCAGTGGGATCGTCGTACCTTGGAGAAGAATATCGGGTATCGGCGACTTACTTTCAGCACCGGAATCCTTTTTTAGTAACCTATGGGAAAAGCGCACGACCTCACCTCCATCATCGACGGATGTAAAGAAAATGACCGGCACAGTCAGGAGTTGCTCTATCGTACCTTTTTCCCGGCCATGGCCCAGATGTGTCACCGCTATACGCAGGATCAGGATCGCATCATTGATATCGTAAACAATGGCTTTTTACGCGCCTTTCAAAAGATTCACCTCTATGAGCATAAAGGATCTTTTGAAGGTTGGCTGCGAAGGCTGATCTTTCATTCCATCTCCGATTATTTTAAAAAGGAAAACCGGTACCTCAAATTTCTGATCCTGGAAGAAAAGGACGATGCGATCCGGGATGAAGCCATTCATTCGCTCTACTACGATGATTTAATGAAGCTGATCGACGATCTGCCCCACATGAGCAAACAAGTCTTTGTTCTTTTTGCCATCGAAGGTCGTTCACATGAAGAAATTGGCGATTCATTGGGTATCCAGGAAGGCACCAGTAAATGGCACCTGTCGAATGCCAGGAAGATCCTGAAACAACGTATTCAAACCATGCAAAGCAATGAACACTATGCAAGATAAAAGGTGGTGGGATGACCCCGGCCAACAGGATAAAGCCTGGCAAAGTATGCGTAATGAACTGGATCGGGTGATGCCGGTCAAGCGGAAAAAACGCGGCTTGATCTGGTGGTTTTCCGGAGTGGCAGCTGTTACTCTGATCACATTGATAATCCTGCCGTTCGATCACCAAAATGTGAGCACTCTGGTTGCGGGAGATGATGAACTTAAGGAGATGAATCCCCATTTCACTCCCGGGAGTTCCGATACAATGACAGCGATAGCGCATGCTCAAGGTCCGACCAGTCTGGAAACGGAAACCACTTTGGCTTCATCAGGCACGGATGACCTCCTCACTTCTGAAACAATCATACCTGTTCAATCTCATCACCTGTCCAACGAATCGGTTCTTGCATCCGGGCCGAATAAAGATTTACACCGGTCGGAGAATGCCACCGGCCCAACCGGGAATACATCACCCAAATCCAGGTCATCTGCCGATTCACCTCAAAATACCGAATCCATTTCATCCGGTGTCGCTTCGGCAAAGGACTCCGGAATCAGTAACCATGCCTCGCATGCTGTGCTTATCCATCCCATAGTGATAATTCCGTCATCAGCCTATGCGGTTACCGGACACCGGGCGTTGGTATTGCCGGCCGTCCGTGTCAAAACCGAATTGTCAGCGCGTAAATGGTCCCAGGAAATCATTGCCGGAGTGCACTATGACCCGGTCAACCAAGCCGGAGGTTGGCACACCGGTTGGCAATTGGCCTGGAATTTTTCCGGACGCTTTAGTCTGGCCGCCGGTTTGGATTTTGCCAAATGGTATGATCAACGCATTGTCGAACAATATTCGCAAGATGTCAACGCAAGTAGTCCCGTGGATCCCAACGGGAGGGTATTGACCTCTCAATCCAAAACCATCCATCCGGCTTACCTTCAGTTTCCGGTTGATCTCCGGTACCACTTTGCCAAACACTGGCAACTAGGCGCGGGGATTTCCTGGCAAAGCCTTCTGAACCGAGCTTCTTTCGGTACGTTGACAGAAAAAATCGATGCCACTCCAGCCACTCCCGATTATACCCCGGATTTCAATGCCAATCCACAGTTTTCAGCAAATAGCAGCAGCATTTCAGCTGGTAACTGGGCAATGCAAATCACTGCAAGGTATCAATACCGCCGCTGGTTCACGGAAGGATTTTACCAACCCGGATTGACACCCTTTATCCGGGAAGGCTCCGACTCAAATACCCGTCAGGTTATGGGAGTTCGTGTGGGCATCCGGTTTTGAGCTTCAGTTAATCGGATCATCAGGTCGTTTGATCGAAACAGTCAGACCCTACAGACAAAAAAGTGGCTTATTACCCGAGGTCTGCTTACATTTAAGGATGAACTAAACCGGACAAAATAGATGGAAAGTCATCTACTTCCTCTCTTCGTACAAGATTTGATTTATACCCTGAGCAGGGTTCGTGATGCCATTGATTTCATCCGCAAGAATCGATTGTGGGAAGGCATGATGGGATACAGTTGGCTGTCGAAGATATTATTGATCCTGGGTATTCTGCTCTCGTTACGTTTTATACAATCCTTTACCGATTGGTTTTCCCGGGACGGAGAAAAAACCAATGTCGTCTTTCAGGCGCTGGCTTCCACCGGACATGCTTTCTCAGAGAGTTTTCAGTTTATGTTCAACAGTGGGTTTAAATACGTTCTGTTGGTTGTTTTTGAGATTTTTATTTTTCACTTTTCCCGGCGGGCCATTGAAATTCTGACCGGCATCCCTTCTCCATCCTCCTTTAAGGACTTTGTAAATGCCCAAAAACGCATGATTAAAATTGCGTTAAAGAATTACATCTATGAGATTGTCATCGTGGCTCTGGTCAGCATTCCATTCAATATGATCGGATGGTCGGCGACTAAACCGGTTTTCGCCTGGTTGATTGGGTGTTATTTTATTGGATTTACCTTGATTGACAACTACCATGAACTTTACGAATTGAGTATTAAGGAAAGTGAACATCGTACCAAATCTATTATGGGTGTGGCTTTTGGAGTAGGGTTGGTGGCGAATGTGTTGATGTATATTCCGGTTATCGGTACATTGATCGGGTCGATACTGGGAGCGGTGCTGGCAGCCATTTGTTTATATGATCTGGAAGCAAAAGCCATGGTATGAATTATCGAACTTTAAGGATGGGCGGATACCCAATGTGATCCGTCCTGAAAAACTTCTTTTTTCCAGATTGGTATGGATTCTTTCAATGTATCGATAAGAAACTGACAGGCGGCAAATGCTTCCCGACGGTGTGTACAGGAAACTCCGATGATGACTGGGATTTCACCTACCTGTAAAACTCCCGTTCGATGATGAATAGCGATCCGGTGACAAGGCCATTTTTCAGCACAGATCGCTGCCAGTCGCTCCATTTCTTTGACCGCCATTGCCTGATAGGCTTCGAATTCCAGGCGGATGACTTTTTTATTCTCAAAATGATCCCTGACCGTCCCGGTAAATACGACCATCCCTCCGCTTGCCGGTGTTTGCAAAAAACGGAACACTTCGTTGCCATCCAGAGGCTGCTCGGAAAGATAAATTTGACATTCCATAGGACTAGCCGCCACTAACCGGCGGAATAATGGCTATTTCATCGTCCTGTGAGATGACGTGGTCATCATCAACATAAGACTCATTGATGGCAAACCGGACATACCGAAGTTTTTCAAAGTCCGGAAACTCCTCCAGGAGGACTTCTTTTAAATCGGAAACTTTCGATCCCGGTTTAATCTCCATCCAGATCACATTGTCTTCAAGGATGTCCTTGGCAATGCCGAACGCCAGGATTCGGATGGCTAACTTTTCTGCGGATTGTGTTTTCATGTTGCAAAATTACAAAACAAGTTAAAGGTCCGCACGATGTCATGGAGGATTCAGCACCCTGCTCACTGCAAATCCCAACTCCGGATATCTTCGGGGGTGTCAAGGTCAACCAGACAGGATGAATTATGCCAGGGGATATTTATCAAAGCGTGGCGATTCCGCCGGATGATGTCTCTGGCTCCTTCGTCTCCTGTCAACACGGATAATTCTTTACGAAAATGCGCACTAAACAGTACCGGATGCCCGGGCTGTTGGTCATAAACCGGACGGCAAATCACTGGTTGGCCGGACTCCATTCGGGTAAGAAATTCGTCGATCAAGTGCAATACGGGCAAAGATTCAAGCAAAGGCATGTCTGCCAACCAGATCAGGTAACCTCGTGTCTTGAGGGAGGCTTGCCGAATGCCCGCTGCCAGGGAACTTCCCAGGCCGTCCAAATAATCTTTATTGTAAATTACCCAAACCGGTAATCCCTGTACCAGTTGATAAATCGAGGTTGCCTCATGGCCGGTGACCAATATCCTTTCCGCTACCGGCTGGGAGATCACATTTTCCAATGCATGGCCAATCATTGGCTTCCCTCTAAAGGGTAACAAGGGCTTCAACGAGGGCATCCGCTGCCCAAGTCCGGCAGCGAGCAATACAATGGATATCGGTCTGGTCGATGTCATGGATCCAAAGCTAGGAACCACCTGGTATAAAACAAAACAGGCTGTCTCCAATTGCATTGCTATATACGGGAGACAGCCTTATGGAAAGGATAAGAAACCGGTCAAAAAACCAGTTCCCGGATTATTTATTGCAAATTTTTACTGCCATCGGTTTGATAGATGAAACGGAAGGTGTAGGTGGCTGCCTGATCGGTAAACGGATCCGGAGTGGCCGGTGCATCTTTATAATAGCTTAAAATTTCCAATTTGGCATATTTACCGTCATGGGTACGAACGAAGATCACCTTCCCGGCGATCGGAGTGATCAAATAAGCCGCATCGTTATACACATACCAGCCGTTATTGCTTCCGGTGGGTATGGCCAGATCGGTACCGCTATCCTGACGGTATTCACCGTCGTCCGGTGCCGTCGTCATCTCTTCAAAGATGCCATCTTTAATTATGGCACCACCATTCCCATTCCGGTTGACATTGTCACTGCCCGTGCCGCCATTGACCAGGATCTTGGTTCCTTTGAAGGCCAAATCCCAGGAATCGTCAGTTACAATACCATTGGTACTGAAACTGAATTTTACGAAGTCGTTGGTTTGCAGGATTTCTCCGGTTTCGCGATCAATCTCGTCATTCGGTGCAAACAGGTTATCAACTTCCTGCACTGTAAGTGGGTCAGATGGAGTCACGGAATTGTCCTTTTTACAAGCCACTAATCCAACCAATAAGAAGGCTATTCCCAATAATGCATTGTGTTTCATATTCAAAGTTTATTTATCAGAATGAAAATCGAATTGATATTCAAAACCCACAAAGGGAGTAATCCCGGGGATTTGCGGAAGGTAAGTAGCATTGTGATAGTTGGTTAAATTGTCCACACCGCCTTTAAAGATCCAGGACTTCCAATATTTCTGAACGGAAAGGTAACCGATTCCATAACCGGGCACGTACTCCGAAGCAGCATCCAATATGGAGTTGCCATTCAGATCAGCAAAACCGAAGCGGCTGCGGTAAATACAACGGCCCTGAACACTCCATCCTCCGCGACTCTGGTAAGTCAATTGAATTTGAGCCTGGTGGGCAGAGCGGTTAAACAGGCCACCATAATCTTTACGGGTTAGTCTTTCGGTACGCAAGGTCTCCGGATTACGACGATATACCTTGCCCTGGTCGATCGAAGTCAGAACATCTTTATCACGAGCCTGCAAGTACTGATAGGAGGATTTGAGTTGCCATTGAGGAGAAATCATCCAGGATCCTGACCATTCGATGCCTTGTGTGTAGACCTTATTTAAATTGAGATAAGAATAAATCAACTGACCATTGGTCCTGCGAGCGACCGGCAGGGTCTCGATCAACTGCCGGATATCATTACGGAAAGCCTGGATTTGCATCCGGTTGCCTCTTTTATCATGATAATCGGCAAAGAATTGGCCTGAATTGGATCGTTCAGGTTGCATCTCACCGAAAAGATCCGGATTCACCAGATATTGATCGATCAATTGTTGCGACTCCAGATCAGCCAGAACGGTCGGCAATTCGGCGGACCCTAAAACCTGGTAACCGGCCACGGAGTTGGCAAAGTTCAGATACAACTGGCGAAAATCAGGAACTTTAAATCCCTGACCCCAGCCGGCACCAACACTCCATTGATCATTGAGGTGGTATTTAAGTGAAAGTTTCGGACTGAGGCTGGAGGCTATGTCCACATAATTATCGTAACGGGCCGATGCCAGCATCTGCCAGGTAGGGCGTTGCCATTCCAATTGTGTAAATCCATAAGGATGGGCACGACGACGGGTGACTTCGTAACGGTCCGACTGGACCTGTTCCCATTCTCCACCGGCTCCCAGGTACCAGGTCAGATCACGAAAGATGAGTTCTTGTTGCCATTCAGGTTTAATAAATTGCTGGAAAAAGCGCAGGCTTTCTTCCACTTGTTGGCTTTCCTGGCGCACCAGAAGCAGATCCTGGTTAAATGTGGAGTAGCTTACCCTTAAACTGTGTTTGAGATGTTCATTCCAGTAATGATGCATCCCGGTAGCAGCAAGCCATTCTTTCTGGTACGTATTGCCGGTAACCACATCCGCAGGATTGGTTACCTCATACGCATTCCACTGGGTTTGATTGACATGTCTGACAGATGCCGTCCATTTGGTATAAGTGCTCAATTGAGCGGACAGTTTCCCGTGAATGGTCATTTGGTGATATGGTTCCACCGTTTTGCCGTAGGTTTCCGGATCCAGGTCATAACCGGGTGAGTAGGTGTAATCGGCAAATAATGACGATTTGAATTTCGCCGTTCCATGGTGAATCTCGGCCTGCAGATTTGGGGCCTGGACGGGACTGAGCATGGAACGCACTAAAAATCCCGAACCGCCGGGCTGTTCGGTGATGATGTTGATCACTCCTGCCAGTGCGTTACTGCCATACAAGCTGGAAGCCGGGCCCTTGAGTATTTCAATTTGTTGGACATTGCCCAGTACGATGCGTGACAAATCCAGGGTGCCTCCACTGCGACCGGTCAATGGTTCGCCATCAATGAGAATCTGGGTATAATCCGGATCGAGGCCCTGCATTTGAACACCGGTTCCAAGCATGGATACCGTGTTGATGCCACTTTGCTGCTGCAGGATGTCCTGTAACCGTACGGCGCCGGTCTGTTGGATTTCGCGTTTTCCGATCACCTGGACGGGAATCGGCAATTTTTCCTGAGTCCTGGACATCTTAGCAGCCGTAATGATCACCTCCGATTCGTCCACAAACATGCGGATGGAATCTTCCTGGCTAAAACTTTGGTCGCAACCTGCCATCCAGCCAAGCATTATTAAAAACACACCTCGGAATGTGTCCAGATTCAAATTCATGGTACAAAGGAAAGGGGTCATGGACTAATAGTAAATACTCAAAACCTTTTTTGACAGAACTCTGACAAAACGAACATCTCTGGCAGTGGACGGATTGGGTAAATGGGGAAGCGGGGACAGAACCACCCTACCGTGTAATTCAGGTTACCTAACCCGAGCATCGATGATTTTTTTGCAGAACCAATCCATTGACCTTACTGTTTAAATTAGATTATGTAAATACCTATGTTGAAACAAGTCAAACTCATCAGCACGGCAGAAAAGATAAACATGGATGGCCACCTGATTTTGCAAGCATTGCCAATCCACGAAATGGAAGAAGCGGATCCAATTTTGCTGATCCACCATTGGAAGTCGGAGATCCCGCCCGAAAGCCGGATTCGTGAGTTGGGAGTAGGGCCACATCCTCACCGGGGATTTTCTCCGGTTACATTCATGTTTGACGGCAGCATTGAACACCGCGACAGCCGGGGCAATCAGGGAATCGTAGGAGCAGGAGGTACCCAGTGGATGCACGCAGGCATGGGTATTATGCATAGTGAACGTCCTCCCAGGGATCTGGCTGATAAGGGCGGAATGATGGAGTTATTGCAATTTTGGGTTAATGTGCCCAGCAATCAGAAAATGATCCAGCCGTATTACCTGAACCTGGACCGTCAAGCTACGCCGGTCATTCGTTCCGAAGCAGGACATTTGGAACTATTGGTTGTGGCCGGTAACGTGGCTGAAATTTCCGGTCCGGCCCGTACCTTGTCTGCCATCACTGCCCTGCAAATATGGTCTGCCGCCCCTGACCAGGTGGAATTTAGTGTCCCATCGGGCCATCAGCTGTTGTTTTATGCGTTGGATGGCCTTTACAAGGTCAATGGCAAAATTATCGGACCTACCCAGGTGGCTCGATTATCCATCGATGGTGAGATGATCGACATCGAAGCATTAGAAAAAGGAAAGGCTGTCCTGGTAGGAGGAAAACCCATCGGTGAGCCGGTGAATAAATATGGCCCGTTTGTCATGAACAACCAGACCGAGATACTGGAGGCAATGAGGGATTATCAAATGGGAAAAATGGGTATCTTGATCGAAGAATTTTAAGTGTGCACACATGAGTAACGATAAAGAGATCCAAAAAGAATATACCAACGGGGAAATCACTGTGGTGTGGAAACCGGAGACTTGCATTCATTCGACCATATGCTGGCATGGATTGCTCGACGTATTTGACCCGAGAAACAAACCCTGGGTAAATATGTCCGGGGCAACGACCGAAGACATTGTTCAACAAATAGATAAATGTCCTTCCGGGGCACTCAGTTATTATTTCAATGATGCGACACGCCGAAATCTAACGGAACCAGCGGCCAAGTTGCCAAACGTCCAGATTGAAGTAACCGAGAATGGACCTTTGCGCATAACCGGTGATATAACGGTTCATTTCGCGGATGGGACCTTGCAGCAAAAACACCAACGCGCATCGTTCTGCCGGTGCGGCGCCTCAGGCAATAAACCATATTGCGATGGAAGCCATCGCCGTGTGGGATTCAAAGGTTGAAAAATCATTATGTATACTCCTTCTTGTAGCTAACAAGTTAGCGCTTGAATTAAAGGTGGCTCCTTAATTATTTAATAATTTTTCCTGAAATTAAATTCGAATAGCTAGGCCGTTGTGGCATGGATTTTGATTTGTTCCAGTCAAGATTTGTGTAAAAGTTTCGACGACTGTTTCATCTTTTGAGGTGCACAATCTAACCAACCTATCCTGCGAAATAATTAGGTATTATGGTTATCAGACCTCGTTTATTCATTTCAGGTGTTGCAGTTCTACTCTCGCTGACTCAGTGCACAAAAGATGGCATACCCTCTGAAGACAACCTTGATACCGAGTTGGAGCGATTACTGACGCAGGCAGCTCCAACTGGTTCTCTGCGTTACTTTGAATTACCCGCTTCCAGTGATTATCAATCCATCCCACAAGATCCGCGCAATCCCTTAAACGATCCAAAAATTCAGCTCGGCGAATTTCTTTTTCACGAAACACATCTTGCCGAAGGAGCTAAGTTCAGTTCCGGTTTTCACACGTATTCCTGTTCAACTTGTCATCATGCCACCGCCGGCTTTCAATCCGGTTTGCGACAAGCCATATCGGATGGAGGTCAGGGATTTGGTTTTGCTGGAGAGAGCAGAGTTCCCAATCCGGAGTACCCGGAAGATTCACTTGATGTACAACCCATTCGCACGCCCACCAATATGAATGGGGCCTACCAGGAAGTAACCCTTTGGAACGGTCAATTTGGTTCATTGGGCATGAATGCCGGAACCGAATCGGCCTGGACACCCAATACGCCCAAAGAGACCAATTTACTGGGATACGAAGGATTGGAAATCCAGGCGATCGCCGGTTTAAGTGTGCATCGCATGGTCGTCAATCGCAATCTGATTGAATCCATGCCCGTGTACAAACAACTTTTTGATCAGGCATTTCCGGATCAGCCGGAGAATGTGCGTTATCACCGGATCACCGCCGGTCTGGCCATCGCTGCCTACGAACGAAGCTTGCTTTCCAACGAGGCGCCATTTCAAAAATGGCTCAAGGGTGATGTTGCGGCTTTAACTTCCGAAGCCAAAGAAGGTGCGATCCTGTTTTTTGGTAAGGCCAACTGTGTAGCTTGTCATACCGGACCAGCTCTGAACAGCATGGCATTCTATGCGCTCGGGATGAACGATCTGGACGGGCATGGAGTGTACGGCCATTTTGAGGAAGATAAAACGAATCTGGGCCGGGGGGGCTTTACCGGAAAAGAAGAAGACCTGTACAAATTTAAGGTGCCCCAACTGTACAATCTGGCCGATGTGAAGTTTCTGGGACATGGTGGAACCTTCCAAAGCCTGGAAGAAATCATCGAGTATAAGAATGCTGCCCAACCAGCCAATCCCAACGTTCCGGCTTCACAAATTGCAAAAGATTTTCAACCTTTAGGTTTAACGCCCAAAGAGGTGCAGGCTATTGCGATATTTATTCGTGATGGCCTCTATGACAGTAACCTGAATCGGTATGTGCCTCAAACGCTGCCATCAGGTTACTGTTTTCCTAACAACGATTTGAAGTCCAAATTGGATATGGGCTGTAATTGAACGGATATCCTGGTTACATTCTTTCCGGTTGAGCCTGTATTTCCATCGTTTTCCGGATCAATTCATCCATGCTCCAGTCGACCGTTGGCTCTGACAACTGTTTGATGTAGGGTTCCATCATCGCATCCAATTTTTCTATTGTTTGCCGGATAGCTCGCCAGGCCCGGTATTTCAATTGGCTGAAGTGCCTTCGTGCCATCAGGAACAACAAACTGCCTGCTTCAATTTCACCGCGATTCACCTGAATAACGCCTAATCCCATGGCAGGTATCAGGATCACCACCGGGTCTCCGGAATTCCGGCCGTTCTCGATGGAGGCATGCAAGTATTGGATGGAGTCCGTGGTATTTCCCAACCATAGATGACAAAATGCCGCGCCGATCAATGCCCAGCCATTGGTCGCTTTGAATCCCGACTGGTCAAACCAGCGAAGACTTTCCAAATAGTACGTCAGCGCTTTTTCCGGTTGCCCCAGTGCAAGCAAGGTTGCTGCTCTAACGACATTATTGACAGAAAGGTAGGTTTCATACCCCTGATGACACAAAGCTTCTGCCTGATCAAGCAATCGCATGGATGCTGCCGTATCATTTTGAGACAAACGGATTTCGGCCAGAAAAGTCAGTGCTAAAATCTGACTATAGGATTCATTGGACGCCTTACCGAGTTCGATGGCGTGGAGGAACCATGACTCCGTGTCCGGATGGTCCTGGGATAGCCCGGCTAATCCGAGATAAGCATAACCAATGGATTGGGCGTGTGAATCGTCATGTTCCTTAAAAATGGCAATACTTCTCTGCAATTCTTCCACCGCTTCCAGGTAGTGCCCTGCAAAATAATTGATCAGTCCTTTAATCATCAGTGACCGGCTAAAACTCACCTGATCTGCGAGAATCTGACCTGCAACATCATAATCGGTACGGATCTGAGCCCGGTCCATCCAATCTAGGGCTTCACTCAATTTACTTACGGAGAGCCAGTACATTGATAGCGCCCCGGGAAACTTCCAGGCGGTTTTCAAATCATCGTACTGGATGGCCAGGTTGAAGGCCGCCCGGATGTTTTCAAATTCTTCTTTCAGAACAATATAGGAAGATTGATCACTGATCCCTCGAACCAAAGGATCATGCTGATGAGTCAATTCTGCGTAAAACCGGTAATACTTTTTCTCCATCTCCCGGCCAGCATGTCTTTTCAGAAATTCCTCCCTGGCGTATTCCCGAATGGTGATCAGCCAGTCAAACCGAATGCGCTGTGTTGATGCCTTTCGGTAGATCAGCCCGAGGTCGATCAGCCGCTCCATCAATTCGAAGGGATCCTGGTTGGGGATGAAATTTCCAGCCAGTTCCATTGCGGCGTCACTGGTCCAGCCTCCGTGAAAAATGGACAATGCATACATAAAATTTTGTTCGTCTTCATGCAGGAGCTGCACGCTCCAGGCAATGGTTGCCCGCAGCGTCTTTTGCCGGTCCGGAAGATCGACAGGGCCCTTGGAAGCAAGATCCAGGGAGGATTTAATGGTACGGATAATCAATGAAGGCGTGCTGTAGCGAATCCGTAATGCAGCCAATTCGATGGCCAGAGGCAATCCGTCCAGCCGGTTACAAATCGTTTGGATCGCAACCATATCTTCCGGTGTTAACTCAAGCTTGGGATTAACCTCTCGCATGCGTTGAATGAACAATTGCACAGAAGCATTAGCGGTCAGTTCTTCCGGATCCAGGCCCAGCGGAACAGGTAAAGGGTCAAGCGGGTAGATCTGTTCATATCTGATGTGCAAAGGCGTTCTGCTGGTCGCTAACAAACTGATGTTTGAACACCTCTGCAGCAATCCGCTTAGAAATGTTCCCGACGAGATCACCTGTTCGAGATTGTCCAGGATCAATAGCATTTTCTTATCGCTTAACCAGGACATCAGGGTTTCACTGATAGACTGCTTGGCGCTGTCTGTGATGTTCAAGCGTTCGGCAATGAAGGCAGGGACCAGTTCAGGATCGGTTATGGCTTCCAACGAAATGAAAACGATACCATTGGGAAATACGTCCTGTAAGCGATGAGCAACTTCGATGGACAACCTGGTTTTACCGGTGCCCCCGGTTCCACAAATGGTTATTAATCGTAACCTGCCTGAAGAAAGCATGGTACTCAATTGGTCAATATCTTTCTCCCGCCCGACCAGGATGTCGGAAAGGGTGGGTACATCGAGCTTGTGATAGCGGGTCGGCGGACCGGGTTCAGCCTCCGCCTGAAAATGTTCGGAAAGCAAAATGGCCAGATCATTCTCCACCAATTCGCGCAGTTCTTCCAATGTCGAAAATGGACGGTAACACAGAATGTTCCGTTGCTGAATGTCTTTCAATAGTCGATTAAGCCCCGCTTCACGATCTTCCGCATGTTTCACATAGACCAGCATGGGCATTCCGTTTGCCATCCGGTATTCATCTTCCAAACCAGAAATCGACATGTCCGGGGCGACCCATCCATATTTCTGGTAGTAAATCCCCACAAAGACATCACTTTGACTAAGGTAGTCGCGGTACAAAGCTTGCGGAGGATGATGGCGGGCGCTCAATTCGAACAGGACAGGGATCAGGCGTAATTTCTCAATAGCCTGCTTAACCGCCTGGCGTTCGGTGGCTAACTCTTGCAACGTCGAGCTAACAAATACCCGGACTCGCTGATCAGGTGTACGGATCATAGTTTAACATGGAATGCTACTGCTCCATGTCGAAAATTAGAAATAAAATCCTTGCGATGGATGTTATTCTTCCAGCTGAAAAAACAATCCGTCAATCCTGAATCTTGCGGATCCAAATGTTGCGAAATGCCATAAAATTATGGTGATCCTGCAATTGCAATGGTGCATCGCCATGTGCGGTATAGGCTGGATCTCCGATGTATTGCGTGTTTCCTTTGATTTCAGTGTGGTTCTGGACCAGGACACCGTTGTGTACTACAGTGATGTAGGCTGGTTTAGTCAATTTACCGCCGCCATCAAATTGAGGTGCATTGTAAAAGATGTCGTAGGTCTGCCAGTCACCGGGAGGGAGGCACGCATTGACTTGTGGTATGGCCTGCTTATAGATGGAACCGGCCTGGCCATTACTGTAGGTGCGGTTGCGATAATTATCCAAAACCTGTACCTCATATCTTGACTGGAGGAAAACACC
The DNA here is from genome assembly GCA_020436785.1 of Saprospiraceae bacterium. Classification (GTDB taxonomy): domain Bacteria; phylum Bacteroidota; class Bacteroidia; order Chitinophagales; family Saprospiraceae; genus JAGQXC01. The sequence continues at coordinate 4,619 of JAGQXC010000370.1, read as the reverse complement.
GCTGTTACCGCGTTCCTGGCTGTAAAGACCAGCGGTATCGATCGGGGTTTTCCATTCAATGTGCAGTTGACAACTGCCAAAAGATGCCTTGGTCTGGATCGATCCGCTACCGGGTTTAACCATCACATAGCCTTCCATCACCATCCAGGGCGCCTGGCCCTTCCCATTCACACTTTCCCAGGCATTTAAATCCTTCCCGTCAAACAAAACCACCGCATCGGAAGGCGGCTGATGCCATGGTCCGGGTGTCACGACCGGTGGTACAGGCTCCCATACTTCCGTTTCTTCCGGCTTACGCTGCTGTCCAAAGCAGATCGCTATTCCCAGCGTTAAGAATAACATACTCAATAAGAATTTACGCATCACTATTTCAGTTAAATGAATGAAATCGTATTTCACCGCTATTTTTAGTCGGCGTAAATTAGTGAACCAACCGCAATAATTATGAACCCAAACCACAAATACCCATGGACACGGACGAAATTGATCCTGTTTTTTATTCTCTCCCTTCTCCTCGGGGACGCTTGCGCGCCTAAACCTGCCGGGCCGGTGACCAACCCAGTGCACGAGGGTACCCAAAAAATGCTCAATCCTGCCCTTAAGCCGTTTTATCACGGCGTGGCATCCGGAGACCCTACGCAACACGGCGTTATTCTATGGACAAGGGTCACCCCGGAACAAGCCAGATCGAAAATTGAAGTCACCTGGGAAATAGCCAACGACCCGCAATGTCGGGAGATACTGCAGTCAGGGATGGTGCGGACTTCTCCGGCCCAGGATTTTACAGTGCATGTTCCCGTTTCCGGATTAAGTCCCAATCAAACATATTATTACCGATTCGCCAGTTTGGGTCAGCAGTCAGTGATCGGCAGGACACGGACGTTACCGGATGTAATGGTTCCTGAATTAAATCTTGCGGTAGTCAGTTGTGCCAATTTCGAAGCAGGCTATTTTAATGCTTACGGACAAATTGCCGAAGACGACGATATAGACATGGTGGTTCATCTTGGGGATTACATTTATGAATATGCCGCCGGCGTCTATGGTGATAAGTCACTTAACCGCAAAAATGTGCCTCCCCATGAGATTGTCCGGTTAAATGATTACCGGACCCGTTATGCGCTCTACCACCTTGATCAGGACTTAATGCGGGTCCACCAGAGGCATCCTTTCATTACCGTCTGGGATGATCATGAGGTAGCCAATAATTCCTACACCACGGGCGCCCAGAATCACCAGCCTGAGGAAGGTGATTACGAAACCAGAAAGAAGGCCGCAGAACAAGCATACTTCGAATGGTTGCCGATCCGGCAGGGCCTTGATAAATTATACCGCTCCACCGATTTAGGTCCATTGGGTACGCTCTACATGATGGATGAAAGACTGGCTGGCAGAACTGCGCCTGCCAAAGGGGTAGACGACCCGATCTATCTTGATTCAAGGCAAGCCATGCTCGGGCAACAACAATTAAACTGGTTGGAGGAGATGGTCGCAACCAAGCCTGCCGGGTGGCATTTGATCGGTAACCAGGTCTTGTTTTCCCTGACCCATTCACCGGGAAGGCAACCCAACATGGATTCCTGGGCCGGCTATCCTGCTGAAAGGATGCAAATCATCAATTGGCTGAATGAGCCAACGGTTCAGAATGTCATCTTTCTCACCGGTGACAGTCATAGTTCCTGGGCCTTTGAAATACCGAAATCCGGCCAGGACTACCGCGACTTCCACCGTTCGGTAGCCGTCGAATTCGCTACACCTTCCATCAGCTCGGCCAATGCCGACGAAAGGATGCCCTTGGATTCCGTTTTGCAGATCGAAAAGGTTATGCAGGCAGATTCACTCAATGTAGCCATGAAATACATCAACCTCCATGATCATGGTTACATCTTGTTGCGGGTACGGCCTACCGAAGTGGCTGCGGAATACCATTATGTAGATCGCATCAATGAACCCTCCATTCATGAACATTTGGGTGCAGTATGGCGGGTAATCAAAGGATCGACCTTTTTATCCAAGTGAACCTTCGGCCGTCACCTTAGCCAGCATTTCCTGCCATTCCTTAATCTTGAGCATGCATTCGATGGGCGTCATGCGATGCAGATCCGTTTCCTCCACCATCTGACGTAAAGCTTCGAGTTCAGGGTTGGAAGATTCGAAAATATTCAATTGCATAGGCTGGGGGAGGGACGGACTGTTTGGTCTGTCCTGAGAATTGGTGCCGGTCGTACGCTGTTCCAGCTGAACCAGCAGTTGCTCGGCACGACGGACCACTTCACGCGGCATGCCCGCCATTTTGGCCACATGGATACCGAAACTGTGACTGGAACCTCCCGGTACGAGTTTGCGCAGGAAGATGATTTTTGAGCCGATGTCTTTCACAGCCACATTGAAATTCTTGACCCGGTGGTATCGATCCGTGAGTTCATTTAATTCGTGATAGTGGGTTGCAAACAAGGTCTTTGCCCGGGCGTATTCATTTTCGTGAAGGTATTCCGCAATGGACCAGGCGATGGAAATGCCATCATAGGTACTGGTACCCCTTCCGATTTCGTCAAGCAGGATCAGACTGCGGGAGGTAATGTTATTCAGGATATTGGCCGTCTCGTTCATTTCCACCATAAAAGTGGATTCTCCGGAGGAAATGTTGTCCGATGCCCCCACCCGTGTATAGATACGATCAAGCAGGCCGATGCGTGCGTACCCTGCAGGAACAAAGCTGCCCATTTGGGCCATCAGACAAATCAGAGCCGTTTGCCTTAGTACTGCGGATTTACCGGACATGTTTGGCCCGGTGATCATCAAAACCTGTTGCTGGTCATTGTCGAGGTAAATGTCATTGGGTACATACTGTTCACCCAATGGTAGTTGTTGTTCGATGACCGGATGGCGGCCGTCTTTAATATCGATGATAAAATCGTCATCAATGACCGGTTTGACATAGCGGTTTTTTTCGGCCAGCTTGGCAAATGCCAGCAAGCAATCCAGTTTGGCAACCGTACGGGCATTGTGCTGAATGGGTTCCACGTATTCCAATAGCTCGGTCAATAAAACCCGGAACAATTCTTCTTCCAGGACCTGAATACGTTCCTCTGCACCTAATATTTTAGTTTCGAGTTTTTTCAATTCATCGGACACATAACGCTCGGCGTTGGCCAGGGTTTGCTTGCGTACCCAATGACCGGGGATCAGTCCGGCATCTTTATAGCGATTGGTCACTTCGAGGTAATACCCGAAGACATTGTTAAAACCAATTTTTAAATTGGTAATGCCGGTGGCCGCAGATTCTTTGCTTTGAATGTCCAGCAGTATTTCTTTACTGTGTCCGATGGTATGCCGCAGATCATCCAGTTCTTCATGCACGCCGGAACGGATGACCTGGCCTTTTTGGATTTGAGCCGGCGGATCTTCCTGGATCAGTTCCTCAATCCGGTCACGGATGTTCTGGCATAGTTGCAGGTTGTCCGCCAGGGTGATCAACACCGGATCTTTGGTATCGGACAACGATTTTTGAATGGGTACCAGGGTCTTCAGGGCCTTCTTCAATTGGTTCACTTCACGGGGATTGACCTTCCCGACGGAGACTTTCGAAATCAACCGTTCCAGATCACCGATTTGCAGTATCAATTGGGACAGCTCGTCCCTGAGGGCCGGATGTTCGTAGAAATAACTCACTTGGGCCAGACGTCGCTGAATGGCATTAACCGACAGAAGTGGAAAGATCAGCCAGCGGCGTAGTAGCCGGGCGCCCATTGGAGAGACGGTCTCATCCATGATATCCACCAATGCTTTGCCACCTTCACCCTGACTGCGCAAAAGTTCCAGATTGCGGATGGTAAATTTATCCAACCATACATAATCGCCCTCCTGAAGGCGTCGGAGTGAGGTGATGTGAGCAAGTTGATTGTTTTCAGTACTCGAAAGGTAATGTAATGTAGCCCCGGCGGCAATTTGACCGGCTTCCAGATCTTCCACTCCGAAGCCTTTCAAGGTGGCAACCTGGAAATGATCCAACAATTTCTGTCGGGTAAATTCTGTCGTGAATATCCATTCGTCCAGCCCGTAGGTATAAAAACTTTCCCCAAAATGTTGCTTAAACGATTGGACCGATCCTTTTGGCAGGACCACTTCGGCAGGTTGAAAGCTTTGTAACAGTTTTGAGATGGATGCAATGGTCCCTTCGGCCAGGTAAAACTCACCCGTTGAAATGTCCAGGAAAGCGATTCCAGCATCCGATCGACCGGCGCTGAAATAACAGGCCAGGTAATTGTTTTCTTTGAAATCAAGGAGGTTATCACTAAGCGCCAACCCCGGTGTGATCATCTCGGTGACACCCCGCTTGACTATCTTCTTTTGTTTACTGGGCAGTTCCAATTGCTCGCAAATGGCAACCCGGTATCCGGCTTTGACCAATCTGGGCAGGTACATATCCAGGGCATGGAATGGAAATCCGGCCAGCTCGACATCATTGCCTCCATTGTTGCGGGAAGTGAGAACGATACCCAATACATCGGCTGTCTTTACCGCATCCTCCCCAAAAGTTTCATAAAAATCTCCGACCCGGTAGAGTAAAATAGCATCGGGGTACTGGCCTTTCAACTGAGCATACTGTTGCATCAGTG
>JAGQXC010000369.1 GCA_020436785.1 Saprospiraceae bacterium | reverse complement strand
TGCAGATTGCTGCCAAAAAGAATGGCGTCGAGGTATACCGTGGCAATCCCTTGCCGGATCTGTCGTCGTAAATCCAGGTGGTCGCCGTCAAAATACACGAAGATCTTGTTCCCGGTGACAGTGGTCTTACCGGTTTGGCTATTGAAGGCTTCCGACTCCCCGAGATTGCTTTGCTTCACATCGGTCTGGTCGGTATAAACCAGAATTTCAATCTTATCATTGATGCGGTGCTCGAGGATGTTCTGAATGTCGTAGTAATCGTATTCCGCCAGTTGCATGGCGGAAATGCCAACCTGCCGGGCTTTTCCGTACCAGTGGGTTATGAAATTATCCGTCTCATACTGCCACCAATCATCAAAATCATCGTGATACTGGATTCGATTTTTACCAAATGTCTCCTGGAGCGCCTGGCCCTTAACCGTCGTGGAGCACAACAGCAAAAAAATCAGTAGCGCAAAGTATGGTGTTCTATTTTGGTTCGTACGCGACAAAGATCCGAGCTTTTTATCGATCAATTGGGAATATTACCTGATGGCACTTCAACGCTGTAATAACGACCAGACCCCTTATTTTTGTTTACAAGTTAAAACATCTTGATGATCCGGTTACACTATTTCACATTTAATCCATTTCAGGAAAACACCTACATCCTGTCTGCCGAAGATGGTTCAGCGATCCTTATCGATCCGGGTTGTTACACCGAAGAAGAGGAACAGGATTTGGTTGACTTCCTGAAATCGGAACACCTGCATCCGGTGCGGATAATCAATACGCATTGCCATTTGGACCACGTGTTCGGTAATGCGTTTGCCGCAAAAAAATACAACCTTCCCATTGAGATTCATCCCGGAGAACAGATCGTCCTGGACCAGGCCCTGAGTATGAGCCACCTTTATGGGATCCCCATGACGCCTTCTCCTCAACCCGAACATACCCTACTCCCGGGAGAAGATCTTCCTTTAGGTGATTCACGCCTAAAGATATTATTCACCCCCGGCCATTCTCCGGCAAGTATTTCACTGTACTGCCGTGACCAGGGATTTCTGATTGCTGGTGATGTATTATTCCACGAAAGCATCGGCCGAACCGATTTGCCCGGGGGAAACCTGGCCACACTATTGAAAAGCATCCGCGATGAATTTTTTAACCTCCCCGATGAAACCGTGGTTTATCCCGGCCATGGTCCGAAGACTACCATTGGTCACGAGCGCCGCAACAATCCCTTCCTGAACAGCCAATACGGATAACCGTAACCTGAATCCAATCTTAATTACGATTCATCGTCAAATAAACAAAGTTGTTCGGCATCCGGTAATAACTTGAAGGATTGCCGGTGCAAGGGGGTTGGTCCAAGATCAAATATTGCCTGCCGGTGTGCTTGGGTGGGATAACCTTTATTGTGATCCCAGCCGTAATCCGGATAGGTTTCATGCATCCGCTCCATATAGTCGTCACGATAGGTCTTTGCCAATACCGATGCGGCCGCGATGGCCGCGTAAATCCCATCGCCCTGGATGACCGTCGTATGGGGAATACCCGGATAAGGCTCGAAAAAATTTCCATCGATGAGCAAATGCCGCGGTCGGGTGGTCAATGCATCAATGGCGCGATGCATCGCGCGAATAGTTGCCCGCAGGATATTGATACGATCAATTTCTTCCGGATGTACCGCCTGGACCGACCAGGCAATGGCATCCCTTTCAATGATCGTTCTCAAGGCCTCCCGGGTCTTACGGTTTAATTTTTTACTGTCGTCAAGCTCGGCATTTTTATACCTTCTGGGTAAGATCACGGCGGCCGCGAAGACCGGGCCGGCCAGACAACCCCGGCCTGCCTCATCGCAACCTGCTTCCACCTGCGTGATGTGATATCCCGTTTTGAGCATTGTCAAAAATAAAAAGGATTCCTAACTTCAACGGCTCCCTGATAAATGGCCTAAACATGAAAAACAAACACCTCTACCTGCTGATATTGATGATATCCGTGGCCTGGGTCCTTCCTGCCCAGGAAGATTCATGGACCCCGGAAGATATTCTGGGGACCGAATCGGTCAGCAGTTTAACCTTTTCCCCTGACCACCAGATGATGGCCTGGACCAAACGAAAGATGGTGAAAAAGAAAGATCGATTTGTCTCGGATGTTTACCTCACCCGCCTCAACGTCCTGGATAATGACAAACCACTGACCATACAAATGACACAAGGTGAAGAGAACAATTTTTCTCCTCTGTTTTCCAAGGATGGTAAATACCTTTATTTCCTTTCTTCCCGCGAGGACGGCAATAAGCTCTGGCGATTTAACCTCCTTGGGGGCGAACCCGAAGACATCCATACCTTTAAAGAGGGCATCTCCGACATTGACTGGATTGATAGCACGACCTTGGCATTGGTATCCGAGGATGGTAAATCGTTGTATGACACTGAACTGGAAGAGACCAAGGATAATGTAGTCGTGGTGGAAGATTCCATTCATTGGGGCATCAGCCGCGTCTATTCCTTTGATCTGAAAAAGAAAAAACTAATCCGCATCAGCGAAAATACGTATCCGGTGAATGGCTTGACCGTCTCTCACGATGGACATTGGATGATCACCCGGCTGATTCGCAGCCGGCATTATGGCAGCGACCAGCAGCCTGATCCCTGGTATTTTCTACATGATCTGACTCAAAATACCAGCCAACGGATCCTCACCGATCACCAGGTAAATGGCAACTTTCAGTTTACGGATGATGATCAGGGCTTTTATTTTGCCTCGCTGCGTGCCTCCGACATGCAATGGAATGGATCCGGTGTTCAAGACCTTTACTATTTCGATTTGTCCAATCAATCGGTCATTCAGGTACCACTGGACTGGGCCAATGACTCCGAAGGCGACTACGCAGTTGCCGGAACCGGAATACTCGTTAACCTGCCGAACGGAGCCACCAACAAATTGGCTTATTATGCCCGGAATGGCAATACCTGGAGCCGGCAAATGCTGGATTTCGGCGATAAAGATGAACACATTGATGTCCAGGCAGTGGCTTCCGGTGGCCGGAAAATTGCCTACGTATATTCAACCTCCGCGAAGCTCCCGGAATATTATGTAGCTGATTTGCAATACACCGGTCAAAATTTGCAGGTTGAAACACCCGTCGAATGGATCCGATTGAACGACGGTTTACGAAAGAAAGGAACCACCCGTTCGGAAGTCATGCGGTGGAAAGGATACCAGGGCGATGAAGTGGATGGCATCCTTTATTACCCCCGGAATTACCAACCGGGCCGGGCTTATCCGTTGATGGTGGCGATTCATGGCGGTCCTTCAGGCGTAGACCTCGATGCCTGGCGCGAACGCTGGTCCTATTATCCGCAGATTCTGGCTCAGAAAGGCGCTTTTATTCTGATGCCCAATTACCATGGATCATCCAATCATGGGTTGGCTTTCGTCGAATCGATCAAGAAAAATTACTACACGCCGGAGCTCACGGATATTACAAATGGTATTGACCAGTTGGTCCAGGAAGGAAAAGTGGACCGGGACTCGCTGGGCACCATGGGTTGGTCCAACGGAGCGATTTTGACCACGATGCTTACCGTTCGCTATCCGGATATGTTCAAAGTGGCCAGCGCCGGAGCCGGCGATGTAAACTGGACCTCTGATTTTGGCACCTGTTCGTTTGGTGTCTCTTTTGATGAAAGTTATTTCGGGGGTGCACCCTGGGACGATGTCAATGGCAAGTTTTACAATGAAACGTACATCACATTATCCCCGCTTTTTGAGATCGAAAAGATCCGGACGCCGACACTTATCTGTCATGGTAGCGAAGACCGGTCCGTTCCCCGTGATCAGGGTTGGGAATATTATCGCGGTCTGCAACAGGTAGGCAAGGCTCCGGTCAGGTTTTTGTGGTTTCCCGGCCAACCGCATGGCTTGCAAAAAATAACCCACCAATTGCGAAAAATGAACGAAGAGATCGCCTGGATCGACACCTATTTGTTTGGGAAAGCACCGGATAAAAATGAAGCATTTAAGGAAGGTAGCCCGTTGGCACTGGCCTTAAAAAAGCAATCTGC
>JAGQXC010000368.1 GCA_020436785.1 Saprospiraceae bacterium | reverse complement strand
TTCTTACTTAATCCGAATTGAATGGCCTCTTCAAGGATGCCCACATTGATGTCTTTCAGCGAACGGAATTTGATGCAATAGCCGGTAACACTGGCCTTCCCCAGATCTTTGCCATAGGTAGTGGCCAGGTAGGTTTTATCTTCAATGCCCAGTATGTACACCGAGATTCCCGTGTTGTTCGCACTCAGGCCAATCCGGAAAGACTCCTTCGTTTTTCCATTGGCGTATTTTATGGTTCTTATCCCATAGCCAATGGTGGGATTGGAAACTACTTTCCCGGCATCATTGGTACCATCGGAAAAACATAATTGACAGGTTGGCTCAACGCTTAGAATGAATTGGTGCAACCCGGTCAATTCACTTTGCTTTGGTTCGGATTGACTGGTAAGAAAGGCATCTATTTCCTCCAGGACGGTCATGTTATTTCTGCGCTAAATTGGCTAATAGGGATTCCAGATTTTCCAGGGTTGCGGTGAATCCTAATTTAAAACCTTCGAGTAGGCTCTCCATCCGCTCAAATGATTTATTATATATGGATATTTTCACGGTAGTTAGGCCATTTTGCTCGCTAAAGGTATGGTCCCAATCGGAACCCGTGGGTTGGGGATTGCCATCTGCGTCGGCAAAGGCGTTGTGCATTTTAAAATTTGTTTTTGGTGTTATGCACGTGTACTTCTGCAAAGCCCAACTTTCAGTGCCCTCCGGACTGACCATCGCATAGAACCTTGCACCACCCACTTCAAAATTCATGTATTTGGTTTTGGCTTGATAGGGTGCTGGCGCTGTCCATTGATCAAGCAACGCTGGCTTGGTAAAGGCGTCCCAGACCAGTGAATGTTCGGCGGCAAATTCTCTTGTAATGGTTATCGTTTGTGCCGGTTTGTCCACGACAAAATCAAATAAAAGATTATTGTTCATTTTTTTTTGTTTTCATGGTTGCTAATAGGTTGTCCAATTGATTGAATTTGGTTTCCCAGATTTGCCTGAATTGTTCAAGCCATTGGTCTATTTCTTTCATTTTATCCACTTTGAGTGAATAGTAAATTTCTCTGCCTTGTTGGTCTTGTTTGACCAGTTCACATTCAGTTAGAATACGAAGGTGCTTTGAGATGGCTTGCCGGGTTGTCTGGAAGTTGTCGGCAATGGCGTTGGGCGTCATGGCCTGGAGGGCAATCAGCGCAATGATGGCTCTCCTCGTAGGATCTGCGATCGCCTGAAATACATCTCGTCTCATGGTTGCTATTTTTGCGAAACTGTTCGGTTGCAAATATATGTGCAACTGTTCGGTTTCGCAAACCTATTTTGGATTTTTTTAGCATTCCCGGGCAAATTGAGCCGGAGTAGACTAATTTGGCGGTTTGCCAGCCATCGATAGAAAATCAAGCTAAAAGCACTTTTGTTTCTTGATAGATAATGGTATATAAATGTGTTATTCTGTAATGTAAACCCGGTTTTGATCCAATATTAGCATAGCTGTACAAGACCAATCTTGGCAGCAAGTTTGTCCGATCAGGATGCTGTTAACTGGCTGTCCGTGGGAACCAACCAGCAGAATGGTAAGAAATCCAGGCTCCTCCTTCTGAAGTGGCGATGATAATTTTTATCGTTTAATTCAGTGATGATCCAGTCGATCATTTCCGGTTTCCCGCTGAATGGTTAGGTGTAACGTTGTAGAAGGTTTTTAATGATTTCTGCTTTTTCACAAAGTTCTTTGCTTTCAAACTGGTGCACCGAAAAAATCGTCTTCAGCTCCGCGTACAGTTCAGGTAAGTTTAACATGGACTCAATTTGTTCCTTGATCCATTTGTTGTATGAAATCGGATAGGTTTTATGATAAATAAATAAAGTCTGAAGAAATTTTCTGAAAGAGACATTCAGCCGGTCATGGGCGTGAAAATAAAGTTCCCGTTTCACCAGGAGTTGAATATGTTCAAGCTCATAAAGACATGATTTTTTCGACAAGGCGAGGCGTTTAACTTGCATATCATTGGTGTAATAGGGCAACCATCTGGATTGAAGGGTTTTGAAGTACTCGCCTGCTCCGGCCAATGCCTTGGAATAGCAAAGGCGATTTCCAATTTCCACTTCAAAATAATTCGCGTCTGTCCCATCCTCCCAGGGTTCTTCTATGAATTGACCATCGATGATATCAAGATGAATGTGTGCAAATTGATTGGAATTTCTAAATGCCACTAAGGCACGATCTGTTTCTAACACACGGTCCCAGAAAGTTTGCAGATTGGAAATGGTTTGGAAATCGGCACCAGGGTCAACTAAAATGGCCATATCAATATCACTTTCCCTGGTACCCTTTCCTCTTGCCAATGAATTGACCAGAAGAATGGTGTCTACATCATGCTGTCCATGGAAGTGATTTGTGATCTTTTCGATGGCCTTCCGGTGCAGGTCGGTTGGATAATTTGGTTTTTCCATTTAAATCATTGCTGTTGATTAGGTTCTGAATGAATCCCATATTTTAAGCTATGGAAATACGATTCATTTACAGCATGCACCGAATAGGCAGATCCATTCCAGGTGTTCATGATATGCTTTCGGGGGAGAAGCAATTTAACCATTTATTCATCCCCAATTTCCTCCGCCAACCCGATCAAAAGCCCCTCGACGCCGCGAATGT
>JAGQXC010000367.1 GCA_020436785.1 Saprospiraceae bacterium | reverse complement strand
TAGCGAACCGCGTACAGCGAATTGACGATAGTGGTACGAGGTATGGGGTGTGGGGTATGGGGTACGGACTTTAGCGGCTTATTACTGATTGCTCCCTACTGACTACTCGTTACTGACTACTTTCAACTGACTACTGGTTACTGACTACTATCAACTGACTACTCTATCTTTTAGAATGCTTCATGAATTTCAGGTAATCTTTGGTGAAAAGGTCCGGCATAAAGTCCTGGTTTCCCGGCACCATAGCATACGAAGCGAAGTGGGTGATGCCGTGCTCTTTGAGTACTTCCGTATCCAGTAAGAATTTTCCTGAGAAGATCTTTGCAGGCTGTTGCAGGATCAGGGCGGCTGCATCGGCTACAATATCAGGCTTCCTGGACATCTGCATCATGGCGTCACCGCCCAGCAGGTTCATCACGGCAGCTGTTGCAATGGTGGTTTCCGGCCACAGTGTATTGCAGGCAATTCCGTAAGAACGGTATTCCTCAGCCAATCCCAACATGCACAAGCTCATGGAAAACTTAGAAATGGTGTAGGCCACATGTGGTCCAAAAAAAACCGGATTTAAATCCAAAGGTGGAGACAGGGTCAGGATGTGCGGATTGGCACTTTTCTTCAGATGGGGCAGGCAGGTCTTGGAAACCAGGAAAGTACCCCGGTAATTGATCTGATGCATCAGGTCAAAACGTTTCATCTCGGTATGTTCACTCGGGGTCAGCTGAATCGCACTGGCATTGTTAATCAGGATGTCTATGCCGCCAAAACGGTCAACCGCCTGCTGAACGGCCGATTGAACGTCATCTTCATCACGCACGTCGACTTTTACTGGCAATGCCTGCCCACCGGCAGCCACGATTTCTTCCGCTGCCGAATAAATGGTTCCGTCAAGTTTGGGATGGGGTTCGGTGGTCTTGGCAGCGATAACAATGTTGGCTCCCTGAGAAGCCAGTTTCAAAGCGATCGCTTTGCCGATACCCCGGGAGGCTCCGGTGATGAATGCGGTTTTATTGGTGAAGTCCATTGGTTATATGGTTTGACGGGAAGTTAAGGAATGTTGGTGAGTTAGCAGTCAGTATTGTTCCAACCGGGATTAAGGCTGTTGTCATCTCAAGGATCCGGAAAATCAAAGACGTACTGGTGATCAATAGGAATCCCAATTTCATTTAAAAAGCCTAAATATTGATTTCCGAAGGTATTTCGGGCATAATGTGCCTCTTGGTTATTTATATCCATTAGCACATTTTCCAATGGTGACCCGGCATTGGAAAATGCTCCTTCAATTTTTAGTCTATTGCGATTCTAATAATGACCCGGAGCGAGGCTCTGTCTTCTGATTCTGATGGTTCACCTTATTGGATTAGTGCAAGCTCCGGTACCATCCTAGGAATTTCCGTTCCAGCGTCATGCTGGAAGTGTGGCTTCGGAACCAATCGCAGGATTAGAAAAAACGCCAGCTACCATAATACAATGTAGCTGGCGTTCCAAAACCTGGTCGTATAATTTGTTATTGCAGAATTATTTGCTTGGTAAATGATAATCCGTTCTGTCTGACTACAAGGATGAGTATGCCCGGAGCCACCTTTTCACCTTTCAGTCCGATGGTCTCATTAAAATAACCGTTAAATTTAGGCATAGACTTAGACCATACGACCTTCATCTCAATGTCGTAAAGAATGACGTCGACCGGCGCCAAGGGAGCACTGAACGAAATCTCCACCTGGTCCGAAGTAGGATTAGGGAAAGCCTTAAAATCCGGTAGCGCCAGGTAGTCTTGATTGGCAATGGCCGGAGGTACCACTTTCTTTTCATCGGTCAATTTAAAGCGCACCGGCATATTGTATTGTACCGCAACATTTTGACCTCGTTGTTTGCCGGGAATCCAGTGCAGTCCCTCCTTTTGCATGCCCAGAAATACCGCCAGGGCCGCTTCACCACAGCCTCCTCCGATGTCGCGGATGATTTCCAGATCGTTGATCGAACCGTCCTTTTCAATCACAAAACGTACGACGACCATCCCCTCGATGCCATTTTTCCTCGCCAGTTCGGGGTATTTCACATGTTCGTAAACATAATTCAGCAACTTTTCCTTGGAACATCCCTCGCGCTCCAGGTCACTGGCCTGATCTTCACAGCCTGGGAAACGGGGATTTTCTTCTACCACCTTAAACAGCTCGCGGGCTTTTGGCTTGGGGGAAATATCAATCTTAACATCATTTTTGAGATAAATTTCCAGGACATTTTCCCGGTCGTATTTCGATTTTGCGACTTTTCCTTGCAAAACGTTTACCCTTTGGATATCGTCCGGTTGATAAGGTAAAGATTGCACGGACTTGCTATCGTATTTTCCAACAATTTTCGCCGATTGAAAGACGATTACCAGTTGATCCGCCGGCATCTTATCAAGATTTTTCAATAGGATCCCTTCATCCGCCTGGATGGCGATCCCTTTATCCGGTTCAATGGCATTTTCAGTATTCAATGGATAACCCACCACGACGAAATCAGCAGGTTTTGTCGTCTGGAATTCATTTTCTTTTAACCGATTACTTTCAAGCCGGTATTCGATGGTCATGGACTGACGGACATTGACCGGTTCGCCATCCTTGATGGCGGGCTTCCACTGGTCGAGCGATTCGACCACTCTGGACACATCTTCCCGGATGGATGCGGGTGTCTGTTCCCCGTAAAGGTATTCCAGATGCGCCTTGCCATCCGTGCCCACCAGATAACTAACGGTTACCAAACCGGACCATTGGTCCGCCCGGGCATCGGACGGATAGGTAATCGACTCATAGACCTTCTTCATCAATAAGGCCTGTGAGCAAGACTGCATGGTCGCCAGATCACCGGCATTGTCGCATGAACCATATAAAGGAGGACGGTCAAGGTCTTTACCTTTGTAAATCTCCTGCACTTCAGGCGCCGCTTTAGCCTGATCCCCCAGTTTGAAACGCACTGGCAAATTGTAGACCACGCGCACCCGCTGACCCCGCTGTCTGCCGGCATCCCAATGTAATCCGTCTTCATTCATTTTGTTTACAATGCGTACGGCCTCTTCGGCCGTGCCTCCTCCCACATCGCGGACGGCTTCAATGTTGGACAACGATCCATCTTTTTCCACAATAAATCGAACCACGACCATGCCCTCAATGCCGGCTTGCCGGGCCACCTCCGGATAATGGATGTTGTTATAGAGGTATTCCAATAATTTTTGTTTGGAACATTCTTCCCGGTCGGAGGGTGTCCCGGTGACGCATCCCGGAAAACGGGGATTTTCTTCGACCACTTTGAAGGCTTCTTCAATTTGCGGGGCGGGTTGGGGAGGCGATAGCTGACTCGATTTCTTCAGATAAATTTCAATGACCCCGTCACCGGCATTCTCACCATATTTATCTACCGCTTGTTGCCCTTTGAGCACATTTATCTTGTCGATGTCCGTCGGTTTAATTTCCCTGGAATCGAATTCACGGGTTTTGGTTACCTCCCCATTGGCATAAAAAATGACATAGAGTGGCAAACCGTAATTTTCGCGCGCCTCAATCGATTGGCGCGAATCATCCGGGTTAAAATTTGATCCATTCGGCCCGGATTTAGCTGCCACCAGTAGGGCAATCAGCAAGAGGGCCGGCAACACGTAGAGCAGTTTAAACCGGGCTGCCCAGCCGGAAGGTTGACGTATCATCATGGTTATACGATTTTTGAGTTGAGAGTTAATGAAATGATTCGCAAGGGCAACCTGTAGTCCGGAGGTGGATTGCCGCAGCAGGGTATGGCCATATATTTTAACATGGGTGGTTTTTAGAACGGACCGGTCGGCCAGGTATTCGTGGATAGCGCGCAAACTGCGCCGGTACAGGTAGACCAGGGGACTGCACCACAAAAAAACCTGAAGCATTTCCAACAAGAGGACATCCCAACTGTGCCGGTCCTGGACATGGGATAATTCATGTTTAAGAATAAATTCGTGTTCGACCTCAAGATGATCAGCCGATTTAGGCCAGAAGACCCAATGGAAGAAAGAAAAAGGGAGGTGCGCATCGGACATTTCGACCAGGACATGATTCCTGAAATACGTTTTTTCGCCCTGGCGGTACATGTTTAGTACCCTGCCAAGTCCATAGATCAACCGGCCGGCAAATAATACCACGCCAGCCCAGTACAGCAGCAGCAGGGCATCCTGCCAATGCCAGGTGGTCACATCTTCGGCCGGTATGGTCTTGAAATAAGCCGGCACCTGTGTTACCGGACCCAGGAACTCCACACTGGCAACCACCACCGGATCCTCACTGATCCAGGAGATCGGCATAAATGGCAGGATCAACCCGGTGGTCAGGGCACCCAGCAGGTAATAACGATTGAACCGGAAGAAGGTCTCTTTTCGTAAAAAGAAAAAATAAACGAGGTAAAAGACCAGCCAATAAATGGATACTTCGAGGATAAATGCCAGCATATATTGATCGATTTTAATCGTTTATATTAATTATTTATCCGGCTCTTCGAGTTGGTCCAGCAAATCCTGTAGTTCCTGTCCATCCACCTGTTCCTCTTCGACCAGATAGGACACCAACCGGTGGACGGATCCGTCAAAGTAATCCCGTACCAACTGGTGCAGGGATCGTTTTCGGTAATCGTCCCGGGAAACGGCGGGGAAATATTCATAGGTCCGGCCATAGGCCTTATGGTCGACAAATTCCTTTTTCTCCAGGATGCGCACAATGGAAGAAATGGTGCTATGCGGAGGACGTGGTTCACCCATATGATCAAGGATATCGCTGACGGTGCAGCGTGCCAGGGTCCAGATCCATTGCATCACTTCCTCTTCGGCTTGCGTCAGTTTTTTCATGGAATGAAATTATTTATTGGATTTAGTCTGATGAATGAATTCTTTGAGGTAGCGGATCCGGTCGCTGGCATAGGCCGTGTACTCTACATTGTGGTCGGCAGTGGCCAGGTATTTCTGGTAATGACTCAGGGCAATCGACTTGTCTTTATAGTATTGATCGCAAACCTGGGCTTTTAAAAACAAATATTTTGGCACCCCGGAGTAGGTGTATGCTTCATCGTAATAACGGATGGCATCCTTTAGGTTATTTTCCTGTTTGCACAATAGTCCCAGCTGGGCATAGTAAAGTCCGATATTGGGTGAAATGGATTTATTTACCGCTTGTTCGAGGTGGAAAATCGCTTTTTCGGGGATTTCTTTTGCCGTGTAGGCCATGCCAAGATAGTAATGGGTGTATTCAGTGTCGTCCTTTTCCAGCAAGTTCTCCAGGATGTGGATGGCTTTGTCGATCGAATCGATCTGCAGGTATGCATAGCCAAACATCTTTTGATAGTAGGGATTGAGATCGAGGCGTCCCCGGGATCGCTCCAGCAATTGGACCACCACAGGATATTCACGCAATGCGTATTTGGACCGGGCCCGTTGGAGGAGCACTTGCAGATTGGTGGAATCGAGCAGGTAGGCCAGGCCGTACAAACTATCGGCTTCCGGGACCTGCTCGTTGTTCATAAAAAGGGTGCCCAGGCTAAGCAACACATCAATGTCATCCGGATTGAGTGTGCGGGCCCGGGCATAATATTGAAAGGCATCGCGGACGATACCGGCCTTTTCCGCCACCTGGCCGCATAATTTTTGATAGGTGGGATTTTCGGGATCCAGCGCCACCAGCCGTCGATACTGCAGAAAAGCCTTGGGATAATTCCATTCCTGTTCATACAGACTGCCCAATTGAAGTAATGCAGGCACCATCGCCGTATCCTGACGGATGACCCGTTCGTAATTGGCTTTGGCATCCTTCCACCGGCCCAATTTATATTGACAAAAAGCCAGTTGATATAAAGTCGTTGCCTGGGTATCGGTTTGAGCCTGGTAATAATCCAGGGCGGCCCGGTAATCCTGCCGATCCATGGCTTCCCGACC
>JAGQXC010000366.1 GCA_020436785.1 Saprospiraceae bacterium | reverse complement strand
GTAATTTGTCCGGTTGAAAACCGATTCATTTTGCTGTCTGAGCCGGCTAAGCGCCGGTTTAATCCAGCAACATCTGCCTTATATCCATCCAAGTACGGACGGAGTAAGTTGGTTGGACACCCGGTTCCTGATTCGGTTTACCGGTGGGATTAAACCAGCAGGTATGCATGCCCGCCTGCTGCCCTCCACCGATGTCCGCGAAAAGGTTGTCTCCTATGACCAGGCATTCGTCCGGAGCCGGGCCTCCCAACGCTTCAACCGTGTGTGCAAAGAAGTCAGGATCCGGTTTGGTACGGTGGATTTCGCCGGAGATGACAATGGCTTTAAACAAGGGTGTAATGCTGGAACGCGCCAGTCGCGGCCGCTGAACATTGGGCAATCCGTTGGTGATTAACGCCAATCCGAAATGTTGGGCCAGCACATGCAGGGTGTCTTCGGCGGTGTCCAGGTAGTGAACGATCTGTGACAAATTTTCGACATATCTTTCGTGGTAGGCTTCGGCATCCAATTCTATCCCCACTTCCTTAGCCAACTGGGTAAATCGCACCGTCCGGATCTCCTCCCGGGTGAGGATGCCTCTTTCATGTGCGTCCCAGGCGGCAAGATTGTACTTCGTGTAGATGCTATGCCATTCTGGCCGGAAGGATTGTTCAAACGCCGCAAAGGTACGTTCCAGCGCCTCTGCCTGACTTCGGTCAAAGTCATAGATGGTGTGGTCTGCGTCGATTAATAAATAGCGATATTTATGCTTGTTCATGTGCCACACTTAGCAATCAAAAGCCGCTAATATACAGCAAGGAAGCTTACTCGCAGCATGGCTTTCGCAGATCGGGATCAAATTACTAAATTCAATGCCCATAGCTAACTGAACGAACCAAACATGGCAGCTAAAGAATTAAAAACCACCCCGCATGATGGAAACGTCCGTGAATTTCTGGAATCTGTTGAACCGGAATCCAAGCGGAAGGATAGCCTGGAATTGCTGGAAATTTTTGAAAAAATCACCGGCGAACCGGCAATACTCTGGGGGCCCAGTATCGTCGGCTTTGGCAAGTATCGATTCAAGTACGCCAGCGGACAAGAGGGAGACTGGATGATCACTGGTTTTTCACCTCGCAAGCAAAACCTGGTGGTTTACATTATGCCGGGATTTTCCCGCTATGATGAGCTGATGAGCCGGTTGGGCAAATATAAAACCGGGAAATCCTGCCTTTACATTAATAAGCTGGAAGACATAGACCTCCATATTCTGGCGGATTTAATCGGTGCCTCGGTGCAATACATGAAAAATAAATATGCGTAGAAACGGTCTCATCGTATGCGGAATATTACTGATTTCCGGCCATTGGATTAAGGCTGAACCACTCCGGGTTCTCCTGGATGGTGGCCATTGGCACGAAGGCACGGCAATGACCAATCCCGCCGCCAATGCTTTAACCGTTCAATTGCAGGCTTTGTCCGGAAGCCGGTTTGCCATTGAGTCCGGTTCTTCGGGATCTTCGGTGGGAAAGGAAAAGAATCCTTTTTCGGTCATTTATTATTTCGCGGATTGGATGGCAGAATTGCAAGGGGTAAGCCTGGATACGCTGTCATGGCGCACGAGATTACGTGGCGACCTGGGAAGGTTATTGAATATTTCGGCCCATGCCCGTATGGTGCTGGTCTATCCTCCCAGGGTGAAGGATACTACCCTGCAAGACCTGGATGACCGTTGGGAAAAAGCACAACGGCCCTATTTGGAGCGAATGGCATTACAAAATGATTGGGAAACCATCGATTTGGAGCTGATTTTTATCACCCATCCAGAATTTTTTCAGGATGGCGTCAATATGTCGTCCATTGCGGCCGGCGCGATCGCTCGCAGGATTTATACCTCATTGTTACAAGACCGGGAAATGTCCGTTCATCTTCCGGTCATTGATCAATTATCTCCGGAAACTTTCACCTACCACGGTTACCAGGGATATAAAGGCAACCTGTCGGGGCGGGCCTGGCGGGTCATTTTTCCCCGACATGCACAGCCAGGCCATCCCTGGATCTGGCGGATGCGTTTTTGGGGTCACGAACCACAAACTGAGATCGCGCTTCTCGAGCGGGGTTGGTATGTCGTCTATTGTGATGCTGCCGAATGGTATGGCAACGATCAAAACATGGCTTTGTGGGATCAATTCTATGATTTTCTTAGGAAGGCGGGCATGGCTGAGTCGGGAGTGCTGGAAGGGTTTTCACGGGGAGGAATGTACGCGTACCGGTGGGCGTTGCACCGGCCGGAGTCTGTCGCAGGAATTTATGCCGATGCACCCGTATTGGACATGAAGAGCTGGCCGGGAGGTCGTGGGGCCAGCCCCGGAAGCGCCAGAGATTGGGAAATATTCCGGAATGACTTTTCTTTGACTGACGAGGCTTCAGCGGACCAGTTTAGAGGTAATCCTCTGGATTTGGTGGATCGCATTGTTGCTTTGAATAAACCACTCTTACACGTGGTTGGCGATGCGGATCAGGTGGTGCCGGTCGATGAAAATACCAATCTGTTTGCAACCAGAATCCGGGCGCTGGGTGGTACGATCCGGGTCATTCACAAACCAGGTGTGGATCACCATCCCCATAGCCTGCCTGACCCGACGCCGATCGTGGATTTTGTCCAGCGATGCGTAGGCCGTAAGATCAATTGGGCCAATCTGTCCGCGCCGGGTAATGAGTACCGGTCCGCTGCCGGTTGGTCCCCGGGAATGGAATGGCATAGCCTCTTTACTGAAATGAACGGATTGAGATCCGGGTTTGATTCGGTTGATCTTTTACTTTTTGGCAATTCCATCACCCAATCCATTGGCGGTCCCGGCCGTTCGGTAGCTTACCGTCCGGGAGAACCGGCATTCACGGAGGCCTTTGCCGGCTGCCGATGGTACAATTTTGGAATTTCCGGTGATCGCACGCAGCATGTGCGCTGGCGCATCCGGGAAGGGAACTGGCAAACGCTTCATCCCAAAGTGGTAGTGATCACCATCGGAGTAAATAACATCCCCTGGGATGACGGTGCCGAAATATTCACCGGCATACTGGGGATTGTTGAGGATATCCGGGCTAAAGACACGGCCGTTCGTGTCCTGGTGGTCGGCCCCTTACCTACGAAAAATCCTGCCAGTGAGAACCGCCTAATTTTTGAGAACATTCACCACCGGCTGGCCGAATATCCCTTCCCCGCAGGAGTCAGGTATACGCCTTTGGCATTTCAGCTTTTGGATTCCAACGGCCAATTACCGGGAACGAGATTCAGCTCGGATGGCATTCATTTGTTGCCAGAAGGTTATGCTGCTTACGCAAAGCTGCTAAAAGAAGAATTGGAACAATACGGATGGCTGACCATCGATTAAGGTGGTACTTGAATGAGGTGGGTGGCAAGATTATGATTTCAGGTGCTTCGGCTGGTCAATAGGGGCTGATTCCTTTAATCCGGATTCTGAACAATTCAAACCTTGCGCTCAAAGTTTCGCTCAATCCACCAGAATCTCGTCCATGAAAAGCCAGCAAGGCTCTCCGGGATTTGGATGCCAGCGCGGATTGGTTTTCTGGCCGATAGCTACCACCCGGATGTACCGGGCTTGCTGCTGAGGAAAGGTAACGGTGAAATTTTTAGTGGCCGGAGCGTTGGCTTGGGTTGCTTCCGGGAAACTCGCCTTTCCCGCCGGTTTAAACTGTTTCCCGTCCACTGAAACCATAACCTGAATGCCTCTTGGGAAGTAGATCCATGACGATGCATTTTCCAGACAGCCTACCGTGACGGTCGAGATGGGAATGGATGCACCCATATCCAGGGTTGCAGTGACATCCTGTTTCTCAAAACCAAGCCATTTCCCGTCACCAAACTGATTGGTTCCTTTGTTGAAATCGATCAAAGTTCCCGGCCCTTGCGCCTGATATTTTTGATTGGGAGACTTATCCAGGGTGACCTGTTTGGGCCGGTATTTGGATCGGATGAGCTGTTTGGAATCCACCGGACTTGGCTTCCAGCCTTCTTTTGCCGCAAAAGCTTTGACCTCCGCGGTCCTTTTCACGTAGAATGGTCCGGAATAGCGAAGCGAAGTGGAATCCGGATCGGTGCCGTCGAGGGTGTAATACATATTTACCTCATCCATATTCAGGATCAAACGGACCAGGACTGAATCGGTGAACAGGGTTTCGTCCACCTGGATGACCGGAGGCTGCAAAGCAATGACGGACCCAATCTCCGTCGCCGACAGCCCGGTGCTGACCATTAACTGTGGATACCTTGTGGTCAATTCTTTGATGCCTTCATCGGTCACTTTGGTCTGCCAAAGGTAGATCTCTTTCAATTCAGGAAGATTGTCCAGTTGTGACAACCCATCATCGGTTATGGCTGAACCGTACAGATTAAGGTATTCCAGATAAGGGAGCCCGTTCACGTATTGGAGGCCAACATCGGTAATGGCACTGCGATCCAGATAAAGCCGGACCAGGTGTTTAAATCGACTGAGATTTGACAACATTTCATCTCCAACATTGGTCTTGCCCAGATTGAGGTAGGCGATCTGGTCGGCCACCGGATCCAATTGCCTGAGGAAGTTATCCGGCAAGTCGCTTCGATAACTCATATTGATTTCCAGGAGTGGATTTTCGGCCGCCAGCCGCATGACCTTAACACCCTGATCCCGTAATGAAACCAACCTTTTTTCGCCCGGATCTTTGAGGTCCATGGCAAATACCGGATTCTCTATTTTCCTGGATTTGTCAAAAATCGCCTGAACGGGGTCCGTTATTTTAACATCGGCAACCCGGTCGGTGAATCCCTGGTGGACTGAAATCCACCACTCGATAAGGGTCAATTCATCATCAGTCAGTTGGGTTTTTCCATCCGGAGGCATATGGTCCTCATTGTCAAGTGGAAGGTGAATCCGTTTAATCAGCAACGAGCTTTCAGGATCACCGGCGACGAACAAAGGGCCATCTTTTCCTCCTTTTTCCACACCTTCCTGATTGTGCAGGAGCAGCTCGCCCTTGGCTTTCTCCGGATTGTGGCAACTGGTGCATTTCCGGCGGAATATTGGTTGAATCAGATCCTGAAAAACCAGAGTCTCCGAATCAATTTCGACGGCCTCCTGGGTAAGGTCGGTAGCTTCAGGCATCCCGAGCATGTTACGCATCCCAGGTGGGATCCGGTCCGTGAGGTAAGCACTGCCATGGGTAAGCGAACCTCCAAAATGGCCGGCGAGCAACAAGGTAATTATGGTTAGACCGAACATGGGGAAATACCAGGGCTTTAAAAAACCAGTCTTTTTTTGGAAATAAATTACGCACGAAAGGGCTGCCGTACCGATCCCCAAATATTTATGCAGATTAAGCATCCGGGCCTCATAACCACCTTCCCAATGCAGGAAAAATCCTAACAATGCCGTGATAACTGCCGTAACCATGCCCCAAAACAGGAGGGGCTGAATGGCGCTATCCAGCCCGGACTTGGGCCTTCTCCGATTGATCCACTCCAATCCAAATGCCCCGATCAGAATACCAATCGGCAGGTGTAAAATGACAGGGTGAAAGCGACCTAAAAATTGAAGCCAGGACATTGACGTAACCTTTGATTAAATGTAACAAAAGGTGGAAATACTCCTCGTAAATGGTTGATCAATACGATTGACAAAGCAAGATAATTGTCAAATCTGTTTACAAGACGTGCTAAAAGTAAAAAATCCAACTCATGGGATGGGAAATTGAATACGTGTTTTGAGCAGGTGGAGATGCTTTTCCGCTCCAAATATTGCAATTCCTTTCGTCAGTCAGTTCACCATCACCTCATCGACAAACAACCAGGCGGGATTTCCGGCGCCTGGGTGATCTGCGGGCAACTTTCCAAAATTTTTGATGACAACTTTCAGGTAACTTTCCCTCCGGCCGGACAAATCGATCCGGGTGATGATACGCCCCCCGGTTTCAGCTTGCCCGGGCATCGCTTCGTCCCAAAAGTCAAACCGTTTTCCATCGCTGGATGTATAGACTTCAATCTTAGCCGGAGGCATAATCCAGCTTCCGGGTGCACTGAGGCAGCTCACCACGAGTTGATTGGCAACCACCGGGCGGCTGTAGGATAAAGTAACAACGCAGTCACCACCTTCAAATCCCAGCCAGGACCCATCGCCGAAATTATCGCTCCCGAACTGCTGATCGGTTAATGTTTCAGCGCCATGGCCGGGATATTTCGCATCGGGGGTGTTTTCGAGCGTGGTATGTCCCAGTGCCGGTAGTTCACGGATTTTTGTGTATTGACGCGTAATGGTTTCACTGGGCAGGTAGGCATCATTAAAAGCGCGGATTTTCAGCACCTTGGTGTCTTTTATCTCCAGTGGCTGGTAATACCGTTGGGACTGCCGGTCGGGTTCCTTACCATCTTCTGTGTAATAATATTCATTGCCCGGCATCCCGGATTTTATTTCCATAAAAAATCGATCGCTGAACAGTTGTGTAGGGGGAGAAACGATGGGAGGTGACAGCCGGATCCGGTCAGCGTTTGCTTTTTGCTGTGGTTTTATCCAATCACTAAGACCAGAGTTGTGCGCGTCCTGCAACCACGACCACGTCACTGCTGTGAAAAACAGACCGCCCTGATTTCCCTTTTCGAAGAACAGGCCAATTTGTTCGCCATTTACCTGGACCAGGTCCGAATAGGCTGCATCGCCTTCCCAAACCAACCTCGATTCGGTCCAGGTCTTTCCTGCGTCAGGACTGGCTTTCAGCACCAGGTGTTCCCTACGGCTGGTAGACTGAGGGTTGCTGAAAAGCAGGTAGGGCTTCTTATGATCGTAGAATAATAAGGTACTAGCCTGACAGATTGGGGAAGGTAAAAACCGATCGTAATAGGTGGTATCCCAGTGAGCTCCGCCATCGGAACTGATACTTACCAATCGCTGACGGTTGACACCACTTTGTTGTCGTGTGTTTTGAATTAAGCGGCCGTCCGGCCATTCACTGGCAATGGATTCATTGGAACCCGGGACCTCCACCGTGGCGCCGATGCGAAAACTTTCGCCATGATCGTCGCTGTAAAAACCATAGGCCCGGTAATCAAAAAAGCTGTCCTGGGGTGCCCCCTGGGAGTGATTCGCCGCGATGTAGAGGCGACCACGATAGGGCTTCGTTAGCAATTGAATGGCATGACCCGGTGTAAGTGCATTGGTCCGCCAATCTTCCGTAAATAAATAATCCGCATTAAAACCGGGTTGCAGGATGCGATGAACCTGACGGGTGATGTTGACCGGGTCAGACCAGGAATCTCCGTTATCGATGCTGGTTCGAAACCAGACCTCGGCGACCGCCTTTCCCTCGCGGACCTGATTTTCGCTTCCATTCGCGGTATTGTAAAAAAGAAACAACCGGCCGTGGGGGAAGCGCGGATCCAGCAGATCCCACACCGGAGCCGGATTGCCGGCCTTCAGGTCTCCGTTTTCAGCAACTACCTTCATGTTGGACCACGTTTTACCGCCATCGGCACTCCGGCGCATAACGACGTCTACTTTGCCAAAATCGTTGCAATCGCTCCGGCGGGCTTCACAAAATGCCACGAGTTGTCCGTCAGGAGCCCGGACGATAGCCGGAATCCGGTAACAGGCGTATGGACCGTTTCCATTTTCAAATACCGGAATAAAAGTCGGCTGGTCCTGAGCGATGAGTGCCTTTGACAGCAAAAAAACCAGTAATAAATAACTGGACCGGATCATACACGAGTTAATTTATACGGGTAGACCCGTCCGGAGTTCCATTGGGCCACATACAGGTTTTCATCCTCATCGATGCAAACATCATGAGGATGTTTGAAAGCCTGGACCGTTTGATAGAGCGGGTCCAGCGTGCCATTCTGAAGATAGTGTGGAGCCGCACCACCCGGCACACTGACCACTTCATCCTCTTTATTTAAAATGGTCACGAAGCCGGATCCCGAGTCCCAGGGCAGATGAGAGATCAAGGTTGCGCAATACACATAATCTCCGTGGATGACGGGACGGCATATGTACGCACCGGGCAAAGGAATTTCCTTAATGAGCTCACCGGCCAGGGAGAATCGCTTCAGCTTATTTTGCTGTCTGGCCGTGATCAGTAAGGTGGGTTCACCGGGGAACCTGGTATCCAGGGTAATCCCGTGGGCGTTGTCAAAATTGGCGGGCGTTGGCCCCCGTCCACCAAAAATGTTTTTTATGTTGCCCTGGCTGTCGTAATGGATGATGTATTGGGATCCATAGCCGTCGGCCACATAAATGTCTCCATTGGGAGCAATGGTGGTTTCGGTTGGAATGTATTTGTCCGCACTTTCGTACTTACCCGATTCGGCCGGATAGGGAAGGACCATGATTTCCTTACCGTCCAGGGTCGTTTTGATCACTTCATGACGGGCATTGTCACAGATGTAAAGAAAAGATTCACCGCCTTCTTCGGATAATGTCAGGCCATGAGCACCCGGATAGGTGGTGCCCCAGGTCTTGATCAATCCCCCGTCTTTGTCGTAGATGATGACATTGTTCCTGGTTTCATTGGTCAGCAGGAAAATCCGTCCTTGTTTGTCCTGGATCATCTCGTGGCAATCCTTCACCGGGATCACGGATGGATTGAGGTCTCCCCAGTGACGATCAAGTTGATAGCGGTGCGAATTGTGTCCCAGTATCACTTCATCGGGGGTCAGATGGCGATGAATGTAAGGGATAGCTATGGCGGTCAACGCGGTTTGACGAATAAACTGACGACGTTTCATATTCCAGGAACTAGGTTAATCAATTGAAGCAATTACCGATGGCAATAAATGTAGTTAAATCCATCCATTTTCCTTTCATGCAACCCGTTGTTAAGGTTGTGTTAAGTTGGCACAGCACGGCAGGATTCGACTATTTTTACGGGCAATTAGAGCCTTATTCAAAAATTCATTGATTATGAAAAGACTTTCGTTTTTACTCTTATTATCTTTTTTGCTGGTCACCGGCGGATTCTCGCAAATAGCTACCCCGGCAGCAAGCCCTTCCTGTAAATTGACCCAAAGCGTGGGTTTGATTAACATTGATATTGAATATTCCCGTCCCAGTGTGAAAGGTCGCAAAATTTTTGGCGATCTGTTGCCCTACGGTGAAGTATGGCGACTGGGAGCCAATTCAGCCACCAAGATCACCTTTAGCGGTGATGTCATGGTTGGAGGGAAAGAATTGAAAGCAGGTTCCTACGCCATCCTGGCCAAGCCGGGTATGGATGAGTGGGAGATCATGCTCTATCCTTATACCACATCCAACTGGATGGCGTATATGGAGATGACCCCCGAAGTAAAACTTATGGCCAATAGTGAAAAGTTGACCACTCCCGTGGAATCGTTGACCATTGGCATTGATCACCTCCGTTCTGAAAGCGCCCATGTGTTGATCAGTTGGGAAAACACGCAAGTGAAATTCCCGGTTGAACTGAAGACCGACGCCGCAGTGATGGCCAGCATTGAACGCACCATGGCCGGTCCGAGCGCCAACGATTATTACGCAGCAGCAAGCTATTATTTTAGTGAAGGCAAGGATGCCAAACAAGCCCTGGAATGGGTTAATAAATGTCTATCGATGGGGCCCGAACGGTATTGGATCGTGCGCCTGAAAAGTCAGCTGCAAGCTGAAAACGGTGATTACAAAGGTGCCATCGCTTCGGCTAAGCGATCGATGGAACTGGCCAAAGAAGCCAATAACGCCGACTACGTGCGTCTCAATGAAAAAGCCATTGAGATGTGGATGAATAAGATGTAAAAGGCCAGAATTTCTGGACTAAAGTAAGCCATCCGGCACATGTCGGATGGCTTTTTTATTTAGTTATTGACCGGTTTGCGCACGGAGATGTACAGCTCGACGCCGACATCCGGATCACTAATGGATTTCCGGTCGTAAACTTCATAATCAGCGACATAATTGCGCTGGAGGTGACTGCTATCCATCAACCGGATCTCACTCCACAAATTATTAATGGCTTTCGGCATGTCGCCCCGGGCAACGTATCGTTTATAGGCACCACCCTGAATTCGGCGACCTGTCAGCCCCTTCGGGATGCTGTCCAGGCTGCTTACTTTAGCTCCCATAATGACACGGAAACCGTCATCCGGATTGGATGCATAGTCGGTATAGACAATATAAATGTCGTCGTCAATTTTGTTGGGAATCTTTTGGATTACTTTCTGGGCATAGAGCTGTCCCCAGAGGATACTGATATCGGTGGTGTTTTGTTCACCCTTCAGGCTGGTGATGACCGTCATTCCAATGACATTGAACGGCTCCACGGATAAGTCCTCCGACGGGGTACTGCATTGAGTCCAGATGAATAAAATGACCAGGCCCAATGCGATGGTAAAAGGAATTTTGAATGATTGCATGATCAAAATTGCTAATGAACTTGCAAAAATAACAGAAGCAGCAAAGTTTTATCATAATTCCGGGATTTAGCGGGAAGACCGGTGCATTGCTAATTTAAAAAGGTAAGAATTTCTTTTATGGTTGCCCGGATGCGGTAGTTAGGATCAAAATGTGCAAAGATGATCTCCCCACCGCGATCGATCAGATAGGTTGCAGGTACCGGCAGGATGGCCTGATGATCGCTCAAGTCTTCGGTAGGCTTAATGATCGCCCTGGCTTCGATCCGGTGCGTGTATTCCGGGGTGGCGTGGAAGGTAACTCCATAGGCATCCAGGATGGTGTGCGTCGTATCCGAAACGATCGAAAAGTGCGCATTGACCGCTTTGGACATAATGTCCACACCAGCCATCGATTCAGGTGTTACGGCGATCACTTTAACACCGTTGTCCTCCAGCAAATCCAGCGAATCGGAAAGTTTTTGCAATTGGCTGTTGCAGATGCTGCACCAGTGCCCCCGGTAAAAAACAAGTACCACCTGATGATCACGATACACTTCTGACAAATGTACTTCCTGGCCCTTCTGGTCCACGGCTGCAAAATCCGGCGCCAGGATGCCGGTCGACAAGCCGGCTGGAACCAGGTAACCCGTGTCAATTCCATACTGGGTCAGGTCTTCCACATCAACCGTGTAAACATTATTGACACGCTGTATGCCTTCCTGAGCGGATAGCCCCACAGCAACTATTAACAATCCGATGATTGTGATGGATTGGATGGTTCGAGTCATTGCTCCATAAGTTATCATAATGTTAACGTAAATTTATTGGTAGATATTGGAATAAAGCGATCTCAAACGACGAACTGGTGATTTCCATAGTCGAAATGGATCGTTCGCCCTTTAAAATTGGATCAAATGGATAAATCAGGTGGGTATTCAGGGACGCCATTGGCTAAAAAACTTGGCTTTAAACCGGGGATGGATGTCCTTCTGGTGGATGCCCCGGACAATTACCAATCCTTTTTCCAGGAAATCCCGGATGGGGTTCACTTTTCCATGACCCCCGACCCTCCACTACAGGCCATTCATCTTTTTACCCGGGACCAACAACATCTTTTACAACAATTGCCCTGGTTGAGATCAATGCTGTTACCTCATGGTGTGATTTGGGTCTCCTGGCCCAAGAAAGCGTCCGGTTGGAACTCCGACGTGACGGAAGATGTAATCCGGGATCTCGCTCTTCAGCATCAATTGGTCGATGTGAAAGTGGCATCCGTAAGTGCGGTCTGGTCTGCCCTCAAGTTGGTCATTCCCCTGGCTTACAGATAGCAGGCACCCGCTCTGCGCCGGACCAGTCATCTGCGTGACAAAAGCTTAGATTAATTTTTTCAATATATATGTGAAAAATTAATGTAAAAGTATAACTTACCTGCAGGTTCAGCTAGCTGGTTTATGAGGGATGATGAATGCATCATTCCATGGAATCAATTGGAATAACTAAATTCAGAGAACATGGCTAAGATGTCGCACGCCCAGTATCGAATTTTGTTAAAGACGCTATTTTGGGCAAAGTGGATTCATGAAAATGGTGAAATGCTGGACCAGGACGAAGGTCTTGCCCTGGATAAACTGTTAAAATTATTTATGAAAACCGCCTGGCGTGAAGGAATGGATTTTGTCACGCAGGAGCGAGGTTCTGACTCACTGGCACTTTCCGATGACCTGCAGGCGGAAGCCTTTGAGTTTTTGGCCAATTTTCAGGATGATGCATTTTGGGAAGAATTGTGTGACCGGTTGGCAGAGCGGGACATGGAAATTTCAATCGACCCGGAAGAACTTACTTCCATGGATGATGAACAGCGTCAAAACCTGCAGGACTCATACCGGCAGAAGTACGAAGGCGAATTTGAACTTTACGGCCTGACCTTCCTGAAGGTACTCAATCCGCATTATAATTAATTTAGGTGACCTGGCACGTTTCCCCAGTCTCTACCAAAAATGGTCAATGTATATCATGGAATTGTCCAGTTTGCGTAAGCGGTTGGTTGGAGATTTGATGCAGCGCGGCTATACCCTCCGTATGGTCCCGTTGCAGGGATTGATCCATATTCCGGATTTACACAAAACCGTTTCCATCGAGGATGTGCGCATTGAACTCTATCAAAAACATCAGGTGGACGATCACGCCGAATTAATGTGTTATGGATTTTGTTTATTGACCGGAGAGAAAGGCTACTGGATTGAAGAATTGATCAATTAGAGTCAAAGCATACCTGAAGTGGATCCTACACCGACCATTTATGAACAAATCGTTCAACAGTTGCCTTTTGGATTGCTTTTACTGGACGCTGACAAGACCAGTCGGTGGCACAACCAGCATATTTTTCAACACCTGCAATTAAGCCCCAATACCAGCATCCTGGCAGAAACCTATGTGGTTTTATTTCATGCCGTCGAAGGACTGTTCAAAGTGATTCACAAACAAAATCCGGAAAACTTCAAACCCTTCCGCCTTTTTGCTTCCCGCACCGAAGCCGGCAAATACCTTAACATTTGGGGGAAGCCTCTGTCGGATGGTATCCTGGTAATCACTTCCGATGTGACCGAACTGAAACAGTTGGAACATAAAAACGTGGAAGCTATGGTGGAAGGCCAGGAACAGGAAAGGATTCGGTTGGCCCGGGAGTTGCACGATGGCGTTGGTCCCTTAATGTCGGCCATTCAGTTGAAAGTGGATCAGAGTATGGGGAGGGAGAATCCCGTTCATAGCCAGGAGGCAGCCGAACTGAACGAATTGATCCATACCGTCTCCAAAGAAATCCGGGCTGTATCGCATGCGCTGATACCGGGATCATTGATGGATTTTGGACTGAGTCCGGCATTAAAAGGTCTGTGTGAACGAATGGAAAGTCCGGGACTGGAAATCACTTATTATGCCCCTAAATCCATATCCCGCATGGAACAGAACCGGGAATTGGGGGTCTATCGCATCGCCCAGGAATTGTTGCATAATGCCGTCAAACATGCCCGTGCCCGCCACATTCATGTCCAATTGTCCTCCGATGGCACCAACCTCACCTTAAGTGTGGAGGACGATGGCATTGGTATGGAGCAACTTGACCCTACCGGTGCGGGGATCGGTTTACGCAATGTCCGGTACCGCACCCGGGCGCTGGAAGGTACTTTCGTTTTGGAATCCCAACCCGGTAAAGGCGTCTTTGCATTGATTGAAATCGGATTGACATGATTCGGATATTTATTGCCGACGATCACAAAATCTTCAGAGACGGACTGGTCTCCCTGTTGAGCCGCGAAGACGATATGATAGTGGTCGCTCAGGCTGCCTCGGGCAAGGAAGTGCTCGAACAGCTACACACCGTTTCACCGGATTTACTGATCCTGGATATTCACATGCCGGGGATGCCCGGAGAAGCCATTTGCAAATGGGTCAAGGAACAAAGCCCGCAGATGCCGGTACTGGTTCTTTCCATGCACGATGAGTCCACGTACATCCTGAAGATGCTGGAAGCAGGAGCATCCGGGTATTTATTGAAGGAAGCAGGCGCCACGGAATTGCTCCAGGCAATCCGTACAGTGGCCAAGGGCGACACCTATTATTCCCAGCACGTGTCGCAGACCATTCTCCATCAACTCATACGGGGCAAACAACAACGGGAAACCAACCGGATTCCCCTCACCAAACGCGAATTGGAAGTACTACGCCTGATCGCAGAAGAATACTCCAACCAGGAAATTGCCGACAAGCTCTTCATTAGTGTCCGGACCGTCGACACCCACCGAACCAACATCATAGACAAACTGGATGTTAAGAATACGGCCGGCCTGGTGCGTTATGCACTGAAACACGGACTGGTCGAACCGGACCAATAACCGTGACCGGGTTATCCGAAGAACATGGTTGATCTACGAAAATCTCGTAGATATTATGCGGGTTTTACACAGATCAAATTACGCGTTACTACTCGTGTATTTGGACACCACCACCTCTACATTTGAGGTATGGAATCAACATCTGTTTATCGCCCCTTATTAATGACTGATGCCGACCTGGTCGGCCAGATCAAACTGGATCGCAATCCGGCAGCCATAGCTGAATTGTACCAGCGTTATTTTCCGAGATTATTTCAATATTGCCTGAAATTGACGGCTCATAAGGAGGATGCCTTCGACATTGCCCAGGATGTTTTCCTGAATGCCATGGATAAAATCGGTCAGTTACGTGACAATCAATTTTTTCAATATTGGATCTTCCGCTCATTGAAAAATGAGTGCATGGATCATCTGAAAGCGGCCAGTTGTGTTGCCCTGGAGGATGTGAGTGTGGTGACTGCCGGTATGCGGGCTAAAGATTCGGATGAGGTGTTGCAGCTTCAGGATCTTGAGCTGCATTATCAGCAATTGCTGGATGCCGCAACCCGGTTGCCGGGAAATATGCGGGATATTTTCCAGATGAAATACCTGGAATCCAAATCCTTGAAAGAGATCAGTAACAGCACCAACCTGACCATTTCTGCAGTTAAAATGCGGCTGGCCCGGGCGCGTCACCGCCTGGGAGAAACCTGTCAGTTTGCGGCCTTGTACAATTAACGACACTTCACTTTTCTGTTTAGCTTGATAAATGTTGCTCCGTTCGTTCGACGGAGCTTTTTTATTTCCGGAACATGCCTTCTGCGAGCAAAGCCGTTCTGAATGAAGTACCTTGCAGGAAATGAAAGCGTTAATAATATGTTTGAATCCATCAACCCGGCAACTGGTAAAACCATCCGTACCTACTCCAAGACCACCCAAATCCAGGGACCCATCGAAGAAGTACACCAGAGCTGGTTGAATTACCGGCATACCTCCTGGGAACAGCGAACGAAATGGATGTTCAACCTGGCAGAAGAGCTCCGGACCCAGCGTTCATCGCTCGCTCAATTGATGACTGATGAAATGGGCAAGGTGATCGGCGAAGCACTGGCCGAGGTGGATAAATGCGCCTGGGTTTGTGATTATTATGCAAAACATGCCGCCGAATTTCTCAAACCTGAAAAAGTCACCACCGATGCATCCGAAAGCTATGTGGCTTACGAGCCGTTGGGGGTGATTCTGGCCGTAATGCCCTGGAATTTTCCTTTCTGGCAGGTGTTCCGATTTGCAGCCCCTGCCCTGATGGCTGGCAATACAGCGTTGTTGAAGCACGCCAGCAATGTCAGTGGCTGTGCCCTTGCCATTGAATCCCTGATCGTCAGAGCCGGTTTCCCCCACCAGGTATTCAAGACATTGCTGATCTCTTCCGATCGGGTGAAAGAGGTCATTGCCCACCCTGCGGTCAAAGCCGTTACCCTGACCGGAAGCGAAGCTGCTGGTCGCTCCGTTGCAGGCACGGCTGGTAGTTACCTGAAGAAATGTGTTTTGGAACTGGGAGGAAGCGATCCCTATGTAATCCTGGCGGATGCTGATGTTGAGCTGGCTGTGGAAACATGCGTTAAGAGCCGGTTGATTAATGCCGGACAGTCCTGTATTGCTGCCAAGCGATTTATTCTGGTTCCCGAAATTTACGATGCATTTACCGCTCGGTTTATTGAGCGGATGAAGCAAATTAAGGTAGGCGATCCTCAGGAAGAAGATACCGGTATTGGCCCAATGGCGAGGCGGGATCTGCGTGATGAACTTCACAACCAGGTGGTGCGATCGGTCGCTATGGGAGCAAAAATTTTGTTGGGTGGAAGCATACCGGAAGGGGAGGGTGCTTATTATCCTCCTACCGTACTGGCAGAAGTTACGCCGGAAATGCCGGCCTTCAATGAAGAATTATTCGGCCCTGTAGCGCCAATGATCCGCGCTGAAAATGAAGAGCATGCACTCTCTTTGGCCAATGATTCGGACTTCGGTTTGGGAGCGGCCCTATTTACCAGGGATCTACAGCGGGGCAAAACGCTGGCCGAACACCACTTCCAGTCCGGAAGTTGTTTTGTCAATGGTTTGGTCAAATCGGATCCGCGGCTTCCATTCGGCGGCATCAACCACAGTGGTTATGGCCGCGAACTTTCCCACCATGGCATCAAAGAGTTTGTGAATATTAAGACCGTGTGGATCAAATAGGTATGTTGAGGGTTGAAGGTTGAATTTTGAAGGGGAATGAAATTTGACTAGGCCCTGGGTTTATACAGTTGTACCGTGATCCGCCTGTTTTTTAGCCGGCCGGTTGCCGTTTGATTCGAAAACTCCGGAAATTCTTCCCCCAAACCCTGAACTTCAATCCGGCGGCGGTCAATGCCATGGCTGATCAGAAAATCGGCAATCGATTGGGCTCTTTGCCGGGAAATATTCCGGTTGGCTTCTGCCGGTCCCTGGTCATCCGTATGCCCCTGGATGATCAGCTTATGACCAGGATAAGTCTGCATCAGTTGGAGTAATTTATAAAGCTCCGGCTCCGATTCTTTGTCCAGGCGTGTACTCCCACTGGGGAAAGTTACTTTGGCCAGGGTCATTGTCTTACCCGTCAAAAAATCACCGATTTCAACGGCATTGTAACGTGATTCCAGGATTGGGAGAGTGAAATCCAGTTTCTCAAAGCAGATCTCCTGCCGGTTATTGTACTGACCGGTCGCAGCCGTCACGCCCCAGTAGACCAATGGATTTCCATCAAAAATCTGATTCACCAGATCCCCCTGGTAAGAAATCACCTTTCGTCCATCCAGCATCATGCTTAGGGTATGACTTGGTTCATCCCAATGGATGGTGAAAGCGTGCAGTAAGCAATCTTCCACATTCTTAATCACCACCGGGCCCTCCAGATTGAACAGGTGGTCGACATAACCATGCTGGAGTATGGCTACATGATCTTCCGGCGGGTCCGAAAGATGTTCGTTTTGCCAGGTGTCGATTTCGATGCCCAGCGATGGATACAATCCCGAAAATCCCATCCCTTCGCCCCGGTGTCCGGTGACCTGGCTGTAGGGCGAGAAGGCGAACACCATGCCATCGGCACCGGTTCGGTCATCGCATCCGAGCATCAGGTTTAGTTCCATCGTGAAAGAGGCATCCAATCGAATGGGGGATCTGTACCAGATGGATCCGGAAGTCCAGTCAATCGCTTCGGTCAGCCGAAAGCACCGGTCGCCGATTCGTTTGGTGGCTCCGGAAAGAACGAAATCATTGATATGGAGCAGGTCACTTTGAGCCACAACAGACCGTGACCCTCCCAACCCGAGGATCAGCAGGAAGAAAAACAATTTTACGTGGTGCTGGCTGGACAAATTTTGTGTTCTAGCTAGTCAAATTAATCGAAATCTGGCCGGGAGGCAACTCTCAATGCGTAATTTTCTGCTGCACACGTTTATTTTTATTAATGATTTATTTTGAATTTTCCCGTTACCGGGCTGCTTTCCTTGCCTGGCTATTTCTGTTTGCTTGGCTGTTCATAGTACCAGCCGGGTGTCGCCAAAAGGAGGTAAAACAGCCGCCTAATGTAGTTCTGATCCTGGCTGATGATCTGGGGTGGAAAGATCTGGGATTCATGGGTTCGAACTATTACGAGACACCCTGTCTGGATGCCTTTAGCCGACAAAGCACCTGGTTCACGCAGGCATATGCCGGCGCTGCCAATTGTGCTCCCAGCCGGGCTTGTCTTCTGACCGGACTAAATACCCCTCGCCACGGGATCTACACGGTCAGCCCGGCTGAACGAGGGGATGCCCGGACCAGGCGATTGATCCCCGCCCGGAATACCATGATCCTAAACGATAGTTTTGTCACGATCGCTGAAAAGTTACAGCATGCGGGTTATCGAACCTGTTCCATTGGCAAGTGGCACATTGGCCAGGATCCAACGACCCAGGGATTTGACCTGAACATTGCCGGGACTTCCGCGGGACACCCCAAAAGTTACTTCAGCCCATATCTGAATCCTGCTTTGCCGGATGGTCCACCCGGTGAGTACCTGACCGACCGGCTGACCAAGGAAGCCATCCGCTATTTATGCCAGGATCATCCACAACCGTTTTTTCTGTATTTACCCTATTTTGCCATCCACACGCCCTTGCAAGGCAAGGCGGAGCTGGTGAACCATTACCGGGACAAGCCACCGGTCGATGGCCAGGGAACGAATGCGGATTATGCGGCCCTGGTGACCCGGCTGGATTGGAACATCGGCCGTTTAATACAGGTTATCGACAGCCTGGCTTTACGGGCCAATACCCTGGTAATATTTTCTTCCGACAACGGCGGTATCTCGTACTTGTCCCGCCAACACCCGCTTCGCGCCGGCAAGGGAAGTTATTACGAAGGCGGAGTCCGTGTTCCGTTGTTGTTTTCCTGGCCAGGGCATATTCCATCGAATCAATCCATGGATATACCGGTCAGTCAATTGGATCTCTTTTCGACCATTCTCGATTTCACAGGGATCGATGCCACCAGCGCGACCGATGGGCTCTCATTGTACCATCTATTGAAAGATCAACAACCCCTGCCGGCAAGACCGCTGTTCTGGCATTTTCCCATCTATCTGGAAGCTTACC
>JAGQXC010000365.1 GCA_020436785.1 Saprospiraceae bacterium | reverse complement strand
TCCGCCGTTACATCCAGGATGACGTAACCCTGATTGATGTAAATCTGCGGGAATTGCAAAGTCAGGGACAGGATTTTACGCTGAATGCCGGCGATGTCATTGATATTCCTGCGATACCCACTTCAGCGGAAAATGTGGTTTCGATCCAGGGTGCGGTAGATTTTCCCGGCGATTATGCCTTTGAATCGGGCCTGCGGATCAGTGATCTGTTAGCCCGCGGTCGTCTGTCCCGGGCGGCCCGCCGGGACATCGCCTATTTATTAAAAAAGAACGTCGATGGCAGCATGCGTTACCGGCTGATTAACCTCACGGAGGTGTTGGCCAACGGAACGGGAAATGTACCCATCGAACCGGGAGATCAGTTGATGGTCCTCTCACAACGGACTTACGTCGATGCCGGTGAAATATCGATCTCCGGCGCCGTACGCGATCCCCGCTCCTATCCGTACAATGCGGCCAGTGGTCTCCAGGTAAATGACCTGATAACCCTGGCCGGTGGCCTCACACAAAATGCTTCCTCCATTGCATACCTTTACCGTAAAGCGCCGGGTGACGAAAACCATATTGAATACATTCGCCTGAATGTACAGGAAGCCGTTCAGAATCCAGGATCCAGCCAAAATCTCGCCTTACAGCCTAATGACCAGCTGCGGGTGTTTTCCACGGATTATTTCCGGGAAGGAGCCAATGTAAAAGTGGCCGGCGCCGTGCGCAATCCCGGGGAATACGCTTACGACCCCTCCCTGACCCTTACCGATGTGCTGCTCCAGGCTGGAGGATTGACCCTCTCCGGAGCTTCCAATCGAATTGAAATTTCACGGGTATTGATCGAAGCAAATCAACCCACCCGTACAGTCATCGCAACGGTTCAGGTGGATTCCGCCTACCGGATCATTTCCGGCCAGGAATCCAGTTTACACCTTGAGCCCTTCGATCAGATCTTTGTCCGCAACGTGCCCCAATTTGAATTCCAGCAGAACATCACCATCGAAGGCGAAGTACAGTTTCCCGGCACTTATGCATTGATCAAAGACAATGAACGTCTGGCCGATGTTATTGCCCGTGCCGGAGGACTTACTCCCGAAGCATTCCCTAAAGGGATGGATTTTTTCCGCACTTTTGAAAGCACCGGTCATATAGTCACTCGCTTAGATGAGGCGCTGGCTAATCCTAATTCCAATTTTAACATTGTCCTGAAAGCCGGAGACCGCATTACCATACCCAAGACCAAAGACCTGGTTACCATTGAAGGCGCTACCAAAGCCCGGGAATTGTATCCCGAACAAATGATCGACGGTAGCCGCTTTCATACGGCTTATCAGGGAAGCCACAGCGCCAAATGGTACATTGACAATTATGCTGCCGGTGTTAGTGAAAATGGAGAACGTAAATCCATCTCGGTACGCCTGGCCAACGGGGAGTTGAAAAAAACCACCAATCTGGGTCTGTTCAAAATTTACCCCAAGGTCAAAGAAGGATCCACCATCCGGGTTGCCGCAAAGCCGCCGGAACCGCTCAAATCTCCGGATGAACCCTCCGGAAACAGTAAAGTCGATTGGGGCAAAGTGCTGTCCGACAGCCTGGCTCAGGCCACCTCCTTGCTGACACTCATCCTATTGCTCCAACGCATTAATTAAAAGCAGGTTTTTGATGACAGAACAGCAACAGCCGGTCTACATTCAGGACGATGAAATTACCCTGAAAGACCTGATCCTCAAGATTCAGGAATTCTGGCGATTGCTGTGGTCCAATAAATGGTACATTATTGCTTTCTCCTTTTTGCTGGCGTCGCTATCCGCCCTGCGTACCTACCTTACTCCTTCACAATTTCCCGCCAAACTCACTTTCATGGTCAATGAAGATGAAGGATCTAATATGGGAGGTATTGCCAGTGTGCTGGGTCAGTTCGGACTGTCATCGGGTGGAAAAAGCGAGTACAATCTGGACCGGATCCTGGAGTTATCCCGTTCTAGACGCATCATCTATCCTGTTCTACTCGATTCAATCTCCGTGGATGGTAAATCTGATCTGATTGCCAATCATCTCATCCGGATCTACGATTTTCACGACCGTTGGGAAGACGCTAAGGACCCCAGGCTTCCTGATTATTTTTTTACTACCGGCAACGAACAAAGTCTGGACAACACCGGCCGCATAGCTCTGAATTCGATTTATATTCAGGTGGTGGGGAATGAGAAAAAAAACAATGATCCTTTGATGAGCAACGGCTACGGGGAAGAAACGGCCATCCTGAATCTTAATATCACCGCGTTGAATCCCGAATTGGCGATCGGTATGGTCACCAGGATTTACGACATTCTCAGTACTTATTACATTGAAAAGTCGATTGAACCCCAACAGGAAGCAATAAAAACCCTTCGTATAAAATCCGATTCGCTCAAAACAGCCCTGGCCAACGCCGAAAGCCGACTGGCCCGGTTTGACGACTCCCATCGCAATCTTTACCTGTCTACCGATGTGGTCCAGCGCGATCAATATCAGCGCCAGGTCAGCCTGCTAACCATTATGTACGGGGAAGTCATCAAAAACCTGGAAACGGCCAGTTTTGCCCTGCAGTCCCAGACACCCTTTTTCCAAACCATCGATGAACCCCAGTTCCCCATTTTACCATCCCCGAAGTCCCTGCTTAAAGCCATCCTCATCGGTGGTCTGCTGGGCGGTTTTTTATCCTGCGGCTTTTTTATCTCCCGAAAAATTTACCGGGATGCCATGGCGGCCTAAAGTTGGATTTTTAGCAGAGATTGAGTAATATTGTTACTCATTGTTATGATCGAGGCCCTTATTTCATCAAAAACGCGGATAAAATTGCTGCTTAAGTTCTTCTTGAACAGCAACACCATCTCCTATCTGCGTGGCCTCGAACAGGAATTTGGCGAATCGTCCAATGCCATCCGGATCGAACTCAACCGTTTCGAGCAGGCCGGCCTGCTAACCTCCTTCACCGAAGGCAACAAAAAATGGTTCCGGGCCAACAACAATCATCCGCTCTTTCATGAAATCCACAACATCCTGTTGAAGCACCTGGGCCTTGATCAGTTGATTCATTCCATCACCGACCGGCTGGGAAACATCCAAAAAGTTTACCTCACCGGTACCTTTTCACGGGGATTGGATGGACCCATCATTGATCTGATCCTGATCGGTGACATCAACAAATCCTTTCTGATCCAACTGATTGAACGAGTGGAGAAATTGATCCATCGCAAAGTGCGCTACGTCATTTTTCAATCGGAAGAAACCTTGCTGCCGAATTGGGAAGCATTTACTCCGGAACCCTTATTATTGTGGTCACATGAATAACACCCTGGAGTCATACCAACCATCTGCACAGCCGGATACCAAGTCCTGGTACGCCCTCTACGTCCGTTTTAAAAGTGAAAAACAGGTGCAAAAGCAGCTGAGTGCACAGGGCATCGACGCCTACGTGCCCCTCCTGCGCAGAACCAAACGATATACCCGTAAGATCAAACACTACGAGATTCCTCTCATCGGTTGTTATGTTTTTGTCCGCATTTATCCCAATCAACACGCCCTTGCCTTACAGGCACCCCATGTGATGGGTTATGTCCGCCAGGCGAAAGAAAAAGCCCGGATACCGGACCACGAAATTGATTTGTTGAAACAAATCACCGGTGAGTTGTATCCGTTGGAATTGGTACAGACTCACTACGACACCGGCGATTGGGTTGAAATCATACAAGGTCAACTGACCGGACTGAAAGGTCGCATTATCAGGACCCTCGGCAAACAAGGTATGCTCATCGAACTCGAGCACATCGGCATTGCGTTGCGGCTGGAAGTTGACCCGGCCCACATCCGCCCACTACCCCGTTACCGCCTGGTCTGACCAGGGGACGGGGACCGGATTGACCCACCACTCGGGCATAAGGTTGCGACTTATGATGGGCGGAGCCTGTTCTGATTTACGATTTAAGATTTTTGATTTACGATTTAGGATTTAGGATTTAGGAATTATTAGACATCCCCACTATGGATAAAAACACTCTTTCTGAACGGTTTATAAATCTTAGTCTGGACATTATTCAATTATTCAAACTCGTTCCACAAGAATTTGAGTTTGAGGTGATCAGGAAACAAATTATCCGCTCCTCCATGTCAGCAGGTGCAAATTACCGGGCTGCTTGTCGTGCAAAATCAACGGCTGATTTCATCTATAAATTGAAAGTTGTCGCTGAAGAAATTGATGAAACCATGTATTGGATGGAAGTAACCGAACGACTATTCGAAAATGATTCAATCGGCAAGATCAAAAAGGAAACCAATGAACTTACGTCGATCATTGTTTCATCGATTAAAACTTCCATTCATCGGAGTAACAAATCATAAATCCCAAATCATAAATCATAACTCATAAATGAACATTTCCGTTATCGGCACCGGATACGTCGGTCTGGTTACCGGGACCTGCTTCGCGGAGACCGGCAACCAGGTGCTCTGTGTGGATGTTGATGCCGCCAAGGTCGCTCGTATGAAACAAGGTGAAATACCCATCTACGAGCCGGGGCTGGATGTGCTTTTCGATCGCAACATCGAACAAGGCCGCCTGCAGTTTACGACCAGCCTCGAAGAAGGGATTCGTCACGGCAGCATTATTTTCCTAGCTCTGCCTACACCTCCCGGTGCGGACGGCGCCGCCGACTTATCGGCCATTTTACATGTCGCCGACGAAATGATCCCCTTCATTGATTCCTATAAAGTCATTGTGGATAAAAGTACGGTACCGGTAGGCACTGCCGATCAGATCAGGGCGCTAATGAGTAAAAAATTGTCCACGGAATTGTTTGATATTGTTTCCAACCCGGAATTCTTACGCGAAGGAGCCGCGGTCGATGACTTTATGAAACCGGACCGGGTAGTGATCGGCACCGACAACGAACGCGCCCGTAAACGTATGGATACCTTATACCAGCCGTTTGTTCGGCAAGGAAATCCCATCCTCTTTATGGATATCCGGTCTGCAGAAATGACCAAATACGCGGCCAATGCTTACCTGGCCACCCGGATCAGCTTTATGAATGAAATTGCCAACATTTGTGAGCAGGTTGGCGCCAATGTGGACCAGGTCCGCCGCGGCATTGGTACGGATACACGTATTGGAAAACGTTTTCTTTTTCCCGGTGTTGGCTATGGCGGAAGCTGTTTCCCCAAAGATGTGCAGGCGCTATCCAGAATATCCGAATCCTCCGGATACCACTTCGCGAT
This sequence comes from Saprospiraceae bacterium, assembly GCA_020436785.1. GTDB lineage: Bacteria > Bacteroidota > Bacteroidia > Chitinophagales > Saprospiraceae > JAGQXC01. Next base: position 6,067 of record JAGQXC010000365.1, on the reverse strand, counting down.
CCTGAATGCCGTGATGCAGGTCAACCAACTCCAACGCGAACGATTTGCCGGAAAAATCATCAACTACTTTGGCTCAAAAATTGCTACTGCGACAATAGCCGTGTGGGGATTGGCATTCAAACCCAATACGGACGATATCCGGGAAGCTCCGGCGCTTTCCATTATTGATTTGCTGCTGGAAAAAGGCGCTCGCATTCAGGCCTACGATCCGGAAGCAATGGAAAATGTGAGACGCCGCTATGCCGACCGGATTGCATTAAATGAATCCGCCTATCAGGCGTTGGAAAATGCCGATGCTTTGGTGGTTGTCACGGAATGGAATGCTTTCCGGACACCCGATTTCGACCGGATGGAAACGTTGATGCGGTCCAAAGTGATCTTCGATGGGCGCAATGTGTTCGATCCGGAGGAGTTGGCACAAATGGGTTATCATTATGAAAGCATCGGAAGACCGTGAATTTAACGACAATCATCAAACAACTGATCGGACAATGAAAAATCTGCATATGGTGGATCTCAGTGCTCAATACGAGAAAATCCACCGGGAAATCCAGGAGCAAATCCAGGAAACCCTGACCACCACCCAGTTCATCAATGGACCTAAAGTCGAACAATTTGCGTCATCCCTGGCCACCTACCTTTCGTGCGATTATGTGATCCCCTGTGCCAATGGAACCGATGCGTTACAGATCGCGCTGATGGCCGTCGGTCTGCAGCCGGGTGACGAGGTCATCGTGCCTTCCTTCACTTACGTAGCTACCGCCGAAGTCATTGCCCTGCTCAAACTGACACCCATCATGATCGACGTGGATCCACAGACATTCAATGTGACTGCGGAGCTGATCGAGCCACACATCACTGAAAAAACCAAAGCCATTGTGCCCGTTCACCTTTTCGGACAGAATTGCGATTTGGAACCGATCCTTGCATTGGCTCGCCGGCATGATTTGTGGGTCATTGAAGACGCAGCCCAGTCAATCGGAGCTGATTACACCTTCTCAGATGGTCGGATTATGAAATCCGGAACCATGGGTCACATTGGATGCACTTCCTTCTTTCCTTCCAAAAATCTTGGATGTTATGGAGACGGAGGAGCCATTTTTACCCGCGATGCGGAATTGGCACAAAAACTGAAGATGATTGCCAACCATGGACAAAGCCGTCGTTATTACCATGAAATCATTGGCGTAAATTCACGCCTGGATGCCCTGCAAGCCGGAATCCTGCAAGTCAAGTTGGCCCATCTGGATGAATATGGACATGCCCGTTACCAGGCCGCTCAGTGGTATCATCAGAAATTTGCGGATAATCACCAGCTTATCACACCCTATGAAGCGCCTTACACCAATCACGTTTATCATCAATACACCTTGCAGGTTGCCAATGGTCAACGGGATGGACTTGATCAATACCTGACTGAAAAGCAGATACCACACGCCATCTACTATCCGGTGCCACTGTATGAACAAAATGCCTTTTCACCCTTCCGCGGATTGGTTGACTATTTGCCGGTCACCGACCAGCTCTGCAAATCGGTGATCTCCCTGCCCATCCATACCGAAATGGATGAAGAAATGGTCTCCTACATTGCCGATGCCGTCAATGGTTACTTTTAAGGGCATCGTTGTCTTTTGCAGGGTGTCAGGCGGCAAAAATTTCCTCGACCTATTTTGAACCAATCGATGAGTTACAACGATCACTTTGAAAAATTGGATGTGTGGCAAAAAGCCATGGAATTCAATAAACGTATTTATGCAATCACGCTGGATCTTCCGGAAGAATCTTCTTACGGATTGAAAGCTTTTTTAAGAAATGCTTCCATTGCGATTGCTTCAAACATTGCCGAAGGCGCCGGATCCTACCCTGACAATGACCACAACGACTATTACCAGAAAGCCTATTCCGCCACGTTTGAAGTAGCCACCCTGCTTCACCTGTCTGACGAAATAAAAATTATTCCCCGGCACACCTGTCAGGAATTGAGAACTGAATTGGAACAAATAACCCGCTTGCTTCGCGATCGGGTGATCGAATCCAATCCTGATCGGAGGAATACCCTTACCGGTCATACCGGCTATTTCGTCCATCCCACCGCCATCGTAGATCATGGTGCGGTCATCGGCAAAGACACCCGCATCTGGCATTATACCCATATCATGGAGCACACCATCATCGGTGAGAAATGTTCGATCGGTCAAAACGTCATGATTGCCAACGATGTGGTGCTGGGAAATAATGTCAAGGTCCAGAATAATGTCTCCATCTATACCGGCGTCATCTGTGACGATGATGTTTTCCTCGGCCCTTCCATGGTATTTACGAACGTTATCAACCCACGCAGCGCCGTAAACCGCAAGGAAGAATTTCTCAAAACCCGGGTTAATAAAGGAGCAACCATCGGAGCCAATGCAACCATTGTCTGCGGGTACGACATCGGAAGTTACGCCTTCATTGGTGCCGGTGCCGTCGTTACCAAAGCGGTTCCCGATTATGCTCTTTTAGTCGGCAATCCGGCGCGTCAGATCGGTTGGATGAGCGCCCATGGTCATCGCCTGGATTTTGAAAATGGAAACAAAACGACCTGTCCGGGTTCCGGAGAAACGTATGTGCTTGAAAACGGCACAGTAAAACCGGTATGAGGTTTGTGGTATTGGGAATGGGAAAATCCCAAAGCAATTACTAATTAACGCCTTACAAAGAATATGAAATCATTTGCATTGATCGGCGGAGCCGGATACATTGCGCCCCGGCACATGAAAGCCATCAAGGATACGGGCAACGACCTGGTTGCCGCCCTGGACCCGAACGATTCGGTGGGAATCATCGACTCCTATTTTCCACAAGCTGCTTTCTTCACTGAATTTGAACGTTTTGATCGCCACGTTGAGAAATTGAAGCGGCGGGGACACCAGGTGGATTACGTGAGTATCTGTTCTCCAAATTATTTACACGACGCGCACATTCGTTTTGGCCTTCGCCATGGCGCCGACGTTATCTGTGAAAAGCCCTTGGTCCTTAATCCCTGGAACCTGGATGCCCTGCAGGAAATCGAAGTAGAAACCGGAAAACGGATCTACAACATCCTCCAATTGCGTCTGCACGAAAGTGTCATCAACCTGAAAAAGCACATCGATGCCAACCCATCCCGGGAAAAACATCAGATCGATTTGACCTACATCACCTCCCGGGGCTATTGGTATTACACCAGCTGGAAAGGGGATGTCAATAAATCCGGTGGTATCGCCACCAACATTGGTGTACATTTTTTTGACATGCTGCATTGGCTCTTTGGCGAATTGCAGGAAAATGTCGTGCACATCCATGCCTACGACCGGGCAGCAGGATACCTTGAATTTGAAAAAGCCAGGGTCCGCTGGTTTCTGAGCATCAATTACGATACGTTGCCGGAAGACATCAAAGCCGCCGGTAAAAGGACGTACCGGTCCATATTGATTGACGGTCAGGAATTCGAATTCAGTGAAGGTTTTACCGAATTACATACCCGTAGTTATGAAGATGTCCTGTCCGGAGGCGGTTTTGGACTGGATGCCTGTCGGCAGGCCATCAACATGGTCTACACCATCCGTAATGCGACGCCGGCAGGATACATCCCGGAGCAAGCCCATCCTTTTGCTGAAAAACCCGTGCCTTCCCACCCGTTTCGATTGTGATCAACATCCGCATGCATGCTGATTATTTTGCTGAAAAAAAATACGTCTGGGACTATCTCCTGGGTGAATTGAATGGCATTCCCATCACTTATGAAAAGGCTGAGGATCATTCCGGATACACCCTGAGTTTTGCCGGAGGAAAAGCCTGGTTTGCCGATGATTTTTTCAACCGCAACGGAGAGCCGGATGAACTTTACACGAGAAAAAATTTACCACAAAATCCGGTCCGTATCAAAAACGCATGGAGCAAAGAAGGTGAGCTGATCACCTTGTACGGACAGCCGGAAATTTCATCGGATTCGGGGGTTTTTATTTGTCGTGCCGATGTCGTTGCCTCTGCGTTTTTTATGCTCACCCGCTGGGAAGAAAATGCCGAACCTGCCCGGGACTCGATCGGTCGATTTCCTTTTGCCGCATCCATTAATTGCCGGTTCGATCTTCAGTACCGGCCACTGGTCAACGAATATGCGGCATTCTTTGTTAACGTTTTAAAATCCCTTGGTTACACCCCACCCCCTTCTTCGCGCCCGGTCCGGTTTGTGCCCAGTCATGACATCGATTACCTCACCCTCTGGCCAACCTGGTACCACCGCTTACGCACCATGGCCGGAGATGTCCTGGTCCGCCGGGATTTCACCTTCACCAAGTGGATGTGGACCGAATTTGACAAATTGACCCGGAATCCTTACCACACCATCGGGCGATTGTTGACCGCCGCCGAACAACGGCAAGCAAAAGCAACCTTCTACATCCGTAGCGACGAAGAAGATTATTCTCCGGCCAGTCCACTGCTCCTTGACTGGATCAACCAGATTCACCAGCGTGGCCACCGCCTGGGATTCCATCCGGGGATCAAGGCGGCCAGGGATTCATCCGTCTTTGGCCGCGAATGGAAAAAATTGCAGTCGATCTTACCGTCCGAGCCCACCAGTGGCCGCACTCATTATTTAAATTTTTCAGTTCCCGAAACCTGGAGCTATTGGCATGATGCTTGCATTGAAGAAGACAGTTCAATGGCTTATTCCGAAGAACCGGGTTTCCGGTGCAGTTGCTGCACGGCTTTTCCTGTTTTCGACTATAGGCAACGCAGCACAGTTCCTGTCCGGGAAGTTCCTTTACTTTGGATGGACCGCCATTTGACCAAGAAAAATTTAACGACCGAAACTGCCATCAATCTGGTGGAGTCGTTGTGGGACATGACGTGCAAATACCAAGGTGATTATGTGTTTCTCTGGCACAATTCTTCCTTTCACTTGCCGGAGTGGAAGCCCTTCGAACCTGTCTTTGATGCGGTTTATTCCCTTAAAAGCACTTAATCATGTATCAGGAACTGATCAATAAGGAAAAACGAATTGCGGTAGTCGGATTAGGCTATGTGGGTCTCCCGATTGCCCTGGAATTTGCCCGCCATTTTGACGTCATCGGATTTGACATCAATGAAAAAAGGATAAAATTGATGCAACAGGGTGAAGATCCTTCCAAAGAGTTGGATCCTGATGCCTTCAAGAATACCAGCATCACCTTCACCGCCAACCCGGAAGATCTGAAGCAAGCGAATTTTTTCATCGTTGCCGTACCGACCGATATTGACGAACACCGGGTTCCTAACCTGACTCCTTTAAAAAAAGCTTCGGAAACCGTCGGCAAAGCGTTGAAAGCCGGCGATTATGTGGTTTTCGAATCCACCGTTTATCCCGGTTGCACGGAAGAAGATTGTCTGCCCATCCTGGAAGAAAAATCCGGCCTGAAAATGGGCCGTGATTTCAAGCTTGGCTATTCTCCGGAGCGTATCGTTCCCGGTGAAAAAGTGCGTACCCTCACTAAAATTTTAAAGATCGTTTCCGGTTGCGACGATGAAAGCCGCGACGAGATTGCCAAAGTCTATGGCCACATCATTGAGGCCGGTGTTTTTCCGGCATCCAGCATTAAAGTGGCCGAGGCCGCCAAGGTCATTGAAAACACCCAGCGCGACATCAACATTTCCCTGATGAATGAATTGTCCATCATCTTTGACCGCATGGGCATTGACACCAAGGAGGTGATTGAAGCGGCCGGCACGAAATGGAATTTCGTCAAGTTATACCCGGGACTGGTTGGCGGCCACTGCATCGGCGTGGACCCTTATTATCTGTTGCATCGGGCACGTGAATTAGGCATTGAACCTCAGGTCATCGCCAGTGGTCGCCGGGTGAATGACAACATGCCCAACATCATTGCCAAAAAACTGGTCCAGGCCATCATCCAAAAAGGCAAGAATCCGGGCAACTGCAAGGTGCTGGTCCTCGGCATTACCTTCAAGGAGGACGTTGCCGATATCCGCAACTCAAAAGTGGTCGATCTCGTCCGCGAATTGATGGATTATTCGATCAATGTGCATCTGGTGGATCCCCATGCCT
>JAGQXC010000364.1 GCA_020436785.1 Saprospiraceae bacterium | reverse complement strand
ATGTCTTTTCGCCGACCATGGATACCCATTTGCAGTGGAATGATGTGCTTATGGTGGTGGGATTGGAAAAAGATGTCGATGCATTTATCCAGGCGGTGGGCCGGGTTTCCAACGATTCCTTTATTGAATCCAGCACCGGCTTGATCAGCAAGACGCTTTTTGTCACCCGCAAGTCCGCCATGCATAAAAAATTGTCTGAGCTGGATCTGTACAACACCTATGACCTGAAAGTGACCCGCATCTACCGGGCAGGGCGGGAAATTTTGGCTCGTCCTTCGTTGGTCTTGTTCTTTGGAGACCGTCTGCGTGTGGTCGGAAGTCCCGAAGCCATCGAGGAGGCTGAAAAGATCATCGGAAACTCCGAGAAGAAATTGCTGGAGCCCGATTTCCTTTCCTTGTTTGGCGGCTTATTATTGGGGATAGTATTGGGTTCGATCCCGATCCTCATCCCGAGTTTGCCAGTGCCGATCCGGCTGGGTTTTGCCGCCGGACCACTGATCATGGCCCTCTTTGTCAGTCGTTATGGAGGAATCAGCTTCATCCATTCGTACATCAATACCGGAGCCATTCACTTTATGAAAGACCTGGGCATCAGCTTGTTCTTTGCGGCGGTGGGCGTACATGCAGGAGAGCATTTTTATGAATATTTTGTCCAGTACAATGGCTGGATGTGGCTGGTGTATGGGTCGGTCATCACCTTTGTCCCCCTTATCCTGATGGTACTGGTTGGCGGTTTTTTGATGAAACTTAATTTCTTACAATTGGCCGGCATCATGAGTGGTGGTTATACAGACCCTGCCGCATTGTCGTTTAGCACTGCTTATTTAAATACGGATGTACCGGTGGCTGCCTATGCGCAGGTCTATCCGCTGGTTACCATTTTCCGTATTTTTGTGGCACAATTGCTCATCCTGCTGTTCACCTGAACACCTACGTGGTATACCCGGTTCAAAGCGTTTGCCGGCATCCAAATCTCAGGATTCATGCCGGTCACCACCCAGGCTGTAATAATTATTTTCTTCGTCTTCTTCACCAATGTCTTCCTGGTCGTCATCTGCTTCGCTACCCGGCACATCCAGGTCTTCACCGGTACGTTCCTGATCGAAATTGGCTTCATTCCAATCATCGTCTTCCTTATCGGTATAAATGCGTTTGTTTTCTTTTTCCGCCGCTTCGGTATCCCCGATTTGGTTTTCCGGTTTGTTTAATTGAGATGGATTGGGCTTCGGATTTTCCGGTTTTCTGGACCCTTCCAATTGCACTTTTTCTTCGTTTCGGTAAATGTCTTCGTTGTCCGGATACCGGGGGTAGCCACGCTTGTCGGATTTTGGTTTGGGTTTCATGATGCGTTCAAATTTTAGATGCTTGGATTGGCAGGGTTTGATCCTGCACTTTATAATAGGACAATCTTATTCCTCACTTTGTTCGTTGGATTCCGGTGGAGATTCCGTAATTTCTTGATGATACAGATCAAGTTCACGGTCCAATCGTTCGAGAAAAAACCTGGAGAAATAGGCAGCCAGTTGCTGCGCCTGGTTGATTTGATGAATGTCCTTGTTTTCTTCCTCTTCCATCTACTATTTAACGGCTAAATCACTTTTAATTTCCCCGTGCTGTGATCAATGAAATGATTTTGTGCAGGGCCTCCGCCCGGTTGGTGACCTCCATTTTCTCCAATAATTTTCCGATGTGAAATTTGACTGTACTGATGGAAATGTAGCGCGTTTCGCTGATCTGTGCGTTGGTCAGACCTTTCATGATATCAGTAAGCATCTCAAACTCTCGCTCGGTCACGGCAACGTTGGTGATGGTGTTGATCTTTTCTTGGCTGATGGCCAGTTTTTCCAGTTCTACACTGTGTTTGTACAGGGCCAGTTCGATCGCAGTGAGCAGATCGTGGTTGTCGATGGGTTTGACGATGTATCCGTAAGGCAACACCTTTTTAGCCCGCTCCAACGTGATGCGGTCTGCCAGGGCAGTGACAAAGATGAGTGGTATTTGTTTGGTTTGGAAAATGAGTTCGGCCACCTGAATGCCATCCATGGCTCCATCGATCATGATGTCACAAAGGATCAGGTCAGGGCTGTGAATAGACAGGTAGTTGAGGGCCTGCTCACTGCTGTTCTTGATGCCAGCCACTTCATAGCCCAGTTTGCGTAACCGGCGGGCAATATCTTCCGCCACGATGCCTTCGTCTTCAATGATCAGGATGGATACGTCGGTCATTGGCCACTGCTGATTGTTGGATTAAAAATAGCAAGTTAACGATTTGGATAAATGCTGGGATCTGAATCGGGAGCATCATACAGAATCAGGCGAATTTTATTGATTAGTTAATGGAATAAACGGCTTTCAGTATATTCTCCGGGCATTACCGGACTTCCGATTTTAGATGGGCCATATTTTTGGGAAAATCCCGGTGTAATGGCAAAGTGAGAAATGATCATGATGGCCGATAAAACCAAGGACCTTGTTGCGGTTATCATAGGCATTTTTTACCACGGTTTAATAACCGCAAATTACATGGGGTAGGACCGGAAGCCACTAGACCCAGGTACAGAAATATTGAGGTGGATCCCGGGTTTAATCAGGTATTTTTGCGGTATTTCCGGATGCGCATCTGGACTTGCATGCCATCCTGATTGGTCACCGCTAAATCCGCATCCAGTTGTTTTTGGAATACTTTGATCAACCGGTAGCCAAATGAACTGCCCAATTCCTCCACGTGTTGTGGAGAAATGCCCTGTCCATTGTCACTTACGGCCAAAACCAATTGATTTTGAATCTCATGCAATTGAACCCGAATTTGCCCGGATCTTTTGCCGGGAAAGGCATATTTCAGGCAATTGCTAACCAATTCGTTGATGATCAGGCCGATGGGTATTACGGAGTCGACATCAAGATTGAGATCTTCCACATCCAGTTCGAGAGCGATCTGGTCTTTCCGGATGTTGTACGAATCAAAAAGATTTCGAATGAGTTTGATGAAATAATCCTGGATTTTTACACCCGTCAGGTTGTCCTCCTGGTAGAGGTTTTGGTGGATCAGGGCCATCGATTGCACCCGGTCCTGGCCTTCCTGTAATGCACTGAGGGCAAGTTGATCGTCTACGTGTTCGGATTGTAAATTGAGCAGGGAAGAAATAAACTGCAAATTATTTTTAACCCGATGGTGTATTTCCCGGATAAGGATTTCCTTTTCTTCCAGGTTTTGGGAAATCACCGTCTTTTGTGCTACGGTCTTTTTATACAGCCAATAAACGACGCTTGCGAATAGAATAATAATAACAAGCACGATCAGTGAACCGATGAGTTGTTTCTTTTTTGCATTTAATTGAATCGACTTTAATTCATTTTCTGTGTGGAGTAATGCAATCTGATTTTCTTTTAATTCGGTTTCAAATTGAGCATTCAGTGTATTGATTTTATCGGTAATTCCCTGATGCAGCAAGCTGTCGCGCAACTTGTTATATTTTTTGTTTTGAGTATATGCCTGGCGGAAGTCATTTGCCTGCGCATAGATTTCGGATTTCGTTTTAGCTATTTCACTTAGCATTTCCAGGGTTTCGATTTCCTGGCCGATCGTTTCAGCGGAATCGAGATACATCAAGGCCAGATCCAGCCGGTTTAATTTATGGTAGGTATTGCCGGCATTTTGATATCCGATAGCCATTTCCCTGCGGTGCGGTAATTTCCGCCGAATGTTGAGAGCGGTAAGATGTTCTTCGAGACCTTTCTGATAGTTTTCCTGTTGATTCAGCATATTGCCAATGTCCTCATGATCATAGGCCAGACCCCATTCGGAATTGTTGAGTGAATCAAAGTGCATGGCCTGTCGGTAGCGTACGATGGCATCCTCATAGCGCCCCTGGTCAGCATATAAATTGCCCAGGTTGGCATTTGCGGCGGCCTGACCGTCCAGATCATTAAGTCCTTCATCGATCTCCAGGGCCCGGAGGTACTGTTTTTCGGATTCTTCGAATTGCTTCAGTTTGCGGTAGATGATTCCCAGATTGGTATAGCTGTCCGCAGTGGCATAATGGTGGCCGACGGCCTCATAAAGGCGGATGGAAAGGTATTCATGTTCGATGGCCTCGTCTAAAAGGCCCTGGTTTTGCAGGATGGTGGCCAATTGGAAATAGGCGCCGGCCATCATTAAGGTATCTCTTTCGGCCATAGCAGCTTCCAGAAAGGTACGCAAGTGTGACTTGGCCTTCGGGAAGTTTCCCCGGTGTCGTTCGATGACACCCATCGAGAAATCGTAACGAGCGACGCCGAAGGCTTCACCGGCCATTTCGTACAACAGCCTGGAAGAATCTGCATAGGTCTGAGCTAATGTGGAATTACGCCTGGATTCGTTGAAGCTTTTGTTGAAATAATCATTGGCATACCATACGATCGAGTCTTTGGGAATGGACTGACCTGCAAGTGCGGAAGCCATGGCCAAACCAAACATAAGTAAGACAGCATGAACGCTAGGAATATGCACGGGCGATTGATGTGAAAGTGGTAATTGTAATTTTATTCACCGGTTAAGATATAAATTTAGTGTTGGCGAAACCGGATTTCGCAGTTACCATATCGCCAACATACGGGCTCAAGATCTTCAACAAAAATGTGAATCAGCCTGTACCTGGGTACAGTTGGTCATGGTGGGAATGACTTCATTATTTAAGTCCGCTGGTCTCGATAGCCGCTACCAGTTTGGCCTGGTTGCTCTCGGACATGGGCACCAGGGGCAATCGGACCTGCCGGGTGCCAAAACCCTGGTACTCCAGGGCCGCTTTGATACCGACGGGATTGCCCTCCACATAAAGCCAGGAATGGATGTCCTGCATTTGTTTATGCAACACGTCGGCGTCAGCAAATTTCCCGTCTAATCCAAGGCGAATCATATCGGAAAATGTTTTGGGAAAGGCATTGGCAATGACCGAAATGGCTCCTTTTACCCCATGGACCATGTGCGACAATACGGAAGGATCATCGCCGGACAGGATGGTAAAGTGGTCCGGGGCGTGCTTGGTTAATTTTTGGATTTGATCGAGACTGGCGGAAGCTTCTTTGACGGCAACAATATTAGTATGGGTCTTTGCCAGCCGGAACATGGTTTCCGGAGCGATGTTCATGCCGGTCCGGCCGGGAACATTGTAGAGGATAATGGGTACCGGACTTTCTCTGGCCAGGGCAGCGTAGTGCTGAAAAAGACCTTCCTGGGATGGCTTGGTGTACGCCGGGCTGCTGGAAAGGATGCCATCGATGCCTGAGAAGTCAAAATCCCGCACATACTGCACCAGTTTTGCCGTCCAATTGCTCCCGAAAAGTCCTGCCACCACAGGGATCCGTCCCTTGACTTCGCCAACGGTAAACCGGACAACCTGTTTACATTCCTGGGTAGTCAGGGTAACCGCCTCACCGGTGGTCCCCAGCGAAACGATGTACTCTACCCCGCCGGTAATCACATGCTCAATGATCCGGCTTAGTTGATCAAAATCGATGGTGCCATCGGTTTTCATCGGTGTTACCAATGCGACACCGGTGCCCCAGAAATTTGGTTGGTCAGTCATTGCGGTATTGTATGTTTTTCAGCAAGCGCTTTACGTTGTCAATGAATTCATCCAGGTCATGTTCTTGCGGTGCGCGCACCATGACATCATAGATTTCAATTCCGGGATAGTGCGGGCCGACCTTGAACGAAGCCAGGGCGCTTTTGGCAATGTAATGCAAGGTGAATTGGTCAGGTCGCCCCAGGTTCATCAGGATGTCGTAATGGATGCGTGAAAATTTATCGATATCCGGATGTTTAGGGACATAGAACCAATTTACGTGTTTCTTGTAAAAATGTTTGAATGGGTAGGTGGTGGCGATGGAGTAATTGTCAATGTACCCCAGCACCAGAACCTGATTGCTTGATTGGCGAAGTTGCTGGACCAGCCGGTCGAGGACCTGACGGTCTTCAGGCAACGTGCCGTCAAATAAAATGCCGATGCTGGTCACTTTCAGATTAGGGTCGGTCGTTGCAGTGTCTTCCCGGCGGCGGCGGACGTTTTGCAGGATCTTTTTAAAGATCGTTTCCCGCATTTGCTGGACCCATCGCCTCATATCAGGACTCTTCTTGGACCGAAGGTTCGGTTTCCGTTTCAGGCGGACGCACGGCGTAATGACCCATATTCGAATATTTATCGATCCGTGCGGCGATGCGGGCTTCCGGGCTCATTTCACTTAACGCAGCGAGCTCTTTTTTGATGTGTTTTTTTAACGTTTTAGCCATGGTTTCCGGGTCGGTATGGGCTCCACCCAAGGGTTCTTTGACGATTTCATCGATCAGCCCGTATTCCAGCATGTGGTCTGCCGTCAGTTTGAGGGCTTCTGCCGCCTGTTCTTTGTAATCCCAGGTACGCCACAGAATGGTGGAGCAGTTTTCCGGCGAGATGACCGAATACCAGGAGTTTTCCAGCATAAACACACGGTCGCCGACACCGATCCCCAGGGCGCCACCGGATGCGCCCTCCCCAATGATGTAACAGATCACCGGGACACGGAGCTTCACCATTTCAAAGAGGTTGCGGGCGATGGCTTCCGCCTGTCCCCGTTCCTCGGCTTCGATGCCCGGATAGGCGCCTGGTGTGTCAATCAGGCAGACAATGGGAAAACCAAACTTTTCGGCCATTTTCATCAGCCGCAGCGCTTTGCGGTACCCTTCGGGATTGGCCATGCCGAAATTGCGGTATTGCCGCATCTTGGTGTTGATGCCTTTCTGATGGCCGATAATCATTAACGTGTCGCCGTTAATTTTGGCCAGGCCACCTACGATGGCTTTGTCATCGCCGATGTTGCGGTCACCGTGCAGCTCGATAAATTTTTTACAGATCTGACTGATGTAATAGAGGGTATAGGGCCGCTCCGGGTGTCTGGATAACTGTACCTTTTGCCATCCGGTCAGATTGGTGTATATCTCTTTCTTCTTGGCCTTGATCTTATTCTCAATCTCCTGAATGGTGGCGGATACATCCACATCACCTTGCTCAGCCACCTGCTTGATCTTGTCAAGCTGTTCATAGAGGCTTTCCAGGGGCTTTTCAAAATCTAGAAATACCATTCTGCAAATTGGTTGATCGGGTAAAGGTATAAATTTGCTCCGGCGCGTTATTCATTTTGCCATTTTTTTATCTCCTGGGCCTCGAAGTCTGCTAACCAATTTTGTGTAATAAATATTGCATAATATAAAGATTATCAGCAATTTGTAAAATACAATGCAAGATAAAGGTTCATTGGGTAGCTCTTTCTCCGGGAACCTGTAACCCCTGGATCAACCTATGTTGAGTGGTCTCATCCGGCAGGAGGGAGGTATGTGTTTATTCCGTAATCATTTTCATCCATTGGATCAATCCATCCGGATCATCGTCCGCACAATGGCCGCCATCCCAGAACAGCCAGGTGTTCACCTTTTTACCTCGATTTTCCAGGCTGGTCGCCAAATTGATCATCACCGTTTGCGAGGTATGATTGTCTTTGGTGCCATTGCGTAACCACCAGTATTCAGCCAGCCCTTTATGGTGGATTTGCAGGAAATACATGGGATTCATCAGATGGGTACGTTGCAACATTTCACCATCGACATGGATGTTCGGATTGTTCATTTCAAAGCGCACACCGAGGTCAGTGAAATGCCTGGCCGGGTGGGTGGAGTCCCCAAAGAGTTTTGGTTCGGGTTGTACCATCGGGAAATCGTCGAAAGCTGGTAATCCTTTCATCCGGCCGACGTGCTTTACGTAATCTCTGAAAGCAAAAGAAACGGTGCGCTCGTTCCATGATATCCAGGGATTGGTGGTAAGGTATTCCTGTCGCTGGTCTTCATTTAATTCTTCCAGAAACTGATTGGCTGCCGGGACGAGGTAATAGTGCATCAGGTAGTTCGGATACCGGTCGATGTTCAATGGACCGAATCCTTCGCGGCCGGTGAGACCCAGTTCATTTTGATAGACGCCAAAAGCCTCCCGCATTTCCAGGGAAACCCCATAATCAACGGGGCCATAAGGAGTAGGAAGATCAGCAAACATCCATTCATACGCGCCATCAGCATTTTCCAAGTCGGTGATGGGACTGTAACAGGCACTGGCAAAAACCTGGTCACTTGCTTCTGCTGCACCAGCCGACTTCAGGAGGGATGTAAATAAGGGGCTGTCCCCGGAGGTCCCCAGTAAGGCAGATAAGGCGCCCCCGGCACTGCAACCTACCGTGATGATTTGGTCGGTATTGCCGGGTATCCGGCCCTGATTGAATCGTAAATACCGGATGGCCGCCTTGAGATCGACGATGGCCGCCGGGGCTTTGCCATAATAATTGCCGTCCGGGGCCTGGTTGTCCCAACCCCGGCATCCCGGGGTAACGACGACCAATCCGGCCGCCAGTGCGAGGTCTGCCCGGTCACTCAAAGCATCTGACGCGGGCCGGACCTTTTCTTGGGAATCCTCTGCCATAAGATTGGGATCTGGAATATTTCTTACCGACAAATAACCGCCCACTTTAATGTTAAAGAAGATCGGAGCATCGCCAGTGGTCAGCTCTTTGCCATTAACCCGTACCGGAACCTCTATGTCCAGACTCTGATAATTGACATCGGTCAGCCGCGACAGATAGGGGAGATGCCGGTAGGCGTGGAATTCAACGTCAACCTTCCCGGCAGCGGTATTGACCATCCTGGATTCCGTCGTGAAATGATCCGGGTCAAAGGTCAATACCACCTTCTCTGACGGAGGATTCGTACAGCTTGCCAGTGCCATGAATAACCCTGCTATCCAGCGGCAATTCATTCTTTTTTGATTGGGATAAACCATGGCCCAAAATACGGAAGACCTGACGATTTCCGGAAACCATAATATGCAGCCCAATAGGATCTGGAACACTGACCGGCGCACACCGGAAAGGACCGGTCAACGGGATGTCCACCGCAGAAAGTTGTTGAACACGGGCAATAATTGATTATTGTAACAATTAGTTACAATAAAAAAGAATACATTTACTATCATTGGAATCAAATTCAATAATCAGATAATTCAACGTGATGACAGTTAAATGGAATATTCATTCACTACGTCAGCTCTCCGTGCTGATGGTGGTCATTTTTTCTGCTGGACTGGCATTCGGTCAATTCCAGCGCAACCCCATTGTTTCCCCCGAAATCGGGAACGACAATAAAGTAACCTTCCGCATTTTGGCGCCCAAAGCAGAAGAAGTTCGCCTGACCGGCAACTGGATGCCTTTCATGCAGTCGGAACCGATGATGAAAGGCGATACCGGCTTATGGACGGTAACAGTAGGTCCTCTGGAGCCTGAGTTGTATGGTTACAGTTTCCTGGTGGACGGCGTCAATACCCTGGACCCTTCCAACAAAAGCATCTGGCGCGACGGCACTTTCCGGGTGGAGAGCATCTTGTTTGTCCGCGGACCGGGCGCCAAATTGTACGAACCAATGACAGGACCAAAGGGCACTCTGCATAAGGTATGGTATGCCTCACCAACGCTCGATCTGACCCGGCGCATGTACGTGTATACCCCTCCGGGCTATGAAGACTCACAAGACAATTATCCGGTGCTCTATCTGCTGCATGGCGGTGGCGGAGACGAAGATGCCTGGACCACACTGGGAGTTGCACCCACCATCATGGACAATTTGATCAACGCGGGTCAGGCCAAGCCGATGATTGTCGTGATGACCAATGGCAATCCCGATCAGGCTGCGGCGTTCACCGACAGTCCGGTGTTGGCAAATCCTTCCCAGGGAGGTGTAGGGATGGCGAATATGAAATTTGAAAAGAGCCTGGTCAACGATGTCATTCCTTACATTGAAAAGCACTACCGGGTCAAGACCGGAAAGTCCAATCGTGCATTGACCGGCTTAAGTATGGGAGGGCTGCAAACGCAAAACACCACCTTCACCAATCCGGACCTGTTCGATTACATCGGTGTGATGAGCATGGGATTTGCCGACCTCAGCCGATTTGGCATCAAGACGGATGACAGTCAGCGAGCCGAGCAGATCGCCGCTCTCAAAGCGGCTCACCCCAAGTTGTATTGGATCGCCGTTGGTAAGGATGACTTCCTGTACGAAAGTGTCGTCACCATGCGGAAAACACTGGATGAAGCCGGCTTCCCTTATGAGTACCGGGAGAGTACCGGAGGGCATACCTGGACCAATTGGCGCATCTATTTGTCTGAATTTGCACCCAGATTGTTTAAATAGCGCTATTTAACCATTGTGGTTTCTAATTGATAACGTGTGATTCGCAGAGATTTTTTGAAAATAAGCGGGACAGCCGGTGTCTCTGCTCTCCTGATTCCGGGATTCCCAATGATGACTGGCTGTGCACAGAACATGAACCAACTGGAGCAGATTTTTCTTGATCCATCATCTTCAGCGCGCCCGGGAAACATGTGGTTTTGGATGAATGGTCATGTCACTCGCGAAGGCATCACACTGGATCTGGAAGCCATGCAACGTATCGGAGTCGGTGCCGTATTTAATTTTGACGCCGGGACCGGCATTCCCAAGGGGCCTCTGCAATATCTGAGTCCGGAATGGTTTGAGATGAAATCTTTCGCCTTGCAGGAATGCCAACGACTCGGTATTGATTTTTGCATGCACAACTGCCCGGGGTGGTCTTCCAGCGGCGGGCCATGGATCACCCCGGATCGATCGATGAAAACGCTGGTGTGGAGTGAGATTCAGGTTGACCTGGAAGATCCGGAAGATGTGGTTCTTTTACCGGTGCCTGAGCACAAACTCGATTACTACCAGGATGTTTGTGTACTGGCTTTCCCTTCCTTGCCGGCAGAAACACCCCCTTTTGCCAATTGGGAAAGACGAACCAATAAGGAATTCAACCGCGGCCTGGAACCGATTGATTCAACCCTCCCGGTCATTAACCCTGAGCACATTATTATGGTGACTGCAGGAATGGATGGCGAGGGTCAATTTGACCTTCAGGCACTGAAAGACCAGGTTAAAGATTCAGGATTCCAGTCGTTGACGATACAACGGTTTGGGTATACCTCACTGGGTACGGAGAATCGCTCGGCACCGGAAACCGGAGTGGGCCTGGAATGTGACAAATACGACCCCCAGGCCGTAGCGTTTCATTTTGATAAAATGATTACCCCGTTGCTTCCATACCTGGAGCCATTGGCTCAAAAAGGAATGATGGCTCTGGAAATTGACTCCTGGGAGGTTGGTATGCAGAATTGGACAGGGGGATTTGAAAAAGAATTTGAGCGTAGAAATGGGTATGATCTCCTCCCTTACCTGCCGGCGATGACCGGTAAGGTGGTAGGTGGTGCCGATCTGACAGACCGTTTATTGTGGGATGTGCGACGTACCCAGGCCGATATGCTGGCCGATAACTACTATGGCCAAATGGCTGCGTTGTGTCACGCACATGGCATCCATGCCTACTTTGAACCGTATGACCGCGGCCCCATGGAAGAATTGCAGATTGGAATACGCGGTGATTTATCCATGGGTGAATATTGGTTTGGCTTGTCGACCATTTTCCAGAATAATCTGACCATGCGGCGTACCTGCAAACTCGCGTCATCCGTAGCGCACATCAGTGGCCAACGGATCGTGGGCGTCGAAGGTTTAACGGCTGAACCGGAAGCCGCACGATGGCAGGAATATGCTTTTGCGATGAAACCGGTCTGTGACAAAATGTTCACGATGGGCATCAATCGCATATTGGTCCATCGCAATGCCCATCAGCCGCATCCAACCGCGGTGCCCGGAATGACGATGGGGCCCTGGGGAATCCATTTTGACCGGACCAATTGTCTCTGGGAAGCGAATAAGGGATGGATTACCTACCTTACTCGCTGTCAAAGTATGCTCCAACACGGACTGTTTGTCGCGGACTTCGCCTATTTTACCGGTGAAGATCCCGGAGTATACACGGAGGTGCTTCCGATCGACTTACACCCTGAGCCCCTGGCCGGATACGATTATGACCTGATCGATGCCGAGATGCTTTCTCGGAACGCAAAGATTGTAAATGGACGGATGGTGCTGCCTGATGGGATGAGTTACCGGGTTTTGGTCCTGCAAGATCGTCAACAGATAAGCCTTGAATTGCTGCGAACGATTAAGTCTTTCCTGGAACAAGGGTTGATTGTCATTGGTCAAAAACCGGTAGATGCTCCCGGACTAAGATCACAACGTCCCGAAAACATCGCCGAATTCAAGACCCTGGTTGATGGAATGTGGGGAACTACAGAGTTGACGGATCGGTCAATTGGCATGGGTAGGCTGTTTTGGGGGCAACCACTAACAGAAATTTTGCCAAGCATCGGGCTACCTCCTGATTGTACGATAACTTCCCAATCGGGCGATGTTCCCATTCATTATATCCACCGCCAGGCAGAGGATGGAGACTATTATTTTCTCAGCAATCAACGGCGTACCGACGAAGATCTGGTTGTGTCTTTTCGGATCAAAGATAAGCAGCCGGAGTTATGGGATGCCGTAACGGGTGAGATGGCGCTGGCATCGTGTTTTGAGACGACCGACAATGGCACCCGGGTTGCCATCCATCTACCACCTTACGGGTCGGTATTTGTGGTGTTCCGCAATGCCATCAAGCAGCATGGCCTCCATTCGGTGAAGAAGGATGGCGTGGACGTACTGACCAGTAAGCCATTTCCCATGCCCGCACTGCCTTCCTCCCCCAATCACAATAACCTTGTCAATCATTTTACCCTTTCATTTTGGGCCAAACCAGAAAATAACATCATGCTTTCGACAGCGGCTTTATATGAAGGTGTAAAGCATCCCTGGACCGACTACTACGCCATCTATCCTCCGGGAGGCAATTTCCTGTATGGTGAAGGCCATGCTACCTGCGGGGTTACGGTCGGAAGAAACGGGGTAGCTGTCTGGGAAAATGGCAATGGATTTCCAGAGTTCAATTTTTCCGCACCTGGTGCCCTTTCCGGTTGGACACACATTGGTATCGTCTATCAGGAAGGTGTACCCACCATCTACATTGATGGAAAAAAGGTTGGCCGGGGTGTAAAGAAATTTGAACAGATACATCCCTCGGTGGGTGACCATTTTGAAAATATTTTCTGGATATCCCGGTATTATAATGGTGACCTTTCCCCGATAGAGCTGATACCCAGAGCAATGAATTCAGAGGAAATGGTGATCGTATCCGCGCAGCCCATTCCGCCCATTCCAGGACAGCTGCCGGCGGTTACGCAATTGGCTCATCCAAAAAAAGTCAATTTATTGTTTTGGGAGCCGGGAAAATACTTGCTGGAAGATCAAAAGGGTGATTCCCGGGACGTGATCATTAAAGACCTGCTTACATTCCCGGTTACCGGACAGTGGGATGTCCAATTCCCCGCAGACCGGGGTGCGCCGGATCACATCAGGCTGGATAAACTGATTTCTCTCCAAGAACATCCCGACGATGGAGTAAAATATTTCTCAGGGACGGCTCGGTACCGGATCGAATTTATCATAACCCCGGATGAGCTAAAAAAGGAACGAAAACTCTATATGGATTTAGGTCGGGTGGAAGTGATTGCCGAAGTTTGGGTCAATGATCAACCATTGGGCAATTACTGGACAAGACCTTATCTCGTGGATGTCTCCCGGGTCATTCGCGGTGGAGTCAATACCCTGGAGGTACATGTCACCAACCAGTGGGTTAACCGGTTAATTGGCGACGCTCAACAGCCGGATTTATATGAGTACACCACCGTAGATCGTCCATCTCCCTTCCAACCTTTGATCGAAGGGGCCATCAAAGAACTTCCTCAATGGTATCTGGAAGGTGCTCCGAAACCGGATGATGGCCGGGTGACTTTTTCTACCTGGAAACATCATCGCCAGGAATCCCCTTTATTGGATGCCGGATTAATTGGGCCGGTGGTCATCCGTGAGGCCCAGGAATACTCGCTGGAATAGTAGCCCTGCTTCGGTCATAGTGCTTGCATTTGACCTGATTCCAACTGGTAGTATTAATTTATTTAGATAATTGGTCCGGTTTGAGAACAGTAAGCACGAATCGGTAGCAAATTACCTGGTAATCGTACTTTTATGATTATCCTTTATTCATATTTGATTTTTAGTTTTATTTCATTTAACTTAATAGGATTACGCCCAATCAGCCGGCCATTTGAGATCCATTGAAATTTGTTTTCGGCGGTTCATCATCTTTTATCCTGTCAGAACTCCCTGGGTTCCTGGACATTCAGGTGATGAATGCGATTCAGTTTAAATCAAAACTGAACGTGAAATAACCTCCGCGTTTTCCATCGATTCCAAATAGTTTTGCATGACGCACCCCAACCATTTT
>JAGQXC010000363.1 GCA_020436785.1 Saprospiraceae bacterium | reverse complement strand
TCAATGAAGGTGTCGATGACCATGGGATAGCGCGTGTCATCCATCGTGAAGGCGGTGCGTTCCCAGTCGCAGGAACAGCCCAATTTGCGCAATTGGGTGAGGATGATGCCTCCGTATTTTTCGGTCCACTGCCACGCATATTCGATGAATTTGTCGCGGCCCACTTCGCCTTTGGTGATGCCTTTTTCTTCGCGGAGCCATCGGACCACTTTTGCCTCGGTAGCGATGGAGGCATGGTCGGTGCCTGGCACCCAGCAGGCATTGTATCCGGTCATCCGCGCATGGCGGGTAAGGACATCCTGGATGGTGTTGTTGAGGATGTGGCCCATATGGAGCACGCCGGTTACGTTGGGAGGAGGAATGACGATGGTGAAAGAAGGCCGTTCATCCGGGACAGAATGAAAATAACCAGATTTCTCCCAATGGTCATACCATTTTCCCTCGACCGACTGTGGATTATACCGGGTGTCCATAGCTACATTTTAACATGAGTTGCAAAGGTAGCATTTAAGAATTTTGAATGCTTAATGTTGAACGGTGAATGTTAAAGTCCCAAGGAAAGGTGAAGAGCTCATGTCCTACCTGAAGGATGGTGGATAATCATTAGGGCTCTTGGCTGTGAGTCTATGGTAACGACTGGAGTGTGCAGCGGATAGCATTCCATTCCGACGGGTTATTCCGCCAGGCAAGGGGAAATCGAGAGATCGGTTACGACTCCCTGTCCCAGCATGCCCGTGACAATCAGCAGATGATTGTAATCCGCATCGTCAAATTGCTGATAGGACTCCTTGCCGGAGAGTATATTGGCCATATTGGGAATCGTATTGCTGTGCCCAACGATCAAAACCTTATCGCCGGCATGAGTGCTCTGAACTTCATGGAGGAACTCGCCCAAATCCCGTTTTGCATCATAGATTTGGACTTCCAGCCCCAGCCGGTCTGCCAATGGCTGTGCAGTGAGCCGGGTACGTTGGTAATCGGTTGAATAGATGGCCCGGATGCCCGCTTGACTCAATTCCCGGGCGAGCAATTGGGCGCGCGCCTCACCGGTCGCGGTCAGTGTCGGATCTTTGGGATCGTCTTGGCCTTTTTCGGCATGCCGGACCAGGAAATATTGGGTGGATTGCTCCTTTGCCGATGGAATGGTATGGGACTGGCAGCCAATAAGCAACGTTAATAAACCAAACAATGGGGTCCAGCGCATCATGGTCTCTGATTTACCCATGAAGATAAATCGAATATCTGACAATCAGACATCGGCGTTGGAGGCGGTATAACGGGTGGAAGTCGAAAGATTGGTGCGCCCAAACCTCCAAACAATCCAGAGTGCCAACACCATAAATCCTACGCTCAATACCATTACCGTGATTTCCTTTTCTATTGCCGACGCCAGATTATTCAGGAAATGGAATGCCACGCCAAACCAGAGAATGCCGCGATTTTGATTAAGTAAATGGGTAAGAATGATCGCGCCAATCCACAAGCCGAAGAAAAAGCCGATCGAAATAAACCAGGAAAATTCAAAACGGTAAAAGAAAAAGGGCAAATGCCAAATTCCCCAGATGATGGTCAACAGGAAAGTCGATTTCCACGCATTGAAATGTTGCTGCAATTGGGGTAAAAGAAAACCTCTCCACCCAATCTCCTCGAAAAATCCGTAAGTGAATAGTGGCAAAAAAAAGTTGATGGTAAGCAGAGGCGAAGCAAATGTAGTATTCAGAAATTGGCCCCAATTGAACGCCTGCGATTTGCTGATTCGGAAAACGAAAAGTCCTACCACCAAAAAAAGTAGTGGCGACAGGACGATCAACCATTCCACTGGTTTGGTTCTGGTAAACCGAAGACACCTCGCCCAATAACGCCGGTCCGGAATAACAAAAAAGGCGCCGATGGCCGGACCCAGGGCAGGGAGGGCATGCAACAGGTCACGGATGGGTGTGCCGATGAAACCCCGGTGATGTAAAAACAGGATAACGAAAGCCACCACCCAGGTAAATCCAAAAGCGATGGCGAGATAGCGGAGGATAGGACGGGTGAACATATTCACAAATATCAACCAAGTTCACTCTTTCCCGGCATATTGCAGAACCAAGAAGATTAACTTTTAGTAAACCACGCCGAAATGTTCAGCTTTTCAATTGCATAATCCTTTTCTCCATTTCTTCCAGGATGCTGCGTTGGTCGTATTCGGCACAATGGCCTTTCATCGGAGTAAACCGGATGTTGGCATCAGAATGAGGATTCTCAGTGGTATTAATGAATTCATCAAAAGCCCGGGTGCCCAAATTGAGGTAGAAGTGGTCCATATCTCCCATCCAGATGTTGATCTTGCCTTGCAGTTTCGGACCCAGCTGTG
>JAGQXC010000362.1 GCA_020436785.1 Saprospiraceae bacterium | reverse complement strand
TTTCCTGCCGGGCATGATCCGGCCTATTGGGTTGAACGCACTTCCGGAGAATATCAAATCTCCAGCTATGACACCACCGGCGGTAACAACGACCGTTGGAGTCTGGGGGCCGGGGACAGCGCCGTTATTGCCGATGTCACCGGTCCTGGCATCATCAACCGGATGTGGTTCACCTTCGATTCACGAGATCCCGACTACTTGAGACACCTGATATTAAGGATCTACTGGGATGGAGAACAAACGCCGTCGGTGTGGTCGCCGGTCGGAGATTTTTTTGGCAGCCCTTTCCGCTATGAGCATTTCACCTCACAAATGGTAGGGATGAGCAGTGGTGGATTTTATTCCTATTTCCCCATGCCTTTTGCGCAACACGCCCGGGTGGAGATCGTCAATTTAAGTTCTTATCCATTGTATGCCCTTTACTTTCACATTAATGTGGGTAAATTACGGCAGGTACCCCCGCAATTGACCACCTTCCATGCCCGGTGGAACCGGGAAGTGCGGACCATTGATTCTATGCCTTATAAGGCACTCGACATCACCGGTGCCGGTTATTTTGCGGGCTTACACTATTCTGCCGAAAGCTATCATAATGACCTGGGGTATCTGGAAGGCGACGAGCAGATCTACGTAGATGGTGAGCAAAAACCTTCTACTCATGGCACCGGTATGGAAGATTATCTCAACAGTGGCTGGTATTTCAAGACCGGAGTTTATGCTGCATCCGGTCATGGTTTGATCGTAAAGGAGGATTCATCATCCCGCATTTCGGCGTACCGGCATCATATCCGGGATGCCATACCCTTCCATCGGTCCTTACGGGTCCAGCTGGAACACGGCCAGGTCAATGATGAGGAAACAGACATTTCCACCGTGGCCTTCTGGTACCAGAAGGAGCCGCATTCCTCGCCTGCTCCACAGGTGCCCTTTGGTCACTTGGCAGCACTGACCCGCAAAGTGGCTTCACCGGTCGTCGAAGGCGAATCGTTAACATTAAAAGGGGCTTGGAGCAGCCAGATCATTGATCGTCAATCGGATGGTCCGGACTGGAGCCGGGACCGTGAATTATGGTTCGCCCTAGTGCCCCAATCTGAAGCCACCATAAATTTGCCCGGACTGCCCGAAGCCGCTTATGATCTTACCTTGTATCTGACAGGAGGTCCTGCCGGAGGGGCCTTAACCCTAATTTCAGGTAACCAACAAACCTTGGTGAACACCCACCGGACCCAGCTGACTCCTATGCCTGGCGTTCTGCTTGCCGGGGTCCAGAACAAGCCGGAAGTTTTGCTGCAATTGGCAAATTCATCTTCCAGCGATACAATCTGGCTGGGACTGGATGCAGTGCGTGTCGAACCGGTACGTCACTACATTCCGGACTGGGCATTCATCGGTCCTTTTGACAATCCCCGGGTCCATGATGAGTTACGTTTTGGACTGGACAGCATCTATCCACCGGAAACCGAATGGAACCCTCATGCCAGCTATACGGGAAAAAATGGTCAACCCGTCACCTGGCAGTCACTTCCCGGTGAGCCGGCCGGTTATGGAATGCAATTATGGCGACGGATCAAACCCTCCGAATTTGTCATTTGTTATGCACAGACCTTCATTCACAGCCCGGTAGACACGATACTGCCTCTGCAGATCGGATCCGACGATGGCATCAAAGTATTTCTCAATGATCAACAACTCCACCGATTTCTGGCTGTGCGAATTGCTGCTCCTGATCAAACTGAAATTCCTTTGCCGCTCCATGCCGGCTGGAACAAATTGTTGTTGAAGCTGGAGAACAATTTTGGTGGCTACGGTTTCTATGCCAGGGTTCAGGACCGCAACAGCATCCTGAGTTATGATCCCAAGTGGTAATTCCTCCTGTGGATCTATTTGAATAACTTCCAGGGATGCCGGATCCAGTCCAGGCCCTGACGGAACAAGGAGACCAGATCATCCGAGACCTTCCATTGCAATAGTAGGAAAGCGTAGGTTAAACCAATGATGGAACAGCGAAGGATAATATTTAAAATGGGAATTCCGGTATCGGGAAAAAAATAACCCAATGCAAAAGTTACCATTCCGATTAGGGCTACCTTTAATAATTCCCTGGTAAAGGGTTGCATGTGAAAGCGAATACGGATATATATCAATTTGATCAAATTGTAAATGGTGATGGACAAAAAGGTCGATAATGCTGCCCCAACAATTTGGAATTTCGGAATAAAAATGAGATTAAAAACAATATTCAGAATCGCTAATAAAAAGATGGTGTAAAAATTAAACCGGAAATATTTTGAATAGGAAATAATCTGGGTATTTAAACTGGTCAACATATCCACCAGTCTGGAAATACCAACAAAAAGTACCACGTATTTTCCTAACGCGGCCTGGTCAGAATTGGGCATAATCCTGAATACATCATCGATGGATGTCCAGATCAACAAAAAAGCCAGCAGTCCGATGGCAAATAAATTGATGGAAGATTTTTTATAGATCGAATCCACTTCATCCATTTTATCTTCTTTCATAGCCTGAGCTACAATCGGACCGGCAATTGCCCCCAGTGCAGCAGCCGGAATCTGGATCACAAATGCCAGGTAATTGGCATTGCTACTGATTCCGTTCAGACTGTCATCCCGGATCAAATTACCAATCATAAAGGTGTCGATGCGGGCCATGAGCAACCCACTCAAACTGCCAAAGATTCCGTAAAATGCATAGATCCGCATGTCCCTAAATAACGGGCGATCCAGGAAGGAAAAATCAACCGAGAATTTTAGTTCTCCCAGCCTACCCAGATAAATAACCAATAAAGCCAGGGTAAGAAAATAATTCAATGCAACCAATAACCCGGCACCGTAAACATCAATATACTTCAGGTAATACAGCAATACGATGGCCGGATAAATAAGCTTTTGCAGATTATTGATCATGCCTGGCACAGCGATCCGGTGGAAATTTGATGTGTACTGGGTAATGAAACTGCCTAACGAAAAGAATATGGCAGTTGGAATAAAAAAAGGCAACGCCTGAATAAAAATGGCATCTTTTTTATCGTGCATGAAGGTTTCATACCACGGGTAAAAAAAGTAAACCATGGCCAGGAAAAGAACAATGCCTATTGCTGCAAATAAGGATAGCAGGGTGAAAAAGCCATGTCGTGAAACCTCTCCCCGGAAATGGGGAAAATAACGGATGGTAAGGTTTTGAGCACCCAATAATATGAATGGTGTAAACAGGAAAGCCGTAGCCTGTACAAAGGAAATCACACCATAAATCTCAAAATCCAATGGATAGATAAAGATGGTGCTGATGCCCCCAATACCTGCGGCGATTAAACTGATGATCGATTGTTTGGCTCCCTGACGTTGGATTACCCCCATGCCTATCGGAATTCTTGCGGGAAACAAAGGTACTAAATGGGAAGAAGGTGTGAAATGGATTATGGGTGTGGGGTATGAGGTATGCGGTGTGGGGTATGGGATACGAGGTACGGGGTACGGGGTGTGGGGTATGGGGTCAAAGGTGAAAGGTGAAAGGATAATGAGCCGTCCCGCCAACTCTTATTAACATATCACACATTAACAAATTAACCCAAAATAGGTAATGGGGTGCGGGGTAATGAGGTAATCAGCCCATTGCTTGTCATTGTGTCATCCTGAGCAGGTCCGTGCAACGGACCGTCGTTGAAGGATCTTTACACTGATGGCTCTGAGCATTCCGGTGAATGGTGAGGTTTTTGGGGCAACGTGCGCCATTCGTTTTTCAGGCGGGAGGGAACCGGGCACTATTCCATTCACCAGTTGACATTGGGGTCTCGGGGGGGGATGGGGTTGCGGGGTATGGGGTCAAAGGTGAAAGGTGAAAGGATAATGAGCCGTCCCGCCAACTCTTATTAACATATCACACATTAACAAATTAACCCAAAATAGGT
>JAGQXC010000361.1 GCA_020436785.1 Saprospiraceae bacterium | reverse complement strand
TCGGAAACTGTCAGGGTTACCGTAAAACGGCCGGTATCCTGATAGGTGTGGGTGGGGTTTTGATCAGTCGATGTTTGGCCATCTCCGAAGTCCCAGAGGTAACTGGTCACACCGGAGGCTATAGCCGTAAAATGGATTGGACCACCATTGCATTGATTGGTCATATCAACCATAATAGCCGGATCAAATCCGCAGTCAAATGCCTGAATGCTGAAGGTGGAATCGACGGCACAAGGCCGCGTTGCATTGGCATCCGTTATCCGGATCGTGTAATCTCCCGGCGGTAAATTGTTGAAAGTACCGGTACCATTCATGGCATTAATCGGACCCGTTAATGTATAGGTAATGGGAGGATATGAACTTACGGCAGTCACTGTTAGAGTTCCATCATTGGCAGCGGCAGCGGATTCATCCGTGATCACCAGCGGATCCACCCGCAGATCGCACGCCGGTATGATTACGGTGGCACAGGAGGAATCGGTCCCGCATTCATTGGTTACCGTCGAACAAACCGTGTAGATGCCGTTGGCGGCATAGGTGTGCGATGGGTTTTGTTGGGTAGACGTGTTCCCATCGCCAAAATCCCACAGCCAAAAGTTAGGTGATTCCGTGGCCAGATCGGTAAAATTGACCATCAATCCGCTTCCGGAAAAACTGAAATCCGGTTGGGGAGCAGGGCAAGTAATCAAGATAGGTTGACAAACCGTATCAGCTGAAAAAGCGTCCATAACAATCAAACATACCGTATAACTTCCAGGCGTTGCATAGTTATGTCCTGGATTTTGTAGTGTTGAAAAATTGCCATCACCAAAATCCCAAAACCATGCAGTTGGTGGTCCTGAAGAGGTGTCCGTAAAAGAAGCCATCAGATGGTAGGAGGTAAAAGTAAATCCTGCATCAAGCGGCGGCGGCGGCAATTCGCTCTTCTCGTTGGGCTGACTTCCTGCTTCCATCTTTTTATTTTCAAAATGGCTGCGGGTATTATTGAACGCAACGATCAATGATAACAATCCCAGTACGTAAAAAAGCTTCATGGTTATCAGGTTAAACAGCTTTTATCAAGCCAATTAGGACCTGTTGCATCAGGTCGAAAGATCAATTCATCAGTATGAAGGTAATTATTTATTTCATATAAGACTATATTATATATGAATCTTACCTGCCAGCTATCATTCCTTAAATAAACCTCAATGCTGAAAATCAGCATGCGTTTGTTCAACACATCTTTATCAGTCTCCAACTAGTATACTGATGATTGCTTTCGCAATGTCAGCATTCCTACTGACGAACACTGCGTATTGTCAGCATCGGTCAACAAGTCCGTAACACTACTGACGAACACTAACGTGTTGTCAGCATTCCTATTAATTCACCTTGACCATGCGTCTGTTCAATACGCCTTGTTCGGTTTCCAGCTGATAAAACAACACACCCTTCATATCCGGCAGACTGCCTGCCTCGAGCGTCAACTGATGGTTTCCCGCAGAATAATTCCCACTCACCCGGTACAACTCCTTACCCGTCACGTCCATCACCCGTAAAGTGGCGGTCATGCTTTCCGGCAACCAGAAGCCGATCATCGTCTCCCCACTGAAGGGGTTCGGCGTGTTCTGGTACAACTCCGGCGTCTTTATCCCTTGTCCCTTTTCCTTTAACCCTGGATTTGCCTTCCCTACCCCGCTTTCCGTCAATGGACTGCTGTCTGAGCATGCATTGCCGGTGTTGTCCTGCAGGATGAAGGTGGTCGTACAGAAGTCTTTGTTGCCCGCTTCGTCGATCACCCAGACGGTCACCTGGATCTCCTGCGACCGGCCATCCGGGATGTCTTCACAGGTATAGGTCCAGCTTGGTGTCTCGCCGTCTTCGGTGAAACTCAGGATCAGGTTCTCCGACAGGGTGCAGTTGTCGTAACTGCCCGCATCGAAGTCACTGGCCCATACCTCCACGTC
>JAGQXC010000036.1 GCA_020436785.1 Saprospiraceae bacterium | reverse complement strand
GTTGCTTCATCTGTAATTATCTTTTTATTTATTTTCATTGGTTGTTTGGGGAAGTAAGAGGCTAAACGGGAGAAAGTCAGCCCTGCTTCATTCATTCCGGATTGGGGAGCAATTCGGTTTCCACTGACTTTTCTTGATCCGGTAAAACCGGCGCCATATTCACTTTTATTCCGGGCTTTTTCAAACCAAATGGTGGAGGTCGTTCGCCAGGCGTCTTCATTGCATCCAACCATGGTTTTTCCCGCACAAGTTATTTTATACATGCTACAGGCGAAACCGCCGAAAGGTGTCACCAGAATTAATATCGTGAAATAAAGCAGGTTGAGATATTTTTCCTTTTGCATCAATAACAAACGAATAGCAATAGTGCAAATTGTACTTGGTACACCGGGAAAAATAAATTAATTGTCCGGGAGCATAACAAGCAGTTGACAGGCATTTGATCTTCGCAACAGACCTTCCATTTTTGCCTGCCCGGGAGTTTTAGAAGGTTTCTGGTTGGGGGTCGCTTATCCTTCCGGTTGGAATTCCTGTTCCCGAATGGCTTTTTCAATCATCGGAGCGAAATATTGGTATTCCAATGCATGAACTTTCCGGGCAATCTCCTCTGGATTGTCATCTTCGGCAACGTCACAACGTGCCTGGAAAAACATGCGCCCTTCGTCGTAGCGGGCATTGACAAAATGGATGGTGATGCCGGTTTCGGACTCCCCGGCATCTTTGACGGCCTGGTGGACGTGCATGCCGTACATCCCTTTGCCACCGTATTTCGGAAGCAGTGCCGGATGAATGTTCAGGATGTGATCGGGAAATGCTTCAATCAGATCGGTAGGGATCAACCAAAGAAAACCAGCCAGGATGATCCAGTCAATACCGCGGTCCAGCAGCATTTTCGGTACCGTATGGTTCCGGTAGAAAGATTTTTTATCAATAAAAAGCATGGGAACACCGAATTCCTCGGCATGGCGAACGACTCCGGCGTGAGGATTGTTCGTCACGACCGCACCTACCTCTATCCGCGGGTGATCCTGGAAGTATTCAATGATTTTGCGGGCATTGGACCCAGCTCCGGAAGCAAAAATGGCTAACCGGTGCATCATCAGGATTTAAGGGAGGCGTAGTTGCGGGCATTGGACGGGTCCATTTTCGTCATCACTTCGTAGACCTTGGATTTCTGGGTGGCATCCGCAACCTTGAAAACCTGGACGACTTCATTGGATTTGATGGACGCGATCAATGGAATGATCATGGACGAAGGATAGCTGGCCCTTACCTGGTCGAATTGTTCGATGGCTGCGGCCATCGCTGCCCGCCCTTTGGCCGGATCGGTGTACATGACGTCGAGCCCATTGCGGTGGTATTCATAAAATGCTTTCCGCATGGCTTTCATCCGGGCATTTCGCAGGTTTTCGATTAACCAGTACCGGTTGTTACGATTGCCAACCGACTTCCAGCCGTCATCACTGGAGATTTGGTTGGAAGGCAACTGGTTGATCACGGACTGGGCTGCCTCAAAATAAGGGTCACCGCCAAATGCGGAGAATGAGTCGTAATCCATTCCCAGAATGATGTTGGCGTAGAAGGATATAATGGATACCAGATTGGTGTTGTAGACATTCTTGATGTATTGGATTGGCGTGCCTTCCGTATATTCAAAAAAGACGTTCGGATCCTGGTAAGCAAAAGTCTGCGTCTCGTAAGTCGAACCATAAACCGGTCTGGTCGCCTTGAGGTTGAGTGTAGCTTTGAAGGAGTTGTTATTCAGTTCCTGGGTGATTGACAGGATCCAGGTACATTGGATGCGCTCGTCCTGGTTGTACTGATCCTCGGTCCATTGCGTTTCGTTGATCAGGTTGCGCAGGTCCTGTTCGAGGGTGCGGAATATTTTCGGATCGGTAGACTGGAGTTTGGGTGTATTGATGGTAACGGTGGCATTGAGTTCCTGGGCATTTAAGCCGGCGGGGACCACACACCATGCTGCCAGGATCATCAAAAGAGCAGCTTGAAACCTCATAATTATTTCTTATTTCTGGACCAAATGTACCAATTGCTGCACAATATCGGCAGCGACGGCTTGCTTTGATTTTAACTCAAAATCGATGGCTTTATTGTCCGGGAACAGAAACCGGACCTTATTCGTATCGTGGTTAAAACCTGCACCGGGATCATTGAGTGAATTGAGGACGATGAAGTCGAAGTTTTTCTTGACGAGCTTTTCCCGGGCATGGGTGGTTTCATTTTCTGTTTCCAGGGCAAATCCGACGTGGATCTGTCCTGGCCGTTTTTTGGCGCCGAGACTGGCTG
Source organism: Saprospiraceae bacterium (assembly GCA_020436785.1). Lineage (GTDB taxonomy): Bacteria > Bacteroidota > Bacteroidia > Chitinophagales > Saprospiraceae > JAGQXC01. Next base: position 1,735 of record JAGQXC010000036.1, on the reverse strand, counting down.
CGATATCTACTGTTTTATGCAGGGTAAGCGTCAGATCACCATCTTTCTTTTTTATCTTTTGTGTGGCTGCTTGAGTCGGTGCATAATCGGCTACGGCGGCGGCGAGTACACAAATGTCCTGTCCGGCATGGACGGCCTGGGCGGCATCATACATTTCCTGGGCGGTTTGCACCCGGATAACTTTAAGCAGTGGATGTTTTGGGTCCAGTTTACTGGGTCCGAGGACGAGGGTGGTCGCAGCTCCCGCCCTGGCCAGAGCTTCGGCAATGGCGACACCCATCTTACCGGATGAATGATTGCCGATGAAGCGCACCGGATCGATGGGTTCATACGTTGGACCGGCGGTAACCAGCGCTTTTTTACCCTGGAGCGGATTTTCGCGGCGAAAAAAACCGCGCAGGTTTTCCAGGATGTGGGGCGGTTCGGCCATGCGGCCCATGCCGATGAGGCCGCTGGCAAGTTCTCCATGTTCGGCCGGGATGACCTCCACGCCATCGGCAATCAATTGCTGTAAATTGCGCTGGGTCGAAGGATGAAACCACATGTCCACATCCATGGCGGGAGCAATGAATACCGGACAACGGGCCGATAAATAGGCAGCTACCAGTACATTGTCGGATTGACCGGAAGCCATTTTTGCCAGTGTATTCGCTGTGGCAGGAGCTATGAGGAAAGCATCGCCCCAAAGTCCCAACTCGACGTGATTGTTCCAGCCTTGTTCGTTGAGTACATTGGTCCAGACCTCGTGTTTGGAAAGTGTGCTCAGGGTGAGTGGGGTGATAAAATGGGTGGCCCCCGTGGTCATCAACACCCTTACTTCAGCGCCGGCCTGCACGAAGAGTCGGACGAGGTAGGCGGATTTGTAAGCTGCTATGCTTCCGCTGATCCCTAAAATGATCTTCTTGCCGGCAAGTCCAGTGGCATCACTCATATGGCTGACTTCGGTCGATGGACACCTGATGGTGCCGGATTTTAGTCTTCCAGAATGGGAGCCCTTTTGCGATCGGTATAGCGGTGATACAGTTCGTTGTTCAGAAATTCGTTGGTGGCGATGACGGCCGGATTGGGCAGACGTTCGTAGAACTTGGAGATTTCGATTTGCTCCTTGTTTTCGTGCACTTCTTCGATGGTTTCCGAAGTCGCTGCAAATTCATCAAGTTTTTGGTGTAACTCCTGCTTGATCTCAGAGGATAATTGGCGAGCTCTTTTGGAGATGATGGCCAATGCCTCATAGACGTTGCCGGAACGTTTGGACATGCTCAGCAGGTCACGGGAGGATAGATTAGGATCCATTCCTTGAACTTTGGATTTGATATCGCTCATTTTCCAGTAATTTCAGTTTTGCTTTTGATTCAGCGACGATGTCACGCACTTCGCGCAGGTAATCGCTGTTTCGATGCCTTTGAACAAAGTCTTCGCCGCGTTGGACGGTCTCTTCATAACGCTCCTTGCGTTTGTCGTAGACACTATTGGCAGCGTATTCAAAGGCGGATTTGATGATGTAATAACGTACTTCATCCGGACGCTTGGTGTCCGGAAAATCTTTCAGCATATTGTCTAGTGAATAGATTGCGGCCTGATACTGCCGCAGGTTGTAATACAGGAACCCTTGCTGAAAGGCTTTTTCTTCCAGTTTAAGGCGCAATTCATCCATGAGGTTATTGGATTGGGTGATGCGCTCACTGTTGGGATAAGTATTGATAAAGGTTTGTAGGGCATTGATGGCTTTCTGGGT
>JAGQXC010000360.1 GCA_020436785.1 Saprospiraceae bacterium | reverse complement strand
TCACCCCAACTGAAATGCAATTTGAGGTACTCAGTGAGATTGAGGGTGTTCCGATGTATCCGGGCATGATCATCCAGTACAAACTAAGGCCCCTTTTGGGCATTCCCGCTAACTGGGTTACGGAAATTACCCACGTACGGGAGCCCCATTATTTTGTAGACGAACAACGATTTGGCCCTTACCAGTGTTGGCACCATGAACATCATTTTAAAGAGCAAAACGGTCAAACACTGATGACGGATATTCTGCACTATTCCATTCCCTTTGGTATCTTGGGTCGGTGGATGGATGCAGTCATTGTTCATCGTAAAGTCAATCAGATCTTTGCTTACCGTGAATCCATTCTTAATAAAATATTTAATCAATGAATATCCTGATTCCCATTTTCATTGTCCTTGGCACCTATGCTTTTATGGAATTTGTGGCCTGGTTTGCCCATAAGTACGTTATGCACGGTATATTATGGAACTGGCACCAGGACCATCATGTACCGGAGCCTGGATTTTTCGAGAAAAACGACCGCTTCTTCCTCATCTTCGCCGTGCCCAGCGCCACTTGCTTCATCCTTGGAAGTACCACGGCATATACGTTATTGATCTGGGTAGGCCTCGGCATTCTGCTTTATGGCGTCACCTATTTCCTGGTTCATGATGTTTTCATCCATCAACGTTTCAAATGGTTCAGGAATACGGATAATATGTATTTTAGAGCCATTAGAAGGGCGCATAAAATGCACCATAAGCACCTCACCAAAGAAGATGGTGAATGCTTTGGCATGCTCATCGTGCCCTGGAAGTATTTTAATAAGTCTTAATGAGGTCATCATTCATCGGATTGTGGTTCTTCTTGATCACAGTCGGCTCCACTACTGCTCAAAATCTGTCCACACGCCAGTTAGCGGTTCACGACCGGGTCGTATCATTCAGAGAGTCAGGAGTGATCCCTGGCGTTGCAGTGGCCATCACTCAGCATGGGGAACTGATCTATGCGGAAGGATTTGGATATGCTGATCTGGAAAATCAGGTACCTGTGGATCCTTTGAGAACGAAATTTCGCATCGGCAGCATCTCCAAGTCGCTGACGGCGGCGGTGCTTGCCCGTCAATACCAGCGGGGTGAAATAGACCTCGATGCCACCATTCAAACGTATCTGCCCGACTATCCGGTGAATGGCGGTAAGGATCGGATTACTTTGCGTCTATTGGGCGGACATTTGGCTGGTATCCGTCATTACCGGGGTGAAGAGTTTTTATTAAATGTACATTATGCTGATGTTCAGTCTGCCCTGCAAATTTTTGAGAGCGACTCGTTATTATCCCTACCGGGATCGGCTTATTCGTACTCCAGTTATGGTTTCAACCTGCTTAGCGCAGCCATGGAAGCAGCTGCCGGCAAGCCCTTCCTGCAGTTGATGAAAGACGAATTATTTCTGCCTTTGGGACTGATGCATACCTGTGCCGATCAGGTATCCGACATCATTGCGGATCGGACCAGTTATTATGCCCGGGATTTACAGGGAAATATCATCAATGCACCGGCCGTGGACAACAGTTATAAATGGGCGGGCGGTGGTTTCATTGCATCCGCGACAGACTTATGCCATTTCGCATACACCCTGCTGGGTGAAGATTTCTGGAAACCGTCCATTCGCGATCAATTTATCCAAAGCCAACGTACAACCAGCGGAGAATCAACCGGCTATGGCATCGGATTTTCCAGTCACAATGATGAGGCAGGACGGCATTGGTTTGGACATAGCGGAGGATCGGTAGGGGGAACTTCCAATATGGTCATTTACCCTGTAGAGGAACTGATCATTGTCGTCTTGACCAATGCATCCAACGTACGCATTGGTCAACTCAATCAGGAATTGGCCGCGTTGATCCTGGACTGATCTCGCAATTATTCGATGTGCAGGCGTGCTTTGCGATCCAGTAACTCGGCTTCACTATCCACATGGTCAGGATCCGGAACGCAACAATCAACCGGGCAGACAGCCGCACATTGAGGTTCCTCATGAAAACCAACGCATTCGGTACATTTATCGGGAACGATGTAATAGAAGTCTTCGGAAATGGGGTCGATTTTTGCATCCACATCGACATCGCGACCATCCTGTAGCTTATAGGAGCCAGTCAGCGTGGTGCCATCTACCATGGCCCATTCGATGCCTCCTTCATAGATGGCATTGTTGGGGCATTCTGGTTCACAAGCTCCACAGTTGATGCATTCATCGGTTATTACTATCGCCATTGCTTACATTCATTTATCCCCTAACAAGGTTTACCTGCTAAAGGTTTTCGCCCGCAAATATAGGGGTTCTGACCTTAATGATTTGCTATCCGGTCAAAGATTAATGGAGTCGATCCGGCGGCACCCACTCAGTCCGTATAGAGGTCATTGCGAGGTGTACTGCCCAGCTCACAGTAAAACTCTGCCAGAGCTTCTATACAAGCATCAAGGTACTTTTTCCCTTTCTCTGCCGTGGCCGGATAAGGATTGCCGACGCCGGTATCAGCAGTCACCTTGGTCCATTCTCGCTGAGCGACCGCCCACCCCTCCCGCAGTGCTTTCGGTTTATATTTCCTGGCCTTACCAGGCCCTGCTTCCTGCAAAGGCCTCACCAGATGAGGGGCAATGTGGAGTACGGCACTGGTTTCCATTTCACCGGCATGATCGCCGGGATCTTCAAAATAACTCGACCAGTTCACGGCCCGATACCAGTTGACCCAACAAACGAACACCTGGGGAAAAGAAATCGAAAGTTCCCGGATCATGCTTTTAAAGTCGTTGCCTCCATGACCATTTAAGATGATCAATTTGTGTACTCCATGGCGTTGAAGAACATCCACGATGTCTTTTAGAATGGCCAATTGTGTCGAAGGCAACATATTCATACAAAATGGCACATCAAGCTGGCCGGTATTGACCCCGTAGTGAATTCCGGGGAGGACCACCGGCCTGCCACCCTGTCCCCAAGCTTTCGCTGCGGACTCTGCAGCCACGTATTCCACCTGATAATTATCCGTACCGTAGGGCATGTGGTAGTTATGAGCTTCGGTAGCCCCCCACGGTAAAACAGCCACCTGATAGGCCTGATCTTGTACAGCCCTCCAATTGGTTTCTTCCAGTATATATGGTCTCATAGATTCATATCGTTAAACCATGAAGATACTTGAAATTGAACGTAAAAACGAGGTTTCATCTGCCGGCACAGGTCATTCACGAGTTTCCGGCCGGTAAGACTTAAAAGTATTCTATCAATTTTCATAGAATAATTAGTTTAATGTGAAATTTTGAGCTCAACATTCCCTAAAATCAAATTTTGTAATGGACCGCTTTTTATTTACCAATGAAGAAATAGTCAACTTCAACACCAGGGAATCGCTGGAGCATCACCTTATTGACCGGTTGGTGCATCTAACACCCATTTATAACCGTATCCAGTACGAAACCGACCTGGAGCTGTTACAAATCGAGCTGTTAAAACTCCAGAATTGGATCGCTCAGGAAAACAAACGGGTGGTGATCCTGTTCGAAGGCCGGGACGCTGCCGGCAAAGGGGGTGCTATCCGGCGATTTATGCGCTACCTCAATCCAAGGGCTGCGAAAGCCGTGGCCCTGGGAAAACCCACGGACATTGAAAAAGGTCATTGGTATTTCAGGCGCCACGTTAAAGAACTACCCAATCGCGGCGAGATGGTTTTTTTTGACCGCAGCTGGTACAACCGGGCCGTCGTGGAGCCGGTGATGGGTTTCTGTACCAATGAAGAATACGAACGATTTTTGCAGCAAGTCCCGGAGTTGGAGCACATGCTTTATGAAGACGGTGTTCACATCATCAAATTCTGGTTCGACATCACCAAAGGTGAGCAAGAAAAGCGTTTTAAGGCCCGGATGAACAATCCGCTGAAGCAATGGAAAATCAGTCCGGTAGATTTAGCTTCCCGGGAAAGATGGGACGACTATACGCGAGCCATTCGTGAAATGTTCAGCAAGACCCACACTGAATTCTGCCCCTGGATCATCATCAATACCGATTCAAAAATGGAGGCCAGGCTGGAGAGTATCCGTTATCTGCTTTCCCGTTTCAATTATCCGGGAAAAGAAAAAGCGCAAACCGTACTAAGTCCTGACCCGAATGTTGTCCATCGATTTTACCGATCGATGTATACCTAAAGAAAAGCCATGTATTCTAAAAAAGATCTAAGAAAGTTGTCGTCCTCACGCTCCCTCGAATTGCTTTTACGACAGGAGAAGCCAAACTTTGATCAGGTGCTTCAGCAGCTTCATCATGAAAGCAAATTGAACAAATTGCAAATTGCTCTCAATCAAATGCAAAGTTGGGTGGTCCATCACGGATTACGTGTTGCCATTCTTATTGAAGGCAGTGAATTTTCCGGCCGGGGCAGCCTGATCCGCGCCTGTATGGAGCATATGAATCCACGTAATGTTCGATTGGTTGCTCTGGATAAGCCGACCACGAAAGAACAAAGCCAATGGTACTTTAAGCGCTACATCGAAAGGTTACCCGAACAGGGTGAAGTCGTCTTTTTTGACCGGAGCTGGTACAACCGTGCGGTCGTGGAACCGGTGAATCATTTTTGTACCCCAGAACAACATCAACACTTCATGGTCGAAGTACAGGAATTTGAGAAAATGCTCTTATCGGCCGACACCATCCTGGTTAAAATACATTTGACCATTAGTAAAGAAGAGCAACAAGTACGCATCGAACATGTTAAAGAAAATCCCTTGAGACGCTGGGAGCTTTCCATTGTGGATCTGAATGCCATAGCGCTTTATGAAAAATATCAGGTTTATCAAAAGGCTATGTTTAAAAATACCAGCTTGCCCGGGGCCGCCTGGCACAACATCATCTGCGACGATAAACCGGCTGCGACCTTAAAAGCCATCAAATACATCCTTAAAACGATTCCGTGGGAACATAC
>JAGQXC010000359.1 GCA_020436785.1 Saprospiraceae bacterium | reverse complement strand
TGGGAAGGCCAGTATTTAATCAGTTTGCCCTCTTCGTCCACCAGGTATTTGCAAAAATTCCAGGAAGGGATCTGATCGTTCCATCCATTTTTATCTTTGGTTTCGAGCCAGTCGTATAAGGCCGGTTTGTCGGGGCCTTTGACCGTAATTTTGGTGAACATCTGGAAGGTAACTCCGTAATTCTTCGTGCAAAATTTGGCAATATCCGCCTCACTACCTGGTTCCTGGCCACCAAAATCATTGCAGGGAAATCCCAATACCACCACCTGATCGCCATACTGTTGATGCAACTCCTCCAATTGGGCGTACTGGGGTGTATAGCCACATTCGGATGCTGTATTGACGATCAGTACTTTTTTCCCTTTATACTGGGAAAAATCGACTTCCTGCCCATCGATGCTTTCCATTTTCAAGCTATGAAAAAAGTCGTCGTTGTTATGAACGGATAGAATGCTTGCCATCATAAGAAGAATTAAACCAGCCATGCGAATTCGATTTGCTAGCTATAACAGTTGATGGGGGAAATGGTTGGATGAAAATGATTCTGCGGTTGATTGCCCAGACCTTTGTATCTTCCGCTTGGGATCGAATTTCATCACCGGAACGATTGTTTATTATCACCAAACCATGAAAAAGACCATCTCCATCATTGTCTTCATTGTATTTATTCTGTTCGCCGCTGTACAATACAATGACCCGGATGCACTCCGTTGGATTGCCATCTACGGATACGTGAGTCTGGCGGCATTGGGCGCCTATTTCGGCCGGGTACCCCGTTGGGCCATTTACGCCGGTATGCTGGTCTGTCTGATTTGGATGGGCACCTTGTTCAAGGACTTCATTCACTGGATTCAGATGGGCATGCCTTCCATTGTCGATGAAATGCACACCACCAAACCGCACATTGAACTGGTACGGGAATTCCTGGGATTGCTTTTGGCCATGATTGGATTGTGGGTGGTTCGGCCGCGGGGAAATAAATAGGTGTTGTTGTACAGAGGGCCATGGAGGAGACGAGACCGAGGTGCTCAGAGTATCAAATGCAAGCTGATGACTTGGGAGAAAAGTCAGGCTTTTAACACTTTAACATTCAACACTACCTGCAACCTTGAATGCACTCCGGAAATACCGATTTCAACAAACTGATTGTCATTTCGTACCGCAAAACGGCATCGAGAACTGGAGGCGAAGAATCAGCCGAAACGGAGAAATCCAAATAAGATTGATTATTAATATATTGTAAATTTTCAAATAGATCTCTCCGCTCGTCGCTTTGGGGTGACTCGGTCGAGATGACAGTTCATTTTTTGTATTTCCAGAGTGGCCTCAACACTCAAAATTCTTTTAGGGTAGTGCTCCGTGCGAAGTAAGTCCTGCGTCAACCGCGATCGCATGCAGGAAGTTCTCCCCATCGACCAGGCAAAAATGCCGGGTCAGGTTGCTGACCACACAGGAATGATTGGGAAGGATGCGGACCAGATCACCGATGCTTAAGTTGATGTCCTTACGCTTGGCCAAAAAGCCATGTTCTTCGGATAATTTAACCACTTCAAACTGAAATCCTTTTTGGGGATAAAATTCCAGCGGATAAGCCAACCCATAATCATTCTGATCACCCCGTTTGTCACTGGACAACACTTTCTTACCGGCATCGATGATGTAATAATGCTTATTCTCACTGATCACCGACGCCAGAATGGTCTGGGCCACAGCACGCTTTTTGATCAGTTTCATCGATACGGGCGTGCGATCCATAAAAATGTAATTGCCGGGCCGGATTTCCGTCACCCCTTCCAGGCCTTCTCCCAGGAGCACCCCTGGTGTCGAACCCACCGATATCTCTTCAACCGTAATGCCATTATCTTCCAGTCGCCGTTTCACTTTCAGCAATTGCTTAAGTTCCTTCTGGTTCAACCTGGAGATCTTTTTCCAGCCTGATACATCGTAGGTGAGGCCATTATGGGTAAGCAGGCCTTTAAACTGCGGGTATTTGTAACGGGTCATTTGTTGAACCAATTCGAGGATGCGATCGTCCTTGGGTTCCAATCCGCAGCGGTTGTAACCCACATTGATGATGATAAATATTCCGACAGGAAACCGCAGTCGTGTGGTTACTTTATAAGCCGTTGCCAGTCCTTCCGCATTATCAATGCAAAGATTGATATCGGCCTCCAGCTCCTGAGCCCTTCTTAGGAACGGGGCCAATTTGCGTTCGTCAATGACCGGATAGGCCAGGGTAATGGATTTTACTCCTGCCTCCAGAAATGGGAGAGCTTCTGCGGGTTTGGAGGCGGTGATGCCTACTGCACCCGCAGATTCCTGCATGCGAAAAATTT
>JAGQXC010000358.1 GCA_020436785.1 Saprospiraceae bacterium | reverse complement strand
CCTGTTATTGGAAATCTGGAATAAATTCCACCCTACCATCGTTTTCGTTACCCATGACATCCGTGAAGCGGTGTACCTCGGCGATGACATCTATATTATGAAGGCTCAGCCTTCCCGTTTTGTCGAGCACATTCATGTAGATCTTCCCCTGCAACGGGGTATAGAGATTAAAAGGGCTCAACGATACACCGACCTGGTGTTCGAAGTGGAAGACCGCATGATGCAGGTGGCGGGAATGCATTAATAATGATGAAGGGTGCGTGTTGAATGTGGAATGTAAATGCCATGCCTCTCCGAGGTCCACGGTCTAAAATCTAAAGTCTAATGTCTCTCTCCTAGATAGGCTTCCACCATATTTTTCTCCGGCCCGCGGTAATAGAACGCTTCCGCCCAGCCCAAACCGAATTTCTCGCCCAGTTCCCGATCGGAGGGAATACCTCGCGATCGTTTGGAATCGCGGTCCAGCACGAAATGCTTGATGTAATTCCGATCGGCGTCCTCGTCCGACAGACCAAGCAGGTCCAGGCTTTTGCCTTCTGCCGCCAGACGCTGACGCAGTCGTGACCCGTTATGTCCGGCCGGCCCCTGCGTGGTATTCGCCAGGTTGGCAGCGACTTTGATGTCAATGTGTTCCGTGATGTCCACAATGCGGTTAACGAGTTGGGGACCCCGGGCAAAATAGTACATTTCCTGCACCGAATGGGGTTGCAGTCCGGCATCAAAGTGTTCGGGGTAATCGAGTCGGCCACCGGCCATCCACCGGGCGGCTTCCCACGCTTTGGCGGTGACATAATGATCGGGATTTTCTTCATAATGACCGGAGGGATCGTAACAGATGATGGTGTCGATCTTAAGCATCCGGATCAGGAAGATCAGGCGCGATCGGATCTCCACCGGACTGACATTGTCCAACCGGTGGTTGCGGTAGTATAAATTATAAACTTTCTGCAAACCCAAAGCCCTGGCCACACCCTGAGTGTCTTTTTCATTGTTCATGATGACTTCTCCGACGGTGGCGCCGGCGCCGGCATGGTCGTCATTGGTCATCTGGATGAGGTATCCGGTGTATCCCTCGGCGATGAGTTTGGCCACCGTACCGGAGGCAAAAATGGGGATGTCGTCGGAATGAGGCTGAATGGCTGCCAGGACTTTTCCGGCATGAGGTTTTCCATGCTGGACCTTTTCGATCACCAGGTTTTCGTCTTCGACAAATGTACGTTGTTGATATTGCAAAGGGAAGAAGGGGAGGGATAGGCTGCTTTGCAGAAAGGTACGTCGTTCCATGGCTTCGTTTTTTACAAGATAAGATTTTTGGAATTCGGTAAAAGCATCTGATTAACCACCAAAGGCGGCTGCGTCACAAGGAAAGGGACTCCGCCGGATTGATCGGAATGGAATGGACTCCGCCCAACGAGTTCGAAGGGATCCGTTTGATCAGAAGCCTGACGAATACAAGGTCAGCCAAACGCTACCAGACCTGGATAAATCTCTTATCTTCATTTTCGCAAACCAAGAAGACAGAATCTCCTATGAAAAAGATGTTAGCCATTGGCCTGTTTATGGCCTTATTGCTCAATAGTATAACTGCCCAGGTGGAGCTTAATCCTGCACGATTTGCATTCAACCCGGAACTGAATTATGACGCGTCCATCACCTCTCCAGCTCAATTTCTGGGCTATGCGTTGGGGACGCGATTTACCATTTATGATCAGGTGGTGGATTATTGCGCCAACCTCGGACAACAATCGGCCAAGGTCATTTATCATGAATATGGGGAGACGTATGAGCACCGCCCGTTGGTGAATCTGATTGTCACTTCGGAGGCCAATATGGCGCGTCTGGAGGAAATCCGGGCGCTGCATCTGAAGGCGGCCAATGGGACTCTTTCGCCGGAAGAGAAGGAAGCCTGGTTGCAATTGCCGGTGATTGTCACCATGTCCTTCAACATTCATGGCAATGAAGCATCTTCTACTGAGGCGGCCATGCAGATTGCCTATAAATTGGCTGCTGCTCAGGACGGAGAGACTCAGAATTTATTGGAACATGGCATTTACCATCTCTTTGTCTGCATCAATCCCGATGGCCGTGACCGGTATGTCTATTGGTATAATTCCATGCGACGCAACATCACCGGGATCGAACCGGCGGACCTGGAGCATTATGAACCATGGCCCGGCGGAAGGACCAATCATTATTGGTTTGACGTCAACCGCGACTGGGTGTGGGGTGTTCATCCGGAGGCTCGCGGACTGACTGCCGAATATCAACGTTGGATGGGGCAGGTCCATGTGGATTATCATGAACAAGGGTACAATTCCAATTACTTTACGGTGCCAGGCACCACGCCCCGCAATAAATTTTTACCCGATCGCTACGAAGCCTGGGCCGATACCTTCGGCCGGGCAAATGTCAAAGCCTTTGACGCGCACAAGATCAACTATTTCACCCGCGACGCATTTGACTTCTTCTACCCGGGTTATGGATCCAGTTATCCCAGTGTCATGGGCTCTATTGGTATGTTGTGCGAACAGGGGGGTATCGGTGCCGGCGTGGCCATCAAAACGGATGATGATTATGTACTGATCTTCAAACAACGGGTCTGGGATCATTATACCACGGCACTGGCCACCATGGGACGATCCGTGGCTAATCGCGTTGCCCTGCGTCAGTACAGCCTGAGTGCCTGGGACCCGGCTAACAATAAGTCCCCGGAGAAATATTATTTCCTGCGCGACGACATGGGTAAAGGTTACCTGCACGATGTGCTGGCCATATTGGACCGGCAAGGGATCCGGGTGGAACGATTGACTCAGCCGGTTACCGTTCCCGCAGCCATCAGCTACCGGGATGGTAAATCCACCAAAGCGGTTTTTGATGCAGGTACGTATGTGGTTCGCGCCGATCAACCGCGTTACCTGATGATTGCTACCATACTGGATCGCCAGATGGAGATTGAAGACTCGGTGATGTACGATATGGCCACCTGGTCAATGCCCTTGGCTTACAACCTGGATGCCTACACTTGCCGGCAGATGTTGTCCTTAAAAACCGAACCGGTATCAGCCTTACCGGCATTACCCAGCGGCATGACGGACGTGACCAATGCATATGCTTACCTGATCGACTGGGATCAGCGTTATGCGCCAACTGCGCTGGCTTTACTGTGGGAGAAAGGTTATCAGGTCCGCAGTGCACAGGAGCCGTTTTCGGATGGTAGGACTACCTACCCGCAGGGTACACTGGTCATTCTCGCTGGACGTAATCTGGGCAAAGCCGACGTCATCGCCGCCGATATGAAATCCATCGCCATGGATGCTCAGGTCCAAATTCAGGCCATTGGCTCCGGAAGGATGGTGGATGGTATGGATCTTGCTTCCCGGTACAGCCATCCCATCGAACAGCCCAACGTGGCGATGCTGGTGGATGATCCCTTCTCATCTCAGACGGTTGGACAGATTTCCTGGCTGTTTGACCAGGAAACCCGGTTGCCAGTCCAGCGGGTGCGGGCCAGTGTATTGAGCCAGACCTCCTTGCCCAAATTTGGCCAGCGTTACGGTTATGTGGATCTGAATGATTATGACGTGCTGATCCTCGCCGGTGGGGGCAACGGTTTAAACGAGGTGTTTGCCAAGGAAGATGCGGGGAAGTTAAAAGCGTGGATCCAGGCCGGAGGAACGGTTATAGCCACCGAGAGTGCGGTCAATTATTTTACCAACAACGACGAAAAATCCATCTGGCCAAAAGTAACCATGACCAAGTCACCCAAGGACACCACCAAAACGCTGATGTATTTGCCCTATTCCGAGCGGCAAGATTACTTTGGCAAAAAACGCATCCCTGGTTCGGCCCTCAATGGCCTGGTTGATAATACCAATCCGTTGGCTTTCGGGGTTAAAAAGGAAGTTTATTCGTTGAATTTTGGACCCGAGGCTATAAAGCCGGCTCCCGAGCTTCAGACCGTGGGTTATTACGTTCAGGATTCGAGTCAGGTCTTGGTAAGTGGGTATGCCGATGAAGCAAATCTCAAGGTACTGGCCGGAAATGCCTTTGCTGCGGTAGTGCCTCTGGGTCGCGGTAAAATTGTCTTATTGCCAGACAATACCCAGTACCGCATGTTTTGGCGCGGTACCAGCCGGATGATGCAGAATGCAGTGATGGTTTTGCCGGGATTTTGAGGCCTTATTTTTAACAACTTTGGACCAATTTCGTTAGGTAGTTGGAGGGTAGTGGAATACCCATCAAAACTTAATGATTATGCCTATGTCAGAGCTAACTGAAAACCCGGATCAACTGAATATCTATTATTTACCTGGTTCGGAAACCTCCAAGCAATTGATGGCTTTGCTGGAGGAATCCCGAGTGCCGGTGCATACGATCGACCTGTCAAAAGACCGGATTACACCCACCCAGGTAGAAGAGCTTTTGAATGGGTTGGCTATGCAACCAGAAGAATTGGTCAGTAAAGATTCACCGGAGTTCAAGGAATTGTTTCCCGATGTGGATCTCGACACGGCCGATTGGTTGACCATGATCGTCAAACATCCCGAAATCATTCGGCGGCCGATTGCAAAACGCGGTAAAAAAGTAAAAGTCATCGAAGTGCCAACCGAAATTCTCAAATTCATCGAACTGGAAACGTATTGAACCCATTCGCCGTTATCCGGTTGGTCTAAACGGGTGCCGGTACTTCGAAGAGATCTGTCATCCATGAATCGACCATTTCCCGGCATGGATCCTTATAAGTACGGTGGATGTACTCATTCGATTGGGCATCATAGCGGTAATCGATTTCCCACTCCTGGACATGCACCATTAAGGCGTCCATGGCATCCATGATGTAGGTGACTTCTTCATCGGACATGGTGGGGTGGATGGACATCCGTACCCATCCGGGTTTATGGGTGAGATTACCCCGGGCGATTTCCCGGAAGATTGACATGGATACATCCTGATTGATATGAAGGAGGTAATGCCCATAGGTGCCGGCACATGCACAGCCACTGCGGACCTGGATGCCAAAACGATCGTTGAGAATGCGGGCAGCCAGGTTGTAATGAATGCCATCGATGTAAAAGGCGATGACTCCCAAACGATGCTGGTGTTCTCCCGCCAATACATGAATCTTAGGTTGTTTAGCCAATCGATCAAATACGATCTTTAGCAATTCTTCTTCCCGTTTGAGCATGCGCTCCACACCCATTTCTTCTTTCAGGCGGATGGCCATGGCAGCTTTAATGCCTTGTAAAAAAGGTGGAGTCCCGCCATCTTCCCGTTCTTCAATATCCTCCAGGTATTCGTGAAATTTCCAGGGATTGGTATATAAAACCGTGCCTCCACCCGGTTGATCGGGAATGCGGTTGGTGTACAATTTCTGATTGAATACCAGTACGCCGGGTGTGCCTGGTCCCCCCAGGAACTTGTGCGGCGAGAAATAGATGGCATCAAGGTGAGCTCCTTCTTCTTTCGGATGCATGTCCATGGCAACGTAGGGGCCGGAACAAGCGAAATCCACAAAACAATATCCTCCGGCAGCATGAATCATTTTAGCCATTTCATGGTAAGGAGTGACGATGCCGGTCACGTTGGAGCAGGCGGTGACCGCTGCCATTTTCATTGGCCGGTCCCGGTATTGATCGATCAATTCCCGAAAGTGATTTAAATCAACCAAACCTTCGGGCGTTGCCTGAATGATTTCGACATCGCAAACCGTCTCCAGCCAGGAGGTGTGGTTCGAGTGGTGCTCCATGTGGGTAATGAAGACAATGGGCCGTTCACTGGCCGGTTTCAGGCTGCGGTAGAGGGTGCCGTTTTCGCTTAATTTGAGGTATTCCAGGGAGCGTTCCGGTACTTTAAAACCCAGGATGCGCTGAAATTTATTGATGGCGCCGGTCATCCCCGAGCCGAAATAAATGAGTACATCCTCCTCGCTGGCGCCTACGTGTTTTTTGATGATTTTTTTGGAAGCTTTATACGCCTGAGTCATTAACGAACCGGTCACGGTTGTTTCCGTATGGGTGTTCCCAACATAGGGATACATGTCGGACAGACGGTCTTCAATGGGCCCGTAAAGACGACCGGAAGCGGTCCAGTCTGCATAGACGATGGGTTTTTGCCCATATGGCGTGTCGACAGGGTGGTTGTGTCCAATGGTGTGCTCACGGAAAGGTTTGAAAAAAGACTCGTACATGATGCTTACACTTCTTAGCGCTAAAATACAAAATTAACCAGTGCCGGACTGTGATCCGGTTCACTTGGAAATGGCATTTCGGGTGAGAAATGAACCTCTCTGGCGGTAGGCAGGCAAAGCAATCGGTCTCCCTCAGACACACAGCCAGCTCCGGCGCTCCCCGGGACCCTTCGCTGTGACACTCACCACCACCTTCTTCACAGCAATTTTAACAGGTCCTCTTTGGTCAGGGGAGGTAACTCATCATCGAGAATTCCCAATCCCAATTCCCATTTTTCTGCTTGCAGTTGCAGGATCTTTTCTTCGATGGTACCACTGGAGATGAAACGAATGACGTGAACGGGTTTTTCGCGGCCGATGCGGTGCGCTCTTGCAATGGCCTGTTCTTCCGCCTGCGGATTCCACCAGGGATCCAGAATAAATACATAATCCGCCGCCGTTAAATTGAGTCCGGTGCCACCGGCTTTCAAAGTGATGAGAAAAATCTGGACGTCCGGATCTTCCTGAAACCGCTCAACCGACTGTTGGCGCTCCCTGGTCGAACTGCTGCCACTTAACCAGGCGTAAGCGTGTCCTTGTGCCTCTAGCCACGAACGGTACCATTTCAAATGTTGTTCAAAAGTGCTGAAAACCAATACTTTATTGCCTTGTTCCTTAAGTTGGTTGTATTCTTCCAGGACGGCAGTCATTTTGCCGGGAGAGTTGGTGTCCGGATCAATGAGACCAGGATGACAGGCGATTTGCCGTAGTTTCATGAGGATGCGCAACGCATGGAAACGGTAATCACCTTCTTTCTCAATGGCGAGCAATTCGTTTCGTGCGGCGGACTTGGTCCGTTCATACAGGTCTTGCTGCTCCTCATCCATGTCGATCCATAACACCTGCCGTGTCAGACTAGGCAACTCCGGAGCCACTTCTTTTTTTCGCCTTCTCAGAAAATAAGGCTTGATCAGTTCACCCAATTTAGCTTTCCGGTCGGCTTCTCCATCCTTCTCAATAGGGATCAAGAATTGTTTCTTGAATCCGGCATGGGAACCCAACAGGGGCGGATTGAGAAAATTAAACAACGACCACAACTCAGAAAGACTGTTTTCAATAGGCGTCCCGCTCAAGGCAAGTTTCCTGGGACTTTGCATTTGCCGCACCGTCCGGGAAATGTCAGAATGATGATTTTTGATGTGTTGGCTTTCATCCAATACTACAAATTCCCAGGCGAGTGTAACCATCCAGTCTGCATCTTCACGTAAGGTGTGGTAGGTGGTGAGCACTACGTCATGAGCCAGGATGGCACGCCGGTCATTGCCCCGTTTCGGACCAACATGCCGGTAGACGAACAGGTCGGGAGCAAAGTGTTCCAATTCCTTGCTCCAGTTGTGGACCAGGGATGCCGGCACGATGATCAGCGCCTGCAGGGGAAGAATGGTTTGCGTGTAGGCTTGATCGAATAAGCTTAGCTGACAGGCAGGAGAGGACAGGTTTTCTGGTTCCGGTTGGATTTTTTCTTTCTTTAACTGTTTGAAGTGCACCAGGGCTGCAATGGTTTGCAGTGTTTTGCCTAACCCCATGTCGTCGGCCAGGCAGGCCCCCAAACCTTCCTGCCAGCAGTGGAGGACCCATTGCACGCCATATCTTTGGTAGGGGCGTAATTCAGCCTGCAACCAGTTTTGTCCCAGCCATTCAGGCAGGATGGTTGTCCCGGCATCTTGAATTGGCCGGGCAATCACTGCATCCAGCGCCGTAAGTAGGTGATCCTGGATCGTATGCAGGCGGATCGGTGCGTTTTCATCCGTCGATTCGTCCTCCTGGCTGGCCAGATAATCCGCCAACTCATGGTATCGGGTAAACCAGCTTTCAGGAATGATAAAAACAGAACCGTCCGCCAATGGGAACACTTCCTCTCTGTTCCGGATGGCCGGGATGATTCTCCGGAAAGGAAAGTGCATGTTGCCGACTTCGATGTCCATTTCGAGGTCAAACCAGTCACCGGTTTTTGAAGAATGGGTCCTGATCGAAGGTGGGTCCAAGGCCAATGATTTTCCGGAGTCCGGATGTACCCAATCACAGAAAATGCCTTCTGCCTGAAGGGCCGACCGATGGCATTGTAACTGATCAACCAATTGCTCCAACTTGTGTACCTCCGGGAAATAAAAATGGGGGAATTCAAAACAAAGACCTATCTCCTGCAGCCGCTGGACGACCCGGGATTCCTGCTTTTCATTCCGGATGATCTTGAGGATGCGGACCTCTTCCTGATCGGCATCCGGAATGATGATTTTACTGCGAATGACTTGGCGGTCACCCAGGGTGAAAATCGTTTCCGGGTATTCGAATTGTAAGCGTAAAAGCAGCCTGCCATCGAAGAGGTGGCGGAAAATGGAGATCTGGGCGCAGCTTAGTGACTGGTATTCCTCCCATAGGAATCCTTCGGTGACGACCTGTGCGTCCCGGTCAATGTTTCGTTTGAGAAATTGGTGGAACCAGGTTTTTTCATGTTGCTTGCTGACAACCAATTCAGATTTCTGGCGGAATGGAAGGAGCATTTTCCCATTGATGCCCGGAAGCCGGTAAATGGAACCCCGGTATACGAACCAGGCGGGGGTGGTGAAGGCCAGCGGCTGAATGTGTGCGTTGTCGAAAAGGTCTCCCGTTTGATTCCGGATTTCCATGCGGTACAGGAGTCCCGATTCATTCTTTGTCAGAAGGAGAAAACCGTCGGCTGGATCGGGTGCGAACGTAAGAATGTGATGAGCTAAAATTGGTTTTTGTTCGGCATCTTTACTCAGCCAGACCGCATGCCTTTGGGCCAGTTGAAAAAATTGATCCAAATGCCGGGTGATGTACTTTTCGATGCCCTGACGGATATCCCGGTCTTCCCACAACTCGGTAATTGAGACTCTTTTCCGTCTGACCGTACGGCCGAAATATTGGTCCAATGCCCCAAGCTGCAGTTTCTCACTCCATTCGATCAGTTTCAAAACGTAATCGTCGGCCTGTAACTTCCACTCCTGGAATTGGTTTTGGCTAATCCGACGCAGCAAATCTTTGGGTTGAGCATCCCTGTCCAGTTCTGCCAGCCAAGCCTCCGGGACCCATACGTCTTCGAAGATTTTGATTAGATTAAATACAATCACATGCCCCATCCCTTCATGCCCTTTTTTTAATCCGGGCGGCTAAGGTACATGTTTAAATCTTGTGGGGCATGCTGCTTGCCACCTTAGGAATAGGACTCTAAATACAAACTGCCCGGCACATCAGGTATGAATGTACCGGGCAGTTGTGGTTCAAACGGTTCGTTTGAATTATTATTTCAGGGTGAACTCCGAGCTACCGGCCAGATAACCCTTGTTGAAAATTTCGATCTTGTAATCTCCGGGCTGGAAATCAATGTTTGGCGCCCAGTCCAGACAAGCATTGGCCTCCTCATTGTTGTATTGCAGGCCTTTGATGTGTGTGTAAGGAACCTGATCGCCAGATGCCTGGTTGACCATGATGCCTGAACCAAAGTTTTCAAATGCCATCGTTTCTCCCGTCGGGTTGATGATTCGAATGAAGAATTGTTCGATGCCTGACTCGGTGACTTTATTTTCAGTCGCGGTAAAGCAGATGCTCAACTGATTGATTTTGTTGGCACGGCTTTTTTCACGTTGCTTGCCACTTTCCTTGACCATAATACCTTTAACCATGATCTTTTCCACGTCAATCACTGAGGCGACATTAACTTTGGAAGACAGGTCTGCATTTTCTTTGCTCAGGGTTTCCTTTTCACTCATCAGGGCGGCCTTTGCCGTCTGCAATTCATCGTTGTTCATCCGCTCATTTTCATAAGCAGTACTCAGGTCGGAATTTTCACGGCTTAAGTTTTCGTTTTGAGCCGTCAAGGTTTGATTTTCCTGGGTGAGTTGTTCAATCTGAGCAACATATTGTTGAGCTTGCTCACGCAGTTTGCCCAATTCAGCACGAGCTGATTTCAGGTCGGTGCCATTTTTAATCAAAACAGCAATTTTATCTTTTTGCGCTTTCAATTCCTCTTTTTGCGACTCGATCATTTGATTGAGGTCGGAATTATTGCCGCGCATTTCTTCCAGGTCCGAGAGGGCCTCATAGTATTGTTTTTCAAGTTCGGATTTCAGTTGTTCGGTCTCGGTCAGGTTAGCAACCTGCGTCTCAATTTGCTTGTTCTTTTGAGAATGGTCGATCAGCAGATACGTATTGGCAGCCAGGGATGCTACCAGTAAGATCCATAGTAGGGTAGAGAAATTTTGCTTTTTAGCCTCTGCCATAATTTCACAGTTTTAATTTAAGTCTTATTTTCATTCTAACGAACGGCAAAATCCGTCCATTGTGCTTAATAACTGATTTTCCCACAAAAAAATTATATGGCAATGGCCATTTCAATCGATTTTTCCAAAATCCTCTTCTTTGACATCGAAACGGTTTCGCAAAAACCTGTCTACCAGGAACTTGATGAACGCATGCAGGAGCTATGGGGTCGTAAAGCCAGACATGTCCTGAGGCAATACGATGAAACCCCGGAACCTGAGGCGGTTGCTGCCGCCTACCAGGACCGCGCAGCCATCTTTGCGGAGTTTGGTAAGGTGTGCACCATTTCGATGGGTATCTTATCCCGGCAGGAAGGCCATGAAGTGTTGCGTATAAAGTCTTTTTCCGGTACGGAAGAACGAACCGTTTTGACTCAATTCAAGGAACTCCTGGACCAGTTTTATTACGATGTGGACCAACATTTCCTGTGCGGCCACAACATTAAGGAGTTTGATGTGCCATATCTGGCCCGCCGGATGATGATCCTTGGCATCCCCCTGCCCAATCTGCTCAATCTGCATGGCAAGAAGCCCTGGGAAACCAAATACCTGGTCGATACCATGGACCTCTGGAAATTTGGCGATATCAAGCATTTTACTTCTTTGGACCTCCTCGCTGCCTGTTTTGGCATCCCCACGCCCAAAGGAGACATCGATGGCTCCCGGGTTGGTTCGGTATTCTGGATAGACCAGGATCTGGACCGGATTCAGGAATACTGTCAAAAAGACGTCGTGACCGTTGCCCAGATCCTCAGAAAATTTTCATTTTTGCCTTTGTTTACCGAGGATCAAATCAAAATGATTACATGACACATCTGGTCGCCCCTTCCATACTCGCAGCAGATTTTACCCGCCTGGGCGATGACGTAACGTTATTGCAGGACAGCGAGGCAGATTGGATTCATGTTGATGTGATGGATGGCCGCTTTGTTCCGAACATTTCATTTGGAATGATGATCGTCAAAGCGATCCGGCCGCTGACCACTAAGCCGCTCGATGTCCATTTAATGATCGTCGAGCCTGAAAAATACATTGAGGCCTTTAGTGAGGCGGGTGCGGACCACATCATTGTCCATTATGAAGCCTGCCCTCATCTGCACCGCACCATTCAGCAGATCAAGGAATGCGGGGCATTGGCCGGAGTGGCCATCAACCCACACACGCCGGTAGGTCTGTTGGAAAATGTCCTGGAGGATCTGGATCAGGTGCTCATCATGTCGGTTAATCCGGGTTTCGGTGGACAAAAATTCATCTATCAATCGTTAAAAAAGGTGGAGGAACTCAAATTCCGCCTGATCGAACGCAACTTGAAAACGCTGATCAGCATTGATGGGGGTGTCGGCCTGCACAATGCCGGTAAAATCCTGGAAGCAGGATGCAACGTGCTCGTTGCCGGTAGCACCGTATTTCGTGCCGAGGATCCCAAAGAAATGATCGCTCAACTTAAGCATATTGGCCGCGATGCACTTCTTGCGTAATCGGTGGATCCTGCTGGGCCTTGCCCTCCTGAGCTGCGCTTCCCGCTTGCATGGTCAGGCCGCAACCGTGCATGGCCAGGTTAAAGACAGCCGTACATCCAATCCTGTCGAATTGGTGACCATTTACATCCAGGGCACGCAACAGGTGACTGAAACGGATGAACGCGGCAATTACACGTTGGGCATTCCCGCGGATACCATTATTGTATTGGTATTTACCCGCCTGGGTTATGAAGACCTGAAGCGTCAGGTGGGTCCCTTTGTGTCCGGCCGGCGAGTACGTGTCGACGCAACCCTGGAACCAACCGACCAGGAAATCGAAATCGAAGTAAAGGACAAGCAGATTCAGAACGCCGGGGCCGTCCGGCAGGATGTAGATGTATTAAAGACACTTCCCACGACCACCGGCAACCTGGAAAGTGTATTGCCGCACATTGCCCTAGGCACCAGTTCCGGCAGTGGCGGGGAATTGACCTCGCAATATTCGGTACGGGGTGGCAATTACGACGAAAACCTGGTGTATGTTAATGATTTTGAGATCTACCGTCCGCAATTGATACGTGCCGGGCAACAGGAAGGTCTGAGTTTTCCCAACATCGACCTGATTCGAGACTTGCAATTTTCCTCCGGAGGTTTTCAGGCCAAATACGGAGACAAACTCTCTTCGGTCCTGGACATCAGTTATAAGCGTCCGGATTCTACACGGTTTTCGGTCGGAGCCAGCCTGCTGGGTGGATCCCTCCACTGGGAAGGAGCCAAAGTGCTGGGTCAGGACAATTACCGGCGATTTCGTTACCTGCTGGGGGCACGCTATAAAGATACCCGGTACATTCTGGGTTCATTGGACCTGGCGGG
>JAGQXC010000357.1 GCA_020436785.1 Saprospiraceae bacterium | reverse complement strand
TTTCCCTGTCCATGGGCTTATCGCTGCATAATTCGGTGGCCGTGATCCAGGGATGGTTGGGTAAGAAATCAGCTTTTGTCCGTACACCAAAATTTAACATCCGGAATTTGTCCGATAGCTTTCGACATCATCGCTATCTGGCACAGTCCATTTCCTGGTTGACCGTCTTCGAAGGGATTCTGTCGCTGTACTTCCTGCTGGCCATAGGACTGGGCATCTATTACGGACTGACTTACTTTGTGATCTTTCATGCCATGCTGGCCTTCGGGTATGGGATGATCTTTTATTATTCACTGAGGCATTTGGAGGCAAAATAAATGGCATCGGGATTAGGAGGTAAGCCTGGCAATCGCGATTTTGTCTTTTAATGACCACTCCGTTACATTTTGAAAAACTGAGGATACCATTTCCCGTCTTTCTGGGAGTTATCGCCGGCCTTACTTGGCTTCTGGGCATTGCCTGGCTTGGTTACATAGCCAGGCAAACACAATTTTACCACATTCTGGCTGGTTATGCGATTGCATTTGGGGCATTCGGTTGGTTGCTGAGTCTTGATCGGAACGTAATATCCATGCGGTTCCTGGTGATATTGGCCGTATCCGGCCGGTTGATGCTTTTCGGTAGTGTACCCTTGTTGTCCGACGATATATATCGCTTTCTATGGGATGGTCTGCGGTGGCTGGATGGCGGTAATGCTTATCTCGGAATCCCAACCAATGTCATCACGTTGTTAGCCCGGGAACCGGCTTACGCCAAGCTCTATCCCCTGCTCAATTCTCCGGATTATTACACCATCTATCCCCCCATTCTGCAATTCTTGTTTATACCGGCGGCGCAGGTATGGCGATCGACCGGGTCACTGATCTGGTCGGCCGGCATCATTCGCCTATGTTTTATGGGAGGTGATTTACTGGCCTGGATCGGAATGAAAAAATTGCGTATACCGGATAGGCGTCGTCTTTGGTATTTCCTCAATCCCCTGGTCACAGTGGAAATCTTTGGCAACCTGCATGCTGAGGGAGTCATGGTTGGGCTTTTAGCCCTGGCGACCGGTTGGTTACTGGGTGCCAAAACCACCGGGATGAGTGGAATGGCATTTGCCGGTTCGGTCAGCACTAAACTGACCACTGCCGTTTTCGGCCCGTTGTTGCTCCTCACCTTACCACCCAGAAAGCGGCAAGTTTGGTTGGTAGCGGCTTTAGGTGTTACTTTATTGGTTGCCTGGCCCATCCTTATGGCCGTGTGGCAGGGCGGATTTCTTGAGAGCCTGGACTTGTATTTCCGCAAATTTGAATTTAACGCCGGATTGTATTATTTAATCCGCCAGATCGGATGGCAAATTGCCGGTTTTAATCCCATAGGATACGTCGGCCCGGCCCTGGGAATACTGGGTATGGCAACGGTATTGATCATCGCCACCCGCTCCCGTAAGTCCAATCTTAAAAATGCAGGGGAAGCGATGTTATGGACTCTGATGGCATATCTCCTGACAACAACCACCCTACATCCCTGGTACCTGATCACGCTGGTTTTCCTGGGCGTCCTGACCACCCGGCGATTTCCCATCGCATGGAGCTTCCTGGTTGTGCTTAGTTACAGCCATTACCTCCATGGCAATTTTCATGAACGGTTTGGCTGGATCGCATTGGAATATGGGTTGTTGCTGGTCGCCATGATCCGCGAGTACCGGGGCCCCAAGAAGTAACCGCATTCCTCCAATTCCCTGGCGCCTGGCGTAGTGAATCGTTACAGGTAAAGTGGTCATATTAAAACTTACTCCGGAGGGTGTGCGGTTGGCGTCTCCGACCTGCAACATCGGGCAGCTAATGTTAGATGGTGCAATCCATGAATGGACACTGGTCGGATTAATCGTTGACCCGCGGATGCAAATCATCGGGTTGGGAAACCCGGATCTCAGATTACTGCCTACACCGGTAAGATTAGCAGGATTGAACCCATGAACACCAAAACACGTAAACACATAGATACCTTGACATATGCCCGAAACGTTTTATTTTGCAGCGATTTCAAACCGGAATGAATTTTCACATTTATAACACCCTCCATCGAATAGCTGAAACGA
>JAGQXC010000356.1 GCA_020436785.1 Saprospiraceae bacterium | reverse complement strand
TACCAAGCCATGAACGGGCCAAACTGGACCACCCCCTGGGACCTCCATCAGCCGATGTCGGCCTGGTACGGGGTGGATCTGCTGGATAAACGGGTGTACGGCATCTCTTTGATCAGCAACAATTTGAAGGGAGAGCTCCCCAATGCCATCCTCGATCTGACGGAAATGCGCAATTTTCAGGTCGGCAACGACAGCATTTCCGGCACCATCCCGGACAGTATCCAAAGGATGAAAAATCTCCAGTTTTTTTATTGTACCAAGACCCAGCTTTCCGGCTCCATTCCGGCAGCGTTTGGGGACATCGAGTCCATCACCAATCTATATTTGTCTTTTAATGAATTAACCGGTGAGTTACCTCCATCCCTAGCCAACTGGAAAAATCTTCTTGATTTTGATGTCAGCAACAATCAATTGACTGGTTCCATCCCGGATGGTTTTGGTGAAAATTCCATGTTGAGAACGTTTAATATCTCTGCGAATCACTTTAACGGAGCCATCCCGGAAGATTTAAAAGATGCCAAGAACCTGGAAGAGCTCATCCTTTTTCGTAATGAATTAACGGATTTTCCTCCTGACTTAATGGCCAATATGAACAAACTGCGACGGGCCCAGTGGAGCGAAAATGATTTTTCCGGGGCATTGCCCGTATTGCCCGCCAATATCGAGTCATTCAGTTGTGTGGACAATCATTTTTCGGGAGCGATCCCCCCAAGCACCAAAGACCTCACCCATCTAACCACCCTGGATATCCGGGAAAATGATTTTTCGGAAATACCGGATTTTCACGGCCATCCGTCTCTGGTGTTTCTGGACATCGGAGGCAATGCATTTACCTTTGAAGACGTACTGCCAAATATCGGAACTGCTGAATTTTACACCTACTCCGATATGAAAACGGTTGGCCAGGATACCGTCATCGATGTCCCTTATGGCTCGGATTTTATCCACCGGTTTTCCATCGATACCTCCATCGCAAACAAAACCTTTCATTTTTACAAGGGCCAGGTCAACTGGATGTCCAACAGCACCGGACTGCTTGAATTTCCGGATTTCAGCGTTTTGGACACCGGTACCTACCAGGTTGAAATCACCCATCCGGATGCACCGGACTTAATCCTCCGGTCCTATCACCTCCGGCTGACTACCGAGGTGACGACAGCAAGACCACATTCCGATACCACCAGTCCGGTGATCATTTATCCCAATCCGGTGCAAAACGTCTTACACCTGCAGGGGACCGATGCTACGGAAAAAATAATAATAACCAATGTGCTGGGTCAACAG
Source organism: Saprospiraceae bacterium (assembly GCA_020436785.1). Classification (GTDB taxonomy): domain Bacteria; phylum Bacteroidota; class Bacteroidia; order Chitinophagales; family Saprospiraceae; genus JAGQXC01. Next base: position 1,440 of record JAGQXC010000356.1, on the reverse strand, counting down.
GTCGTTCGGCCGGCGCCGGCGCCCAAAGAAGGAATAGCAGTATCCAATTTGTCTCCAGGTGTTTATTTTTTGCATCTGCAGGACAGGCCTGCCATCCGATTTATTAAGCTTTAACGCTTGGAATAACCGGATGATGAATCCATCCGGTCAATCCAATCCCTGCATGCGGACCCATAAACGGTGCAATCCTTCCCGGATGTCCTGTTCACTGCCTTCCCGGCCACCCGCCGTGTGCCAGGCGCCGGAATGATCACGCACCAGGTGAAATTTAAAGACCCCGTCATCATCGCCGCCGGCCGGGATGCCTCCAAATCGCAAATCGGTAAAGGCATAGCCATCTCCTTCCTTCTGCCAACGGTAATAACCTTTGGAAAACCAGGTGAGGATGCGCCAGGCCCGGCTGTCGTCAAGGTCCGGAGGTGGTGTTCTCCAGTACGCATACCGGCCTGTAATACGGAATTCCGGATGCCGGTCCGTTAGGGCATAATCCCCGGCGTAAATGCTGTCGCCCGCCACCGCCACTCCATGCCAAACGATATTGTTCATCAGGGTCGGAGCGGCAAAATACCGATCAACCGGCAAGTGCTTCGCGGCCAGGCTCTGTTGCCAGATCGCATCGACCTTATTCCGGTTGTGCATGGTATATAGCCAGTACAACGAACTGATCGACAATCCGCCGATCAACAAGACCTTACGTAAGGCAGCATGCCTGGACAGGGCTGCTGCAACCGGAACGGTCAGAGCCAGTGGCATGGTGAACAACACATCGACCACCGCCATATTCCCCCAGGATATCCGGGTGTTGGAGAAGGGTAACCAGATTTGCGTACCGTAGGTGGTCGCACAATCCAGTACAATGTGGATCAGAATCCCTGAAGCAAAGAGCGCATACCACCAGCGATAACTTACCCCGGCCGGCTCACGGGCATGATCTTGAAAACCAATGACCTGGCGCCGGTACACGTTGCGAAAAACCAACCATCCCACACCCAGTCCGGATAATCCGGGAATCAGGGAATACCATCCGGCCAGGAAAGCGGTAATACCGGTGATCAGAACCACCAGCAGGGCATACAACAGGAGAAATACCGCACCTCTCATCCAGGGGTAAATCTTCCGGGTCCGCCAGGAACCCCGATACCATTGTCTGACCAGCCAGGCCAACAGGAAGGAGCCGATCACCATAAAGAACCAGGAATGGGTAATGCCACGGTGAACTTCCAATCCTCCCAGATCGTCGGTAAAAAAATTAGCAAAAACATCAAAATCCGGTACCGACCCGGCCAGGGCACCCCAGACCATGGCCCGGTTGCCGATTTTTCGGCCCAACATTAAATCTCCCACCGCCGCACCAACGACGATGTGGGTTAGTGAATCCATTTATTAACGCTTTTCACTACAAGGTAAACGCTTTTCGCGGTGTTTAAACACGACGAATTG
>JAGQXC010000355.1 GCA_020436785.1 Saprospiraceae bacterium | reverse complement strand
TGTTTGAAGGAGGTATGACCCTTAAGCGGGTAGAGATCCGTGGTGTGGGAACCGCCATCTTGCGCCTCATCATCATCGGGTCGGTGGTTACCTTCATCGGGGCCAGCATTGCAGCGCATTTCCTGGTAGGATTAAGCTGGAAAATGGCTTTCTTGTTTGCCGGGTTGATCATTGTAACCGGTCCGACGGTCATTGCGCCTATTCTACGTAACATTCCGCTCAACAAGAATGTAGCCACGGTACTAAAATGGGAAGGGATCCTCATCGATCCCCTGGGCGCACTCGTTGCGGTTTTGGTTTTTGAATTTATTGTATCCGGTGGGGAGGAGTTTACCCAACATGCCTTATTTCAATTTGGGAAAATCATTACCATTGGCGTCCTGATCGGAGCCGTGGCCGCTTATTTTTTATATTACATCATTCGCAGGCAATGGTTGCCCCGCTATTTGCTGAATGTGTTTACACTGGCGTTGGTATTGATGGTTTTTGTGCTCAGCGACGTGCTGGCGGCTGAATCCGGGCTGTTATCGGTCGTGATCATGGGTATGATTCTCGGCAATCTCGAAGTGCCTAATTTTAAACAGATCCTCGATTTTAAGGAATCACTCTCGATTTTGCTGATCTCGGTGCTGTTTATCCTGCTGGCGGCCAACATTAATCTGGAAGATCTCAATCTGTTGCGCAACATTAATTGTGCGATCCTCTTCGTTGTGGTTGCTTTTGTCCTCCGGCCGATCGGTGTTTTTTTGAGTACCATCGGCAGTGACCTGAACGGCAGGGAAAAGATTTTCATTTCCTGGGTAGGACCCCGGGGCATCGTTGCCGCCGGTATTGCCTCTTTATTTGGACTCCGGCTGACCCTTGACGGCGTAGCCGGTGCCCACTGGATTACTCCTCTGGTCTTCATGATCGTACTGGGTACCGTATTGATCAACGCAACCACGGCCCGTTGGCTGGCTAAATTATTGAAAGTGATCCAGTCGGCTTCTGATGGCATCCTGATCATTGGGTCCAACCTGGCATCACGGTTTCTGGCCAAATACCTCAAGGAGAAAAACCGCCATGTCATTCTCGTGGATAACAACCCGAACAGCATTTCCGAAGCCAAGCAAGCCGGCCTGGAAGCGGTACAGGCCAATGTATACACCGAGGATCTGAACGAACACTTTGAGATGCTGGATATGGGTTATTTGATGGCCATGACTTCGAATACACCGCTGAATCAATTCGTCATCAATACGATGTCCACCAGTTTTGGTGAAATGGGGACCTTCCGTCTTCCTTCCTCGGCGGAAGTTAAAGAAGAAAAACAGGATGCTACGGCCCTCTTTGCACCTTATGCCGATTTCATTAACCTGATCGAAGTGGTAAGGGATAAGCCGGAGATGCATGAATTGCCGGTCGGCAGTCTGGAGGATGTGTTGCATCAGGTCCGGCAAATGAAGCCCGGAGAACAAATCCCGGTGTTTTATCAGGATAAAGATCAAACCTTACACATCTTTCCAGCCTCCGTGGAAGTGCTAAAGAGTATGCCGCCCCCTGCCGTCCTGATCTACGTGGGATCGGAATTGACCCATTGATCTGCATTTCCGCTAATCAGTGATCAGAATTACCAAATAAATGTTTCCTAACCAGGACTTTTGTCAGAGGTTTTCGTTCGGCAGGCCAATGGTCATGGTACAGGAATCCATTACATCGGATTTGCCGGGTGAAGTAAATAAAAAAGACCCGCTTATACCGCTATCTTTATGGTTGGATCAGACAAGCAGAATAATGAAATATCGCAGATTTGGAAGAACAGAGTGGCAGGTCAGTGAAGTAGGATATGGCATGTGGGGACTGGCGGGGTGGACCAATACCGATAAAGCCGAAGTGGCGGTTGCTTTGGATAAAGCGGTAGAATTGGGCTGTAATTTCTTCGACACCGCCTGGGCTTATGGTGACGGAGTCAGCGAGCGGATCCTGGCGGATCTTCTCAAGCGGCATGCTTCCAAACGATTGTATGCAGCAACCAAAGTACCGCCCAAAGACCGGAACTGGCCTCCCGTCAAAGGCAATTCCATCCGAAATGTATTTCCTGCCGATTATTTGCGAGAATACACGGAGAAAAGTCTGCAAAACCTTGACGTGGATACCATTGATCTGTTGCAGTTGCACGTTTGGGAAGATGCATGGGCCGGGGAAGATGAATGGAAGTCCGTTGTTCAGCGGTTGAAAGAAGAAGGCAAAATACGTGCATTTGGTTTAAGTCTTAATCGCTGGGAACCGGAAAATGGCATGGAGGCTATCCGCACCGGCCTGGTTGATGCCGTGCAAGTCATTTACAACATCTTCGATCAGAATCCCGAAGATGAGTTGTTCCCCTTATGCCGGAATGAAGACATTGGGGTGATCGCCCGGGTTCCTTTTGACGAAGGTGGATTGATTGGACACCTGACCAAGGACACCCGATTTCCGGAGCATGACTGGCGGGCGGGTTATTTCTGTGAGGAAAACCTGATCCCGACCATTCAACATGCGGATGCCCTGAAGCCCCTGGTGCCTTCCGGCAGCAATCTCCCGGAGATGGCATTGCGCTTTATCCTGTCCAATCCGGACGTAGCTACCGTGATCCCGGGCATGCGGCAGGTCAAACATGTGGATGCAAATATCAAGTCCTCGGCATTGGGCCCCTTGGACCAGGGTCTGATAAATGCCCTAAGGCCGCACCGCTGGGTACGGAAACCAACCTCCTGGTCCATGTGATCCCTAGAACAACATACCATGAAATTGCCACTGGAATTCACGCCCAAAATTGCCATCCTCAGATCGGAGGGCTATACACGAAATCGCTTTGCGCAAGACCTGTTATCCGGTTTGATCGTCGGGGTCGTAGCGTTGCCGCTGGCCATTGCCTTCGCCATTGCCTCCGGTGTTTCACCCGATAAAGGACTGGTAACGGCAGTCGTCGCCGGATTTTTGATTTCTTTGCTGGGAGGCAGCCGGGTCCAGATTGGTGGACCGACCGGCGCCTTCATTGTCATCGTCTACGGCATCGTCGGCGAATATGGATTGACAGGATTGATCACGGCAACCCTGATGGCCGGCTTTATTTTGATCGGCATGGGGTTGATTCGCCTGGGGCAATTGCTGAAGTATTTTCCTTATCCGCTGATCGTTGGGTTTACCTCCGGCATTGCGCTCATCATTTTCAGTTCACAGATTAACGATGCATTGGGCATGCAGTTGACGGCCGTACCGGCAGACTTTATCGGTAAATGGACACTTTATGCACAGCATCTGGATCACTTGAACGGGTACGCAATCGGCATCACGCTGGTGACGGTATTGATCACCTATTATTTTCCAAAAATCACCAAACGAATACCCGGTTCCCTGGTGGCAATTATTCTGATCACTGCGGCGACCGTTTTATTCAAATTTCCGGTGGAAACCATCGCCGATCGCTTTGGCGACATCCCTCAGGGACTGGGCAAGCCGCAATTGCCGGTTTTGAGCTGGGAAGTGATTCGCCACCTTATTCAGCCCGCTTTTGCGATTGCTTTGTTGGGTGCCATTGAATCCTTGCTGTCAGCCGTTGTTGCCGATGGTATGATCGGCGCCCGTCACCGGTCCAATATGGAATTGGTGGCTCAGGGGATAGCCAACATCGGTTCGGCATTATTTGGTGGAATTCCGGCAACCGGAGCCATTGCCCGAACGGTCACCAACATCAAAAATGGTGGACGGACACCCATTGCCGGTATTACCCATGCCCTGGTTCTGTTTTTGATTATGATGTTCCTGGGACCTTTGGCCAAGCAGATTCCCTTTGCCTGTCTGGCCGGTGTCCTGATCGTTATCGCTTACCATATGGGTGAATGGCATCAATTCTTCAGCCTGTTGCGCTCTCATCGGATGGATGTAGTGGTCTTGGTCAGTACCTTTTTGCTGACGGTATTTTTTGATTTGATCATTGCCATCGAAATCGGGATGGTCCTCTCCAGCTTTCTATTTATGAAACGCATGTCAGACAGCACCCGGCTGGCCATCGTAACGGAGACCGGAGGAGAGACACTATTTGATAAAGAGCTTCCGCCACTGCCCAGGGGCGTTCTGCTTTATGAGATCGATGGGCCTTTGTTTTTCGGGGCTGCGCAGCAATTTCAGGATACCTTGCAAAACATTGCCGACCGGCCATCAACCATCGTTATACGCATGCGGAAAGTGCCGTATATGGATGCAACCGGGGTCTATCGCCTCCGGCAGCTTATCGAGCATTTTCAAAAGAATAAGGTACAGGTTTTACTTTCGGGAGTGAATCCATCGGTCCGGGAAGCCATGGAGCAAAGTGGACTTTTCACGGTTTTACCCCGTGAACAGGTATTTCCAAACATCCATGAAACCCTGGATCACATCCGGCAGCACAGCGAAATTTCCTGAACAAATTGTTGTAGACGCTATGCCATCAGGTCCCGGCAGGTCTTGTCCAATACCTTGGCGTAACGAAGACTTTGTGTGTAATAAGCATGCCTGGATGTAGGCAGGTGTTTGATTCCTCCCGACAGATCGGGATGATCCGTTTCACACCGGTGACGGAATTTTTGCCAGCGCTCCGGGGTCAGATTCATTTGCGAAAGGTAGGCGGCGATCAGATCAGCTTGCCGGCTGATCAAAGGAAAAGCCGCGCCATCGGCTTCGACGAATCCGGCGAACAGAAGATTCGGGTATTGACGGGAGAAAATATTGAGGTATAAATCCGGATGATCCGGGTCCCACGGGAAAACCTGCTGGCTCAGGAACGGAAATACCTGAAGGTATCCGGTGGCATAGATAACCAGGTCGGGCTCAATTGTTTGGCCATCGACCAGGTGAACACGTGACCCGTCCAGCGACTCGATGTCCGGGAGGTATTGCAGGTCACCATGGGACAGGTAATGAAGAATACGGGTATTCATGATGGGGTGACTGGCGAAAAGCGGATGATCCGGCTCAGGCAATCCATATCGCCGGAGATTACCGATCAGTAGTTTATTTAATAAGAAACTAAATAGGGGTCTTTCCAACCACAAGGGCAGTGGAGGTCCCTGATTGGCAAAGACGTCGGAAGGGACGCCAAAGACATGTTTGGGAATGAAATGATAACCGCGTCGCATGGAGATCCAGGCTTGTTGGGCAGAAGCTGCCGCATCACAGGCGATGTCACAGGCTGAATTACCACCGCCGACAACCAGGACCCTTTTTCCAACGAACTGTTCCGGACTTTGGTAGTCTTTGGAATGCATGATGGATCCGGTAAAGTCCCCGGGGTAAGTGGGCCAATTGGGATACCAGTTGCGCCCATTGGCTACGATCACGCCTTGATATTGGCCAAGGGCCCCGTTGGCAAAAGTTGCTTGCCAATGACCGGCCGGATCCGGCATCAGACCGGTGACTTCGGAATGGAATTGTATGGCCTCCTCTAATCCATGAGCCCTACTGAATTGCCGGATGTAGTCGAGAATTTGACGATGGGACGGATAATCGGGATAATCATCAGGCATCGGGAAATCGGTAAAGCCGGACATGGTTTTGGAGGAGATGAAGTGGGTCGTTGAATAGATGGGGGAATC
>JAGQXC010000035.1 GCA_020436785.1 Saprospiraceae bacterium | reverse complement strand
CGTTCGTCAATGACCGGATAGGCCAGGGTAATGGATTTTACTCCTGCCTCCAGAAATGGGAGAGCTTCTGCGGGTTTGGAGGCGGTGATGCCTACTGCACCCGCAGATTCCTGCATGCGAAAAATTTCAACACTTTTGTGTGTCTTGATGTGGGGTCGCAGTTTAACCTGATTGAGATCGGCGATCTCCTGCAGGTGTTTGATGTTCCATTCAAGGATGAGTTGATCGACCAGGACCTGAGGGGTCTGGAGTTGATTCACAGATAACATGGCACTAGGTTAATGATGACAACAAAAGTTCTTATCCTTCCGGATAGGGTACAAAGATAAATGTCCCCTGAGAATCACCTTTGATTTCAATGTTAACAATTCCAGGATACATTCATTATCCCAAGCACCAAGGCATGAAGACCTGGCAAATCTTCCTTTCCGTCAGGGCGGAACTGTCTTTCAATCTGAACGATGAGTACCGGTCATTTTCCGAAAAGGATCAGGATCTTGGTCACCGCCGCTTCCGGCTTGCCAAAGGTTACCTCCGTCGCATTGCTGAAGACCAGGTAAACCCCACTGGCTACGCGTTGGCCGGTAAAGTCGGTACCGTCCCAGATGGCTTGTCCTCCATTGGCCTGGGTTTCATAGACCAATTGACCGCCGGTGTCGGTGATCTTCACATCAGCATCTTCTACAAGTCCTTTAATGGCGATGATGCCCTGGTATTCCGGCCTCACAGGATTGGGAAAGGCATAGACTTGCGGTGCATAAAAGGCTTTGGCGGCACTGGCCTCCGTACGCAAGGTGATGATGCCCTCATCGGTGCCGATCCAGGCGATGCCATCCTCATCGATGGCAATGTCAATGATGCTGTTGTTGATCAGCGGGCTGTTGCTTTCGTTGTATTTGGCGATCAATTCCAGACCATCCGGTGAAAGGACAAAGATGCCATTACGGGTACCAACCCACTTGCGATTGGCTCCATCCACCGCCACGCAACGGATGTCCTGGGTTGACAATAATTTCCCATTGACACCATCAAAGGTGACGATCTTATGACGGCCGGGACAGCCATCGCTGTTGAATACATTTTCACCACAATCGAACGTCACCAGTCCTTGGGTGGTCCCTACCCAGATTTGGCCTTCGCGGTCGGCCTCAACACAATTAACCAGGTTATTGGGAAGTTCGCTGTTGGTGGTATTGACTACTTTGAAACGGTCATCGGCCGTGCTTACCGGGTCCTGACCAGAATCCATGACCAATAGGCCGGCGACGTCGCCATTGATGGCAAACCATTTATAACCGTTGCGGTCGATGGCTATTTGTGTCAGGGTCGTCGCGGTAGGAATGCTGAAGTTTTGCCATTTACCTTCCGGCGTCATGACCGAAATGGGCTTGCTGGCCAGGTAATTGGCGATCCATAGATTTTCATTCCGGTCAAAGGCCAAACCACTGATGCGTTCCCGACCCGGGTCACCAACCGTTCCACCTATGGTGGAATTGTTTTGATCGTAAATAGTGATTTCTCCATCTGCCTGAATCCGGGCCAGTCCCGATAAATAAGATCCGGCAAACAGGACACCATCGGACGGGCGCACCTTCACCGTGAATACATCCCAGAAATCATTGACACCTAACGTCTGATTGTTGTAAACATTGAGGTAGGACCACAAACCATCCTTATAAATAAATAAGCCATCCCGGCGAAAACGATACGAATAGGTGGCATCCACTCCGCCGGAAGCGACCAGAACCTGACTCTGGTAGGTGGTGATTTCGGAAACATTGGCGGAGTAAGGCGTATTAAAGGTCAGCGCCTGACAGGGTGAAGATAGCGAGGTGGTAAACCGGTATTCATCACCTTCATCGGCAAACCACAGTGCATTGCCCGTCATAATCCCATAATTGGGGCGGAAAAAACACTGGGCGGGCACGTCTTCCCGGGATCCGTCCGCATTAAGGAAAAACACTTTGCTATCGCAATTGGTGATGCAGCGCAATCCGGCCAGGAGCCGGTCGCCGTCATCGGACAGGTAGCGCACTCGATAACCCTGATCATAGAGAATCTGTTCGAAGGCCGTTCCATTCCAAATTAATATCCGGTCCTCGATGACCGCATAAAGACGATCGTCCATGACTGCCAGTTGATTAGCATAAAAGTAGCCGGCAGGAATGCCTTCTCCGGGGCCCAACAATTGCCATTCCTGAAAGTCTGCCAGATTCACCCCATTGACCGGCGCCCGGTAAATGCCGTTTTCGGTACCCAGGTAAAAATAACCATCAAAGACACGGAGGCTGAAAGCTTCGAAATCGATGAAGGTGGTAAAGCCGAACTCACGGCGCACCATGTCAAATTCTACCAATCCGAACGAACAGGCCAGGTAAGCCTTATCGCCGTAGTAGATGATGTCGTTAATGGATTTGCGGCCTAGGATGCGATCGTTCTCTTTGATGTTGTTGTAGTTGACGATGCCGTCGTTGGTATAGAGATCAAGGTTGCCATCGCTGTAGGCAATCAGAAGAGTCTCCGTTCCGACATGGTACTTGACCCGTTGTAATCCCGCATCACTCAATCCCTCGACCCGGGTGATGAAGGTCGGTTGCTGATCTTCGCGATCAAGTGCAAGGAGGCCAAATTCGGTGGCAAAATAGATTTTATTGGGACTGGCCGTCACATAGGAACTGCGCTTAAAGGGCAAATGCGCCTTCCACTGTCCGATCCTTAAGTCATAGGCAGATTGGGCAGTCAAATGCACACAGAACAATAAGGTCAGGTAGAGGTAAGCAATCTTCATGCGGTTCCGGCTTAATATTTCACACATGTAAATGGTGTTCTCGAGGATTTACAACGTAAAATTACAGCTTTCCTGCATACCGATGCGGGTAGGAGATGCCTTTGGCTTATTCTTCAGGCCGGAAAAAAATCCCTATTTTCCACACTCAAAACCATCGCATGGCTTCACCTGACAAACCCTATATCGGGGCTGATCAAAACTTTCCCGAGATCACTGTAAAATCCATTGTACTTGGCGCTCTCCTATCCATGATCCTGGCCGGAGCCAATGCTTACCTGGGGCTCTTTGCCGGCATGACGGTCTCGGCTTCCATCCCTGCAGCGGTGATATCTATGGCGGTACTGAGGTGGTTTCGCAACAGCAACATCCTGGAAAACAACATTGTACAAACCGCAGCGTCGGCAGGTGAGTCGCTGGCAGCCGGCATGATATTTACCTTCCCTGCCCTGATACTGATGGGCTATTGGGATCATTTTGATTGGCTGGAAACCATGTTGATCGCACTTTGTGGAGGGGTGCTTGGTGTACTTTTCACCATTCCACTGCGGTCTGCCCTGATTGTACAGCAAAAATTACTTTTTCCGGAAGGAGTAGCTACGGCAGAAGTGCTCAAATCCGGAGAAGAAGGCGGTAAAGCGGTTGCCTACCTGGCGTGGGGAGCGGTAGCCGGCGGCATCATTAAATTCGGGGAAGCCGGCCTGAAGATCTGGGAGGGCCTGGCCGCGGGAGCCACCGTCCTGGGACAAAAGGTCTACGGGTTCGTAGGCATGAATTTGAGCCCGGCATTGATTGCAGTGGGTTACATTGTCGGCCTGCACATTGCGTCGTTGGTGTTTATCGGCGGCGTCATCAGTTGGTGGGTGGCTATACCCATTTATGTAGGTATCCATGGCAATCCGGAAGGCCTGGGAGCCGTGGATCTGGGTTATCAGATCTGGAGCGACCAGATCCGTTACCTGGGCGTTGGCGCCATGGTGGTCGGTGGCCTGTGGGCCTTGATCAGTTTGCGTAAATCCATTGGTTTTGCTGTACGCAGCGGCATCCGGGCGATCCGCTCACAGGATGACGAAGCCCTGGTATTGCGTACAGAAAAAGATGCACCCATGTCCTGGGTGATCCTGGCAATTGGCGTGATGATTGTGCCTGTATTCATCATCTATTTACGTGAGATCCAACAAGTTCCGATCACCGCCATGATGGCTATCCTGATGGTCATCGCCGGATTTTTATTCTCGGCCGTCGCCGGTTACATGGCCGGACTGGTGGGCAGTTCGAACAACCCGATTTCCGGTGTGACCATTGCGACCATTTTGACCTCAGCACTGATCTTGTTGGCCTTGTTGGGTTCGGGAGCTGAACGAGGACCGGCGGCAGCCATCCTGATCGGTGCAGTGGTGAGCTGCGCCGCCGCCATCGCCGGGGACAATATGCAAGACCTGAAAGCGGGTCATGTACTGGGAGCGACCCCTTATAAACAACAGATCATGCAAATGATTGGAGTCGTGGCCGCAGCCATCGCCTTACCATTGGTCTTGCAACTCTTGCATCAGGGTTATGGTTTTGGCCCGCCTACCCCGGAACATCCTGATGCTTTGCAGGCGCCTCAGGCGACTCTGATGGAATCAGTGGCCCGCGGCGTATTTTCCGGGGATCTACCCTGGAATATGGTTTTCATTGGCGCCGTAATCGGGGTGGCAATCATCGCATTTGATCAATACCAGGAAGCACGTGGCAAATTAGGGGCTCCGGTTCTGGCGGTAGCAGTTGGCATTTACCTGCCCTTTGAACTGGATAGCGCGATCTTCGTGGGCGGATTGATTGCCTGGTTCGTTCAACGCTATCAACAGCGTCATGCCGTTGCCGATCCGGGACGGCAAGAAGAAAAAAAGCAAGCTTCCGAACGCGCCGGATTGTTGTTAGCTTCCGGGTTGATCACCGGCGAAGCCATGATCGGTATTTTACTGGCCATCCCTATTGCCATCTCGGAAGACACCAATTTCTTCCGGGTCATCCGCGAACCCCTGGGCAGTTGGCCGGGACTGATCCTGATCGCCCTGGTTTGCTACTGGATCTATGCCTGGGCCTGTAAGGCATTTTCTGATGAACGATAACGCATGGTCAGCACCCGGCACGAATGTTAAGGGAAATACACCAAAGCGTTTCCCGGAGTACTGTACAGAGGTGCAAGGTGTACCAATAACCAGCTCCTTATAGTCGGTCAGCATGTTGCATAGCGTATCTATTAAAATCACATGATCAAGTAAGAAAGTGCGGCATCGCCAACCTGTTGTCAAAACCCGGTAAAAACGTAAAGGCAGCGAAGGCCGATCAAAAAATAGATCGAAGAGAAACCAGGTTGCATCGGGATTTTGAATTCGCTGGTAGATTCTCATCTCGCCACTTCCTTTAATTGACTTACCTTTTTAATTATGATATCGAAATGGCTTGCACACATCGCGGTGGCCTTTCAGACGTTCCGCTCCAATCCATTACACACCCTGCTGTCAACTCTGGGCATTGTGATTGGTGTGGCTGCCCTGGTGGCGATCCTGGCATTGATTGATGGACTGGAGCAATTTGGACGGCAACAACTGGAGCGAACCACCGACTTGCAGAGCATTCAGGTAATGAGTAAAACCGAGGACCGTGAAAATGGCGTGGTTATCAAGCGTACCGAATATCCGTTGCTGAACGAGTCATTCCTTGACCGGCTGATCAACCGGTTGGGTGATGAAGCGACGGTGACCATGTACCAGGAAAAATCTTCCTGGATCACATGGGCGGAGGACACTGCCCGGCATGCTGCCCTGATTTATGAAATGGCCGGTACCATCCCGGCATTGGACACCGGATTACTGGCTGGTCAGCTCGCACTCCCTGATGCCCGCCACATTGTGGTTAATAATTCATTACTGCACTATTTTCCGGACAAAAAACGCGATGAATTGATCGGTCAGGCAATTTACGTAGGACCGGACACCTGCATCATCTCCGGCATCGTCCGTTATGCCCGGGCACGGGGCGGTTTGCTTATTTTTCGCCAACTCCAACCATCAAGTGATCGGCATGGGCATCCTCCCCAAATGCTCATCCATGTCAATGCCATCGAACAGGTGGCAGCAGTCCAGACCAAGGTCGAAGCGCTGCTGCGTGAGCAGTATCCGGAAAGCGGGGATGGATTCATCGTCCTGAACAATTCCTACCGGGTGGATCAGGCCACCCAGGGCATCTTGCTTTTCAAGCTGATCATGGCATTTATCACCGGAATATCTGTATTGGTGGGAGGCATCGGCATCATGAACGTCCTGTTGATGTCCATCACCGAACGTACCCGGGAGATCGGGATCCGCAAGGCGATGGGTGCCCGTAAGAAAGACATCGCCAACCAGTTTCTGGCCGAAGCGGTCGGCCTGAGTCTGATTGGAAGTCTCCTGGGGATGGTCTTGGGCATGATCCTGGTACACCTGGCACTTCCCCTGATCAAAACCATCGTCAAGGCTCCGTTTGGGGTTGTCTTTGATCCGGCTACGCTTCTGATCATTTTTGGGCTGGCATTGGTCATCGGTATTGGTTTTGGCACTTACCCCGCCATGCGTGCTGCCCGGCTAACACCGGTCGACGCTATCCGGCATGAATGAATAGTAATTCGGGTATGAGGTGTGGGGTACGGGGTATGGGGTATGAGGTATGGGGTACGGGGTACGGGGTACGGGGTGGTGCAATGCGGACAGCGGCGAAACGTTCATCATAAGGTACGGGGTATACCAAATTGTTGAATGGTGGAGGTTACATGTTGATTGGCCACGCGTCTACTATCTGGCATCTGATGTCTAACTTCTAATCTCTAAGATCTGCTTTCGACCAACTCCTTCATCCCCTTCAGGATCATGTTCCAATTATCGATGGAATGCTGCTTGCGATCCGGATCGGTGAATCCGCCCTGCTCAACCGTCAGCCGCGTACCTTCCGCAGTGCGATCCAGGCGGTAGGAAAGCGGCAAATAATTTTCAAGTTTGTCTTCTGTACCGGACCAGGAACTCCAATAGATGTAATCCAGGCGGCGGGGTGGATTGAAAATCTGAATGATCCCCTTGTCCTCATACGCCTGACCTTCCCATTCTCCCCGGAAATAAATAGTACCTCCTTCCAGCCAGTCACCTTCCAGGATCGTACCAAAAAAATACTGTTTGACCAGATCCGGATCGATAAGAGCCTGCCAAACCTGATCGGGTGCTGCACTAATGTCGAGGTTTACCAGAATGGACTCCATACGTTTACTTTTCATTTGCTCAATTCTGTTTTTTCCAGCCTAAAAATAGTTTTCACCTGGCCCGGCAAGTTATATCTGACGGATCTTTCCTTACATCAGCGGGATTCTTTGCAGGTTAAGAAGAAGGT
>JAGQXC010000034.1 GCA_020436785.1 Saprospiraceae bacterium | reverse complement strand
GGTTACCCGGCAAGGTCGTACTGATCGGAGGTCCGGCGGAGATGGAAACCGGCAATCGCCTGGCTCAATCTGACCCGGACCGGATCATCAATACCTGCGGAAGGTACGATTTGCAGGGTTCAGCTTCATTGGTGCATCAGGCCCACAGTGTCATTGCGCACGACACCGGATTTATGCATATTGCGGCGGCCTTGCGCAAACCGGTCGTGGCCATCTTCGGTGGCACACTGGCCGAATACGGATTCTGGCCGTATTACGGAAAGGAGAAGGTGGCCTGGCAACGGGTTGAAGTGGAAGGGTTATCCTGCCGGCCGTGTTCGCGTTTTGGACGGGCGGACTGCCCCCGGGGACATTTCAAATGCATGCGCAATATCCCTGCCGGTCAGGTCATCCAGGCCTGGCAACAAGTCCTCTGAGTGAGCCTGTCCAGCACAAGTCGTATTTTTGCGGATACTGATAGAAAATTTTCAACAAACGAGTTTTAAATCCATTATTTTTTAAAAAAATTTCAAAAATGACGAACAGACGTGATCCCAATTTATTTGGCCAGACCCCTAAAGCGATGAAATACATCCTTTTCGGTGTAGGCTTTATTCTACTTTTTATCATCCTGACCAATACCACTTTTCTGACCATCGATGCCGGTAACAAAGGTGTCCTGTTCCGTCGCTTTGGTGGTGGACTGGACAAGGAGCATGTCTACGGTCAGGGTTTCCATGTGGTGATGCCTTGGAACAAGATGTTCATTTACGATGTACGCATCAACGAAGCATTCGAGACCATGGAAGTGTTGTCAAGCAACGGTTTGACCATCAAAGTGGAGTTGAGTTACCGTTTTGCGCCGGAACCGCAAATGATCGGTTACCTCCACGACCTGATCGGTCCCGAATACCTGGAGCGCATTATCAAACCTGAAATACGCTCGGCAACCCGTGAAGTTATCGGAAAATACCTCCCGGAAGAATTGTATTCCACAAAACGGGAAGCCATCCAGGATGAAATATTTACGGTCACCAGCGATGCCATCAAGGAGAAATTCCTGGCGCTCGATGCCGTGCTCATCCGAGAGGTTGTTTTGCCACCCACCCTTCAGGCATCGATTGAATCCAAGCTAACCACGGAGCAGGAGTCCCTGCAATACGAATTCCGATTGGAAAAAGAACGCAAGGAAGCAGAGCGTAAAATTATCGAAGCCAAGGCCAAAGCAGAAGCCAACCGCATTCTGGCCGCTTCCCTGTCAGACAAAATCCTGCAGGACAAAGGCATCGAGGCTACGTTGCAACTGGCGAATTCACCCAACTCAAAAGTGATCGTCGTCGGTGGTGGCGACAAAGGCTTGCCCCTGATCCTGGGTAATCAATAAACAGGGAAAAGGGAGAAAGGAAAAAGGAGAATGAGGAAAGTTGGGCCGTTCAGGCCTCCGGGGCGGACCATAGCGTAAAGGCTGACTTCATTCCGCACCCTTCGCCTTCAGAAGAATTCAGAAACCGGAAGTTCGTCTTCCGGTTTTCTTTTTTATGCCTTGTCCAAGATCATCGACAAATAACCGGAGTGCCCTGTCGGCAGGTTTGAAAATTTACTTAATTTCAGGCTTTACACTTAAGCGAAAGGATTATGCATACAGCCGACATTGTTGTGTTTACGATCTACTGCCTCACCATTCTGGGTATTGGACTTTATGTATCGAGAACCAAGAAAGGCCATGAGCGTGGTGCTGAAGATTATTTTCTGGCAGGGAAATCATTGCCCTGGTGGGCAATCGGAGCTTCCCTCATTGCGGCCAACATTTCTGCGGAGCAATTTATCGGAATGTCCGGTTCGGGATTTGCCATTGGCCTGGCCATCGCTTCCTACGAATGGATGGCCGCTTTGACACTACTGGTCGTCGGTAAATTTTTCCTGCCGATTTTCATTGAGAAAAAGCTTTACACCATACCGGAATTCGTCGAAAAGCGCTATTCCACCAATTTAAAGACCATCCTGGCGGTATTCTGGATTGCCCTCTTTGTATTTGTCAACCTGACCTCGGTGCTCTACCTGGGAGCGAAGGCCATGGATACCATCGTCGGTACCGGTGACGGAAGCATGATGATGCCTTTTGTGATTGGGTTGGCCTGCTTTGCCGCTGCCTATTCCCTTTGGGGAGGTCTAAGCGCCGTGGCCTGGACGGACGTCGTACAAGTTGTGCTTTTGGTCATCGGTGGATTCATCACCACCTTTATTGCGTTGGGCAAATTAACCCCGGATGGTAACATCTTCCATGGGTTCAGTTACCTGCTGGAAAAAGTACCGGAAAAGTTCTCCATGATCCTGCAAAAGGGTGAAATCATCACTCCCGACGGAAGGGATGCCTGGCTGGACTTGCCGGGTCTGGCCGTATTGATCGGCGGGATGTGGGTTGCCAACCTCTATTACTGGGGTTTCAACCAATACATCATCCAGCGTACCCTGGCGGCCAAAAACCTGCGGGAATCGCAGAAAGGAATTGCTTTTGCCGCCTTCCTAAAATTATTGATTCCCCTGATCGTGGTAATCCCTGGTATCATCGCTTATGTCCTTAATGCCAATGCGGCCGGAGTTGTTACGCCGGAATCGGTTGATCCGCATTTTCTGGGAGTGAATGGTCAAATCATCAACGACAACGCCGCACCCTGGCTGATCAAGTCCTTTGTTCCTGTTGGGTTGAAAGGTTTGGTGATGGCTGCCCTGGCAGCCGCCATTGTATCCTCACTGGCATCGATGCTAAACTCGACCGCCACCATCTTTACGATGGATATCTATGTGGATTACATCAATAAGAAAGCTACCAATCGACAAATCGTCAATGCCGGTCGGGTCTCTGCCGCCGTAGCCCTGGTGATTGCGGTGATCATCGCTCCTTTGCTTGGTAACCTGTCACAGGCATTCCAGTTTATCCAGGAATACACCGGGGTCGTCAGTCCCGGCATTCTTGCCGTCTTTCTGACCGGACTTTTTTGGCGCAGTTCCACCAACAATGCAGCGATCTGGGGTGTCATTTTGTCCATTCCCATCGCCTTGTATTTCAAAGTAGCGCCTAACGGATGGTCGGATGCCGCCGTCTTTGTGACCATACCCTTCATGCACCAGATGTTCATCACCTGTCTGGCATCCATCGGCATCATCTTGTTGTTGAGTTATTTGGAAAACCGCGGTCAGCCAGATTCCAAAGGCATCCCATTGACCAAGGACCTTTTCAAGACCGGGCCGGCATTTAACATCAGTGCAACGGTGATCATGATCATCCTGGTCGCCTTGTATGCCTTGTTCTGGTAAAAAGGACGCATGACCAAAACAAAAATCATCACCACCGGAGGAGCCGGTTACATCGGTTCCCACACTGCCGTTGCGCTGCAGGAGGCAGGCTTCGAAGTCGTTTTGATCGATAATCTTTCCAACAGCAATGAGGAAGTTGTCCATCAGATTGCCAAAATAACGGGAACCACGCCACGACTGGAAAAGGTTGATTTATGCAAGGAACAGGAGGCCTTTGCTTGTTTTCAACGCCACCAGGACGCCATGGGTGTCATCCATTTTGCGGCATTGAAAGCCGTCGGTGAATCGGTAGCCCAGCCTACCCGGTATTACCACAACAACCTGGTGTCCATGCTGCATGTCCTGGAAGCCATGCAAAAGCACAACATTCCCAATCTGATCTTTTCGTCATCCGCGACGGTGTACGGACAACCGGATCAACTGCCGGTGACTGAGAATACCCCTCTCCAGGAGGCGGCTTCGCCCTATGGCCAAACCAAGCAGATGAATGAAGTCATGATCCGGGACGCTGTCCATGCCGGCGAGATCCCGCAGGCAATATCCTTGCGCTACTTTAATCCGGTAGGTGCCCATGATTCTGCACTGATCGGAGAATTGCCGATTGGTATTCCCAATAATCTGATGCCCTTTATTACGCAGACCGCCATTGGGATCCGTAAAGAACTTGCCGTTTTTGGTGGTGATTACGATACGCCGGACGGGACCGCTTTGCGAGATTACATTCATGTGATGGACCTGGCAGAAGCGCATGTGCAGGCTCTGCAATTTCAACTGGAAGGCAAGCAGAATGAAAAATACGACATCTATAATTTGGGTACCGGAGTCGGCAGTACGGTCCTGGAGGTCATCCATTCGTTTGAAAAGACATCCGGGCGCAAATTACCTTACCGCATTGTAGATCGTCGCCCCGGAGATGTCGCCATGATTTATGCCAATGTAGATAAAGCAGCAAAATCACTCGGATGGCGCACCCAAAGAGATCTGGATGAGATGACACGTACTGCCTGGAAATGGGAGCAATATGCCCGGGAGAAGATGGGATCTTAAGGGTACTTCGCCTTCTTCCTGGGTGACTGAACATTCATTTATGCTTGAAGAATTACAAGTCACATGTGCAATTATGGCAATGTATTGATTATCAAAAGGTAAAAAAACAAATTGTTTATATTTATATGATTTGAATGTGTTGACCGGTAATACCAGAATAACAACCTTTTCTCTAATCAGATACGCTATTTGTTCTGTTTTTTATAGATTTGAATCAGTTATTGGATATGCATTTAAAAGTTTTCCAATCTCCCAAAGTTGGATGACGATATGTTTAAATTCATAGCCTGAGCTTAAACCAACGAGAAGATGAATGACATCATCCAACCCGTGCAGTTGGATGATGAAAAATTAACGCCCAAAGAGAGTTTTCACCTAAGAGGATTCTCCGCTTGATTTGCCAAGTGGTTGGTCATCCAAGTAACTCTTTAAAGACAGGTGCTGCCAGTTTGGATTTAACTGGTGTGAGATCCCTGGTATTGCAGTAGGTGTACCGCGGGATTTTCAGGGTCTGTAGATGGCGCTCCGTTGGAGTCTGTTTACAGACCTTTTTATTTTCAGGCAACGATTGCATCACGTAGAAAACTTTCACCTGGTGAAAGACCCAAGTAAATGCAACATGTTGGTAATGCAAATCATCCAAGCCAAAAGATTTCCGTGATTCCAATGCAGCGGTTACTCAATGTTGTAACCTGGCTCAGAAAGAATCTCTTTTTAATTCTGCTGGCATGCCCGCTCGGGCAGCCATTGGAATCCCAAACGCTACGGCTCG
>JAGQXC010000354.1 GCA_020436785.1 Saprospiraceae bacterium | reverse complement strand
TTTTTATTAGAGGTATAACATCCATTTTTGCCTATGAGTATGATTAAACAAAAACTAAGTCAGAAGATGCTGCAAAAGCTGTCACCGCAGCAAATCCAGGTGATGAAGCTATTGCAAATTCCTACGGCTACGTTAGAACAGCGGATCAAAGAAGAATTGGAGGCCAATCCAGCCCTGGATGAAGGCGAAAACAGGGATGAATTGTTTGACCTCAATGATGAGATCAGTGAAGACTCCCTGCGGGAAACCAGCGCGGAAGATTATGAATCCAACGATAAGGAAGGAGAAAGCGCCGACCTGTCGGACACCGAATTCGAATCGTCCTCGGATTTTGAGCTGGATGACTACATTTCCGATTACATCGACGAAGACCCGATCAGCTATCAAAGCCGATACAACGATGCGGAAGAGGAACGCACCATTCCCATTGCCTTTGAGAGTACCTTTCACGATTTTCTGGATACCCAGCTGGGTATGCTTAACCTGAAGGACAGCCGCAAGATCCGGATCGCTAAACAAATCATTGGCAGCATTGATGACGATGGTTATCTGCGGCGGGAACCGGTTGCCATCATGGATGACCTGCTCTTTTCAGAGAACATCGAGACTTCCGAGGAAGAAGTTGACCATTTACTCCAGAAAATTCAACTCTTTGATCCCCCCGGTATCGGAGCCCGTGACCTGCAGGAGTGCTTGCTTATCCAGATCAACACCTACAAGAAAAAAAATCCGGACAGCCGCGTTACCCAGGATACGATCGATCGCGCCCGTTGTATTGTAACAAAATATTTCAACGAATTTTCGAAGAAACATTTCGATAAACTCAAAAAATACGTCAACCTCAGTGAACCCGAACTGAAGGAAACGATGGATTTTATCCTCAAGCTGAATCCCAAACCAGCCAGTGGTTATGTACCTCAACACGGATCATCGACCAGTGGAAATTACATCATCCCGGATTTTATCATCTTCAACCGCGACGGTGAATTGGAATTGCAACTGAATTCAAAAAATGCACCGGAATTACGCATCAACGAACAATACAAGAACATCCTCCATGGGTATAAGGAGCGCACAGGGAAAAAGCGCATTTCGCATAAGGACAAAGAGGCGATTCAATTCATCAAGCAAAAAATTGACTCCGCCAAATGGTTTATCGATGCGATCAAGCAGCGCCAGCATACCATGTACCAGACCATGTATACCATCATGCAGTATCAGTACGAGTATTTCCTGTCCGGCGACGAGAGCAAATTGAAACCAATGATCCTCAAGGACATTGCCGACATTACCGGTCTGGATATTTCCACCGTGTCGCGGGTCGCCAACAGTAAATTTGTGCAGACTGAGTTCGGAACCAAGCGCCTTAAGGACTTTTTCTCAGAATCCATGACCACCCAGGATGGGGATGAGGTTTCCACCCTGGAAGTGAAGAATATTCTGTCCGAAATCATCACCGCCGAAAATAAACGCAAACCGCATTCCGATGAAAAATTGCGTGACTTGCTGGAAAAGAAGGGCTATAACATCGCGCGCAGAACCGTCGCCAAGTATCGGGAACAATTAAATATCCCGGTGGCCAGACTGCGTAAACAGTTGTGATCGATCAATTTTTCATGATAGGAAAGCAGCCGGTATCATCCCCCCGATACCGGCGTTTTTTTTGTAGTCACAGAAGTGACAGAGGTGGCAGAAGTGACAGAGGTGGCAAAAAAGACAGAGGTGAAAGAGGTGGGATCTCCCAGTTCATTTTCGCGGAAAAGTAGAGTAATCGAACCCTTCATTCGTCTATCAGGAAGAAGGGATTGGCAACCTTTCCCTGTAAATTTAGTTACTTCAAGCATCATGGCGATAAGACCAACCTACAACGATCAATTACCCTTTCTCATCGAAGATTGGCAGGGTAATCCCCTCGATGAGAAGGGCCTGTACCAGAATCAGGGCTCTTTTACCATGCGCGGATGGAGCGATGTCTGGAAATGGCAGACCGGACCAAAACCGTTCAAGGAGCAAAAGAAAAACGATAACTGGCGACCTGATGTGCTATCCATGCGTGACCCGGCAAGCTGGCCGGCAGACGGCATCGCCTGGTTAGGTCACGCAACTTTCCTGATACGCCTGGACGGTGTTACCCTGATCACCGACCCGGTCCTGGGGAATGTTTCGCTGATGAAGCGGCTGACGGAATTGCCCATGGCGATTAGCGATCTGCAGGAAGTGGACGTACTGTTGCTATCGCACAATCACCGGGATCATTGTGACGTTCCCAGCTTGAAGGAATTGTATTCCAGGAATGCGGATATAATCACCTATACGGGCCTTGCCCTCGATCCTTTGCTCAAAAGTACCGGAGCTTCCGGACCAGTGACCCCAGCAGGCTGGTATCAGTCTTTTCCGGAAATTCAGGGCATTAAGATCCATTATCTACCAGCCAAACACTGGGCCCGACGCTATCTCTGGGACACCAATACCATGTTATGGGGCAGCTTCATGATCCAGTCCTCCCGGCATACCGTCTATTTCGGGGCCGATAGCGGATACGGTAGCCACTACCAGGAAATCGGCAGACTCTTCCCCGGGATCGACCTCGCCCTTTTGGGTACCGGAGCTTATGAACCCCGATGGTTTATGGGAGACAGCCACATGGCTCCGGAGGAGGCCGCCCGGGCGGCCCGGGATATGGGTGTCCGTTGGTGGATGCCGATGCATTTCGGGACCTTTGAACTCGGTGATGAACCGATTAGCCAACCCCTGGAAATACTCCAAAATCTGGCTGCCATCGATCCGTCTTCAGCGGCGGTCGAATGGGTCAGTCCAAAACTTGGCCAATGGCTGGACCTGGCTACCGGCCAGCAAATTGAACAATGATCCTTTTAAAAATCTTTGCGTTTAGCCAGGCGACGGACTCCCCACAGAGGAATCCCGATCCACAGCACTAGGATTCCACCGGACATTATTTTTCCCCAGACAGTCCCAAGGAAATGCTGAAAGACCGCGCCGGTATAACCTAACAAGCTGGAGATATCTAGTTGAAGTAAAAGCAAAGTTCGCCCCAGGTCAATGGGATTCATCCAGCTCATGACCAGGGTGAATTTCTCAAGCGGATAATCCTGGAAGATGGTCAATACCCAGAGAAAAATGCCATCGTAAATGACAGCGAAAAATAACCAGACCGTTAAGCCTGCGGCAAATCCTTTGATGCGATTCTCAAATCGCAAGCCAATGAAAAACGCAAAACCGGAGAAAATTAAGGTGAGGGCAACGCCAACTACACAGAGGCTGGATACCTGAAACCAAATCACGGTTTGGTGTAAGCTAAGGATCAAAAATGGGATGCCGATTCCGGCCAGACAGGAAATGGAAAGCGCAATGACCAGTCCAGCATATTGTCCTCCGAAAACATGCATGCGTGGTAAAGGTTGCGCCAACAACAGCTCCGTAAATTCCCGCATATTGTAGATGTACATCAAGCCAAAAAGCAGTGATACCAGAGGAACCAGAATGAGAATAATATTAAGGAGACTGACAACGACTTTCAGCGGATCCTGACTCATCCAGCCTAACGCCATGGTGGTCAACAGGAAGAAGACCGAATAAAAATAGATCCAGTTGCTGCGCAGGAGATCCTTCAAGCTGTAAATAATGATCTTTTTCATTCCTTGAGCATTTTGGGGTTTAATAAAGACCCGTATGTATTTGCGGAGGACTGAATGATTGGGGTGCCGGATCGTATCATCAATTTGGCAATGGCTTCTTCCAAATTATTGGTTTCTGTTTTCCTCTTTAGTTCGCCGGGTGCACCATGGAAATAGATGGAACCTTCCAACAGAAAGACTAAATCATTGGCCATTGATTCGACCATGGGGATAATGTGGGTGGTTAATACTATTAGCTTGTCCTGCTTACGTTCCTCCTCGATCAGTTTTTTCAGAGCAACCATGGCAATTGGATCCAGGCCGGCCGAAGGTTCATCAAGAATCCGGATGGGCGTATCGTACATAAAAGTAATGACCAGGTTGACCTTTTGTCTGGTGCCGCCTGAAAGATGGCCAAGTTTGTTATTCAGAAAGGTTTCAATACCAAAATAATCAATAAGAGACGCTTTTATCCGGGACTTACCACGAATGTCTTCAATGACATCGAGTAGTTCACGGACTTTCAAATTGTCGGGAAATCGGGCGATCTGAGGTAAATAGCTGATGTATTTGCGGTATTGATACGAGTGGTCGATTGATTCTCCCAGTACGGTAATGCTCCCGTGGGTTGGTAATACCAGTCCGAGGATTAATTTAATCAGGGTGGACTTTCCACTGCCGTTGGGGCCCAGGATTGCGATAACACCCGGTGTTGCCAGTTCCAGACCGATATCCTGTAGAACATCAAGTTTTCCGAATGATTTATGTAACCCGTTGATCGATATCATGGTCTGGGTGATTTGAATTTGGAATGCATTAGTGGGGTAGGATCCTGGACAAGCAAAGGGGTTGCCACCGGATTTACTTTTTCGGCATAATTCAGCAGATCCACCAGAAAACTACGTAACAAAACTATGGCTTCCGGTGAACGGCTGACGACGTAACCGTAAAGTTTAACCGGGCGGAAAGGAACATCGCCAACCCCGTCATGATTCAGGTCATATCCTTGGTATTGATCCCAATGATTGTATTGAAAAGTGATGGAAGGCTGATTATGGGGTATGGTGACGTCAAAGGTATTCAGGTTAAAATCATTGTACCGGTAAAGGTTGTCTGCACAACCACCGGCTATTTTTACCCCCCAGCCATTGCGGTGGATAATGTTTTCTTCAAAAAGGATACGATTCGATCCTTCGGAATAGACACCAATGGTATTTTGATCGAATCGGTTCAAATAAATCCACCCGTCGTAAATTTCCTTTAAAAGCAATCCATAAGAGGCACTCCCCCAGTTTTCAATGAATTGATTGTTTCGCATGACAATTCGCCTGGAAAACATCACCGCAACACCTGCCCCGTTCAATTCAAATCGATTCTGCATGTAATCGTCATCGTTTGAGAACATAAAATGCAAACCATACCTCAGGTTTTGCTGGCTGTCGTTCTCGCAGATCTGACTGCTGTCTACGAACTCGAAGTAAATGCCGTCGCGATGACCGGAAACCTGGTTGGCTTCAATCTGGATCAATTTGCAGTACCAGGCATGAATTGCGTTACCGGACGACACTTCATCGATGGCCGAACCTTCTATATGGTTGCCGGCAACGATCACATCGCTGCAGTGTTCCAGATAGATGCCAAAAAAGGTATTCATCAAACGGTTGTTCCGGATCAGTAAATGCTTGACGCGAACACCACGAATTCCAGCCTGGTCTTTTAGATAATTGGTACCAACATTTTGAATACGGAGACCTTCGATTGTAACGGAATCCACGGTAATGGTGAGAATTTCGGTTTTGTTTTCGCCATCGATCACCGGCCAATCGATGCCTTGGATGGCTAGTTTTTTGGCTATTTCGATATTGCCTTCCCGATAAATCCCGGGCTGGATAAACAGCGTGTCACCAGGATTTGCCTGTTCAATACCTTCATGGATGGTAGGGCAGGCAGTTCCTGCTCCAACCTGCCAAGTTCGGGCCATACCTCCTACTTTAAAGCCGGCATTCAGGATGAGGATCAATAGGAGATTGGAACTTTTCATTGATTCAGTTTAATTTTCAGGTCTGTCCAGGAGTAGGTCTCACCACCTTGTTCCTGAGCGGTATTTTTCATTCGGAATTGATCTTCTGACGCGCTTAGGTTGGCGCCCATCGGGCTGGGAATGGCCGAAGAAATCAGATAGGTGGCCTGCGCAGCGTCGATCAATTGATGGGGATTGAAGTAATCATTGACCAAAGCAAATGCCCATTCGGTGGTCGGGTGATCTGCCTGATAGTGGATCATGCACTCAATGGCATCAAAAAAATACACTTTGCCGGTACTTGAAACCAGCTCAGCAGCAAATTGTGGATTGACCACCGTCATCTGACAAAAGGCACAACCTATTTCACCATAGGGGATGGCCTGCGGTTCTACCCTGCAGCTCCAGCACAGGCAGCAAAGCAGCATGCCGACAATGCAATTTTTCATGACCATGATTTTTTAATCTTGAAGGCCACCAAGGCCAGGATGATGGAGATGCCGGCTAGAATTCCACCGGTATGCGGATAGGAATAAGCAGTAAAGTTTAGGATGGTCTTTTTACCGATCACCGGAGGCTGATAACTTGCTCCCGGAATTTTAATGGGTGCAGTAGGACTTAAATGATGACCGTAATCGTACTCCCACAGGTAAAAATCATAAATGCCAATAGCCGCCAGGATGATTACCAGCAAAGCCCAGCCTAAGTAAGCCCATGGCTTATTGATCACCATGGCGAGTAGACCCAATAAACCCAGGGCCAGAACAACGTAAGGGAAATAGCTCAATTCCGGAATGGATTCAGGTTCGATGAATTTCATCCCGACATAGTGGTTGAGGATGTTGATATTCTGTAGGGTGCCGGCCGTTTCCCCGCCAATTTTATTGATCCAGATGTACATACGGACTCCGGTCGGATACTGGGGCGCAACCAGGGTGATCCGCCACAGCGGGAAGGCAAACAAGCTCAGGAAACCAGCTAAGCCGAGGATCATCAGCAATCGTGGCAACCATTTCATGATCGGATGTTTTTTAAGTTAAAAGAAAAGGTAGAGGACAGTTGGTAGCTTACTGGAAACTGTCCTCTTCACTTAACCATTATTGAACGATGTCCTCACCCATGCTCCATTTCAAAGGTGTGTTGCTATTGGCGGGACTAATGCGGATGTAACCTTGCATTTCCTGATGCAGGGCAGAGCAGAAGTCCGTGCAGTAAAACGGATAAACACCTGGCCGTTGGGGCTCCCAGACCGTCGTTTCCGTCTGACCCGGCATAACCAGGATTTCTGAATTACGAGCTCCCATGACTGCAAATCCATGCGGTACATCCCAGTCTTGTTCGAGATTGGTTACGTGGAAAAAGACTTTATCGCCCACCTTCACCCCTTCGATGTTATCCGGAGCAAAATGAGAGCGGATCGTGGTCATGTAGACATGGACGTCGTTACCTTGGCGCTCCACTTTTGTTTTTCCTTCTCCCAGGGAAACATAAGGATGTTTGTTTTCCTCAATCGGATAGATTTTTTTGACGTTTGGTACGATCCGGTCGGCAGAAATACCCTGTCCGTAGTGAGGTTCACCGACCGTCGGGAAATCCAGCAACAATTTGATTTTATCACCGGAAATGTCGTACAATTGAGCAGCCTGATCCAGTTCAGGTCCGGTAGGCAAGTAGCGGTCCTTGGTAATCTTATTTAGAGCCAGCATGTATTTGCCTTGTGGCTTGCGTGAGTCACCTCCGGGGATCATCAAATGTCCAACGGAATAATAACAAGGGACACGGTCCAGTACTTCCCAGGTGCCTACTTTCCATTTTACGATTTCAGATGAAATGAAGAATGTCGTATAAGCGTTGCCGTTGGCATCAAATTCGGTATGCAATGGGCCCAGGCCTGGAGCCTTTACGACACCCCCGACAACCTCTTCATACTTCAGGACCGGTATGGAGGAGATCATCGTTTCGTAGGATTTGTTTTCAATGGCTTGTAACATCTTGGTGAACGAGTGTACAGTGAGGTCAGCGGAGAGTTTACCATTACCAACGATGTATTCACCGCTAGGATCAACGTCAACACCGTGGGGAGACTTCGGCGTTGGAAGAAAATAGACCATATCTGGACAATCCTCCGGGGTTAATACCTTTACTTTTTCGATGATCGTGCTGGTAGCCTGGTGATCTACGTCGGAATAGACATTGTGTGCATAGCGAGCAGGGATTTCCCGGAATTTGCCCTGGGCAAGGTATTCTTCTGCTTTTTTCCAGTTGATGGCCGCAATAAAGTCTTTGTCATTTTGCGATGCATTGACTTCCAGCAATGTGTTCTTCTGTTCGGTATTGTAGGAGGTAAAAAATGTCCACCCATGTGATTTCCCTTTACCCGAATGGGCTAAATCATAATCAAATGCCGGTAAGAGGATCTGGAAGGCAATTTCCATATGTCCTGATTCAGGATCGACTTTAATGAAGGTCAACATGCCTTTGAAATTTTCCGCATAACTGGAAATGGCAACATCATTTTGCGGATATGGAACGCCAAATCGGGTACCTGCAACCACGTATTCGGTATTTTCTGTGGTAAAGGGCGAACTATGATTCCCTCCGCTATTGGGTATTTCGATGATTTCAGTCGTTTCAAAAGTGGAAAGATCTATCCGGGCAACCCGGGGCGTGTTGTTTCCGTTGATGAAGATCCAGCGACCATCGGTTTCTCCATTGGTCTGGGACAACTCCGGGTGGTGGGCATCGTCCCAGGGCACAAAGCCAAAGGAGGTGTTCAACATGGGCTTGGTCTCTTCATTGAATCCATACGCTTTTTCCGCATCGACTGAAAAAACGGGGATGACTTTCAGAAGCCGGCCCGAAGGCAGGCCATAAACGCTCAATTGGCCACTGAAGCCTCCGGATAAAAAAGAATAAAATTCATCATACTGACCGGGAGCCACATAGACCTGGGATGCCGCATCATTACTGGAAACCAGTCCGCCGGTTGCAGGGCCTCCGGGAGACTGGCATCCTGGTGTCCAGATTAGTAATATCGCAGTAAATAAGGTAGTGATCGCATACAAGGTTAATCGTTTCATACAATTCAATTTAAAATATAAAAAGACCTTTTAATCTTATTTACAAAAATGAAACTCCGCCTGAAACTGGGGCATGATAGGGGTCATAAATAGCGATGATATGGATTGTTATGAATGCAACACCCATGGTTTAATTTTGATTTTGTTTCTTAAAAAAGGATAAATAAATCCTATTTTAGCGGAAATTTTAATACGAATATGTTTTCAAAGACGTGTCAATATGCCATGCGGGCGGTGCTTTACCTGGCAGCTTTTACCAACGAAAAGCATAAACTCAGAGTGGAAGATCTTGCGGAAGCATTGGGTGTACCCCGTCCATTTTTGGCTAAAATCCTTCAGCAATTGGTTCGTAATCAATTGATCTCATCGATCAAAGGTCCTAATGGAGGATTTTACCTTACGGAGGAGGATCGTAAAGGCAACTTAGCGGATGTAGTCATTTGTATTGACGGTCCGGATGTATTTCAGTCCTGTATTTCGGGTCTGTCTGCCTGTTCGTCAGCAAATCCTTGTCCCCTGCATTTTCAGGCGTATACTTTGCGCGAAGGAATCCATTTCCATATCCGCAATCAGACCATTGCCCAAATTGCCCAGCAATTGTCGAATAATGAATTCAAAATATAAATCCTTGTACAATGAGAAAGTACCTCGCTTTACCCTTACTGGTTGGATTACTGATCTCGTGTTCATCCGGGTCGGAACCTTCTGAAAACAGGTCGGAACCATCTCCGGAAGCTGCGCCAGCTGTTGTGGATGATGGTAAAGGCATTGGTGAATATACCCATGTCGAACTGCATGATCAACTGGATAAAACCATGGTCGCCCGGGGCCAGGAGATCTATGACCTGAAGTGTTCTGCTTGCCATAAGTTAACGGATCAACGCTTGGTCGGACCTGGCTTTAGGGGAGTGACCGAGCGCCGTAAACCCGAATGGATTTTGAATATGGTGACCAACGTGGACGTCATGCTGGAAAAAGATGAAGCGGCGCAGGAGCTGCTCAAAGAATGTCTGGTCCGTATGCCTAATCAAAACCTGAGTGCAGAAGATGCACGCAGTATGTTGGAGTTTTTCTTGTCAAACGACCGTCAGGCTGCCAAGAACTGACACACTAAAAATTCAATCCGTGAAGCCTGTTCACTGGTTTGGTTTGGCATTGCTCAACTTCATGATAGCGGCCTTGTTGGGCATTACGTTGCGATATGTTTTTATTGCCGAGTTACCCTGGTTGCCTCCTTACCGTTACATGTTACTGGCTCATTCCCACGTGGTCATGTTAGGGTGGGTCAATCAGGCCCTGCTGGTCGTTCTTTTACTGGTCTATTTGGGTGAAAAGGCATTTCGGAATCGATTTTATGTTTTGCTTTTGGGGTTCCACCAGTTGGCCGTTTTCATCATGCTGGTGGGCTTCCTGGTCGCCGGTTATGGTATCCTCTCCATCATCGGAACAACCTTGCAGGGCCTGCTTTCGTATGCGTTTATGCATCACTTTTACCGTGATGTCCGTCATTTGGAAAACCGGGCGGGACTGAAATGGATTTTTGGTGCGCTTTGCTTTCAGTTCATCGCCTTATTGGGTATCTGGATGATTGCTCTGACGATGGTTGGGAAAATTGGGAAAACGGCTCTCTATTATGAAAGTGTGCAATTTTACCTGCATTATTTGATTAACGGGTGGTTCACCTTTGCGGTCCTGGCCATTGCGGCGCGCTGGTTACCGGATGCTCATCATCAAGGACTTAATAAGTCCTGGATCTGGTTGACTACTTCCTGTCTGTTGACCTTTGCATTGGCAGTGACGTGGGCCAATCCCCGCCCCTGGATTTTTTGGGTCAATAGTTTTGGTGTATTGTTCCAGTTGGTGGCACTTTATTATCTCATGCTCTGGTTCAGACAAGCGCACCGTAGTTGGAGACCATCAATCCATCGGATAACCCATTTACTTCTGATCCTTCTATTTATTGCATTCTTTTTGAAAATGATGGTGCAAACGGCGGTCATGGTGCCTTTGATCGCTAAGGTGGCCTACACGGTAAGAAACTTCGTGATTGCCTTTTTGCATTTAATCTTTTTAGGCTTTCTGTCTCTCTTTTTACTGGCCTTTGCGATACAAAATAAATGGCTATCGCCATGTTTACGTAGTCTTCAGTGGGGGCTCGGACTGTTTATTGCTGGTATCCTAAGCTCCGAATTAATGTTATTTTCTCAGGGAATCATGCAATGGGCGGCATGGGGATTTATGCCTTATTTTTATGAGTTACTGTTCGCATTCAGTGCATTACTTCCACTGGGCCTGGCGATTTTGACCGGCAACTACCTGGTTAATGTTCTTTCGTCAATCCATAAAACCGAGCCCTAAAAATTACCGGATGCCAGGTTAGCACCGTCAGCTTTCATCATCACGGTTTTATCCCGGGAGCAAACGGGAAGGACAAAGACTGGTAATAGTCCAGATTATGCCGGGGAGGGTCTGTGCCAGGTGGAAGGTTCAATCCATTGACCGATTGCCAATAGGCAATGGACGCGTCTCTCCACCAGAGGGCTTCCCGCTGTTGGATGGTCAGCATCATCCTCACCTGATCGTAACGCTCCGGATCGATATCAGACCGGATGGATTCCCATGCCGTAATCATGTGCCTTACCCCGGCGACACCGGCATCATAATGTTGACAAAGACTTTCCCAAAGGGTGAAACCGGATTTCATGGTTGTTTGCCAGGCAACATGGTGGAACCACAGCAGGTATTGTTCAGGACATTTTTCCGGAGATCCAAAAGAGTCCTGAACCGTTTGGGCATATTGACCGATGGCATTGCTCCCGGTTGCCGTACGGTCAAATCCAATGCCTCCAGCATCGGCACGGTGATAGTACACCGGATTCCATTCCGGACGGGAGAGGTCGTTGACCCACGGTCCCGGACCATAATGGTGTCCGGTAGCCATCAAATGGGCAAGTCCGAGGGGCGTCATGTAATTGACACAGGTTTCCCATGAATTCATCATCATTTCCCGGACGGTTTTACGTACAACGGGTTGATTGGAGAACGTCAATCGTATCCAATCCTCTGCAATGGATGCGGCCGACTGTTCCGGGTTCCAGCTTAGCCGGCCAAAGGCATACCAGTTGGCCTGACCAAATAAATGACCGGTCCAGTTGCGATCGGTGCCGATATTGGCGACACCAGCCATTCCGGTCAGATACGGGTCCGGGCCCTGTTCCAGCGTACGTGCTACCGTGGTACCGGGGCCGGAGGCGTACGTATCTGCCTGTAAAACTTCTTCCCAGAGGGAGCCAAGGTACACCAGGTGGGTGCCCTGACCGAGGTATTCCTGGGTAATCTGAAATTCCATCATCAAGGGCGTTTTATGCATGGCGCCAAACATAGGATGAAAGGGCTCGCGGGGTTGAAAGTCGATGGGTCCGTTTTTTACCTGCACCAGGACATTATGGCGAAATTGGCCGTCAAGAGGAACAAATTCCTGGTACGCTTGCTTGGCCCGGTCTTCCGGAGATTTATCGCTGTAGACAAATGCACGCCAGATCACGATGCCCCCAAAAGGTTGCACGGCATCCGCCAGGACATTCGCACCATCGGCATGGGAACGATGGTAATTTTGCGGACCCGGCTGTCCCTCTGAATTGGCTTTGACCAGAAAGCCCCCAAAATCAGGAATGCGGGCATAAATCTCCGCTGCTTTGTCCCTCCACCATTGCCTGACCCGGGGATCAAGCGGGTCAGCAGTAGGCAGGTGACCCAGCTCAACGGGAGCGCTGAATCGGGCGGTCAGGTAGACCTTGATCCCATAAGGCCGGAAGAGGTCAGCGAGGGCTTTTACCTTGTCCAGGTAATCGGAACGCAGGATAAGATGATTGGCATTGACATTGGTCAATACGGTCCCATTGATTCCGATCGAAGCATTTGCCCGGGCGTAATCGAGGTAACGGGGATCCAGGTAATCGGGCAACCGGTGCCAATCCCAGATCGAAAATCCGGCATAACCACGCTCTACCGTCCGGTCCAAATTGTCCCAGTGATCCAGCATACGGATTTGCAACCGCGGCGCCTCCTGATGGTCCACTCCTTCCAGGGACTGATGCATCTGTACCATTTGCAGAAAATGAAACACACCGTAAAGTGTCCCGGCCGGGCTAGCGCCTACCAGCAGGATGACCGGGTGATCCCGGACGACCATCGTACGCAAAATAAACCCTTCCCGGGGTAGTGCTTCCAGTTCTTTCAGTAAGGAGGGCGCTAGGAAGGCTGGCCATTGACCACGGGTACCGATAACCAATTGATGGTCGCCAAGTTTATTTTCCCAATGCACCGTGGTGCCAAGCAGTCCTTCCAGACCCCGGACCAATTCATCATGTATGACCTTTCCGGTGGCCGAGGTGTCCAAAAGCCAAACGCTTTCGAGTTGCTTTTGATAATAGGTCCGTAAATCGTCGTTTTCTATCCGGTCGTAGCGCAACCATAAACGGTAACCATCTTCTGCATGTAATTGAAAAGTGAAAGACACGATCCAGATAAACCCAAACGATATGCAGGTTGCTTTTTTCATGCGAAGGATTGAATATTGAAAACACGTATTCCGCTAATCTACTAAATGCGATTTAAACCCGTACTTTGGTGTACGGCCTCAACCACGCTCGGAACGATTCTCCGAGTAAAAAATTCACGGCACTGAAGTACCTGGATATCAATCTTATCGGTTTGGTAGATCGTAACAGTTACAGGCCTGCCTGTGGAAAGAAAGCTCCTTAACCTGGTCGATTAACGCGTTGTAAAGGGAAAATCAACCTCGATATCGATTTTACCCCCTGCGGTGCTCAGGTTTCCCTGGGCAACTCCTGAAGCGGACTTATCGGGTTGATGTACCAATGTCATACGAAGCACTCCCGTTCCCTTCCGGGACGAATTCCAAGTAGAAAGCAGTCCGACCGGATGCTCGTCGTCATCTGAGTCATCGTAGAGAAAGGTCAACCCAAGCTCGGATGAAGCGGAGAAAAATACCTGGTGATCCTGGGCGGAATTCTGAATATCCCCGGTCACATCGCTTGATCCATTCCACAACTTCAGGGAAGCCTGATAAATGGTATTCACTTTGATCGTATCCCCTACGATAATGGGGTCTGTACCACCCTCTCCATCCGGATCCGAGTAGGATACAACCGAAGTATCGCTGCCATCACTGGCGATAAATGTCATGGTAACCCCATTAATGGTTTCCTGGGCGATCTCTGGACGGGCATTGTCTTTCTTACATTGAATGAGGGCCAGAAGGCTCAATAAAAGAAGGCTGAATAAGAATTTATTTGTGCTCATAGGTTTCCAGAATTTAGGGTTTTTCTTTATCAGCTCCGGGTGAAAGCCGGGGCAATATTGCGGGTTTTATTGCTGCTTTGCAAGTAAAATTGAATGAGGCCCGTCATAGATGAATGGATTAATCATGTAAAAATGGCGTTTCATCGTGCTTGTGGTTGTATTTTCAAGGTCAAGGGCCAAACATCACCTGGATAAATGTCGTCGCAAAAAATTCTGATCATTACCGGCATCTTTTTTACCCTACTTTCCTGCCAGGAAGGAAAAGAAAGTAATGACGGTGGTTCAATCTCCCTGGATCGTATTCATTCGGAAATTAAACAGGTACTGGAAAATCAAATCCTGGCTGCCTGGTATCCGCGGACCGTGGATTCACTGCATGGAGGATTTCTCAGTGATTTTGACTCGGCGTGGCACATCGCTGGAGACCAGAATAAAATGATCGTTTCCCAGGCCAGGCAGGTGTGGACGTGTTCGCGGGCCTATGAACACTACCCGGAGAAAAAAATCTACCTGTCCATGGCCAGGCAAGGCTTCGAATTTTTGCGGGATGTGATGTGGGACACTGCCTACGGTGGGTTTTATAATCTGGTGTCCCGGGAAGGGCTGCCCTTGCCTTTACCAGGCGCCGGCGGATGGCAAAAACAAGCCTATGGCAATGCTTTTGCCATCTATGGCCTGGCTGCTTATTACCGGGTGAGCAGGGATGAAGAAGCGTTAAATCTGGCCAAGAAAACGTTTCAGTGGCTGGAAGACTATAGTCATGATCCGCAGTATGGAGGGTATTTTCAATTCTTGCAGCGTGATGGATCCCCGTTGATGGCAGGCTTTGCCGGCACACCGCCCAAAGATCAAAACAGCAGCATCCACCTGTTGGAAGCATTTACCGAATTGTATCCTTTGTGGCCGGATCCTGGCTTGCGGGAAAGGCTAAGCGAAATGCTTTTGATCATCCGGGATACACTGGTTGGCGGAAAAAATTACCTGACCCTTTTTTGCGATCGCCAATGGACGCCCCTAAGCTATCGCGATTCATCCAAAGCTGTGCGAGAATCACATTATCATCTGGATGAGGTTTCTTTTGGCCACGACATTGAAACGGTATATCTGCTTCGGGAGGCGGCGGAAGCCCTGGAAGGAACCATTGACCCGCCGACCGAAAAGGTTACGCGCCGGATGGCTGAACATGCACTCGAACAGGGCTTTGACGCCTCGATAGGCGGAATGTACGATGCCGGCTATTACGAACAGGTTGGCGGGCCACTCAAGATTGTCCGTGATTCCAAAAACTGGTGGGCGCAGGCGGAAACCCTCAATACTTTACTGATATTGGCTCAGAGGTATCCCGATGATCCGCATCACTACCTTAAATTATTCAAAATGCAATGGGAATACATTGATCAATACCTGGTCGATCACCAGTTTGGAGGATGGTACAATTACGGCCTGGATAAAAGCCCCCGCAGCCGGGAACAACACAAAGCACACATCTGGAAAACACCTTATCATACCGCTCGGGCCCTATTCAACGTGAGTAACCGGCTGGAGGAAATGCATTCCGGGCGGTAAGTGAATGGTATCCGGTCAACCACGGGTAACCAGATCATGCCAGATGGCCTGTCCGGGTGCCGATTGAAACAATTGTTCCAGGTAATCCCGGTCTTTTAGGTCCAGGCGGAATAAACCGGAACTATTTTCCTCCACCTGCTGGGGAGAGCGTAAGCCGGGGATGACGGTACTCACTTCCGGGAAAGACAATAAGTACGCAAGGGCAAGCTGTAATGGGGTGCATTGATAGTTCTGGCAGATGGGCCAAACATGATTCTCCAGGTATTGGGTTGCTTCTTGCAACAGGATCGGATCAAGTCGTTTGTGGCGGTGATCATCGGGTCCAAAATGACGATCCGGCTTCATCTTTCCGGTTAGTAGTCCAAATTGCAGCGGCATACGTACAATAATGCCATATCCTTTCTGAGCTGCCATTCTCATCAATGGTAACGCTTTGCCGTTCATGAGATTAAGCACCAATTGAAAACCACTGCCTTCGTGTCGTTCCATTATCCATTGGGCTTCCGGCTCCGGTGTGAAGGTGTTCAATGAAAGGCCCCAATATCGAATCTTTCCCTCTTGCTTCAATTGATGCATGGCTGCGATGCAATCCCCTTGTTCCAGGTGGGTCAAGCGTGCGGAATGCAATTGATAGTAGTCAATAACCTCGCGATTGAGCCGCTTCAAACTGGCTTCGCAGGCTTCAATGATGTAATTGTAGGAGTAGTCCACTGTGAATAACCCATTTTTAGCACAGTTGCCTACTTTGGTGGCAATAACGACTTCCTGATGGTCCTTTAATGCTTTACCCAACAGATTTTCTGAATGCCCGAGGCCATAAATATCAGCCGTATCAAAGAAGAGAATGCCCTGATCCAACGCTGTACGGATTGCCCGTGAGGAAAGATCGTCGTCCGATGGGCCCCAGCCGATGGCTACATCACCGATCATGGCATTTCCTCCGATGGCCCAGGCGCCAAAGCCAATGGCGCTCACTTGCAGGTCGGTATTTCCAAAAGATCTTAATTCCATGGTTTCATTTTAAGAAAAGGGATGACCACAAATTAAAGAATGAGGCCGGTAGCAGCAATTCGAAAAAATCCTGCGGCCGGATAATGAACCTTTTAGCTCTTAAGTTCTTATAATTTGCTAAAGAAATACTCAACGCATGAAACGAAAAGCAACAGCAGTTTGGCACGGAGGTGGACCGGAAGGAACCGGCACGTTGACCACCATGAGCGGCGCATTTAAGGAGCACCCTTATTCAGCGAAATTACGATTCCAGAATGAAGATGGGAAAGAAGGAACCAATCCGGAAGAACTCGTTGCCGCGGCACATGCCGGATGCTTCAATATGGCATTGGCCTTTAAATTATCTGCGGCAGGACTGGAGCCTGAAGAACTGCAGACTCAGGCCGTGTTAACCATGGAAAAGCTCGAAGCCGGGTGGACCATTCAATCCATTTTACTCAAACTGGAAGCGAAAATACCCGGATTATCTGAAGGTCAGTTTCAGGAATATGCCGCTTCCGCCAAAGCCGGTTGTCCGATCAGCCGTTTGCTTAAATGTGATATTGAGCTTGAGGCCAAATTACTGATTTGAACCTCGGGTCATGTCAATCGGCATAGTACATCCGGATCATTTCTTCCAGATCTGAAGCTGGCAAATTAAGCAGATTGCGGGCCTTGCTATTTGAATAATAGGCGTTACTGCTGATCAGTCGCATGTTCCAGGGGTTGATCGATGTCGGTTGGCCCAGCCGGTATGACATGCGATAGACCACCCAACCGAAGGTCCTTAACAACCAGGATGGCAGGACCAGGATTGGTTTTTGTTTTCCCTGAATCTCAAGAACTTTAAGGTAAAACTCCCGGTAGGAGGCATTTACTCCGGCCAATAAAAAGCATTCTCCCGGTTCTCCTGTATGCAGGCCTTTGATGCATGTGTTAGCGACATGCCGAACATCGACAAAATTCTTGCCACCTGAAGCAGTCGGGATGATTGGGAGACGAGCCGGACGAAAAATGGTGTTGCTGCTCCGGGGTTCTTCTTCATTTCCCAATAGGAAAGTGGGGTTCATGATGATGGCGGGCAGTCCCTGGTCCTTCACCGCCTGCAACACCAGTTGCTGTGCCTGAAGTTTACTTTTTATGTAGCCCGAACGCAATGTCCATGTTTCTGCCGGCTTTTCTTCGTTCCCGGGATGATCCCTATCCCCGAATGCGAAGCAGTTGGCGGTACTGATGAAAATAAACCGTTGCATGCCCATTTGCAGACTCAGATCAATGAGGGAACTTGTCGGATCGACATTCACTGCCTTGAAACGCCGGTAATAGTGGCTGGCCGGTGAGGTGTCTGCGGCTGCGTGAATCACCGCCTGGCAATTTTGCATGGCAAGATAGAGGTGTTCGCGGTCGCAAAGGTTACCATGGTAAACCTGTACCCCATCACGTTGCCACCTGGAGTGATTTCTGTAAGAACGTACCAGCGCATTAACCTCAAATCCCTGTTCAACCAGCGATTGGACGATGTGGCTACCCAACAAACCGGTGGCACCGGTAACCATGACCCTCCTGATGCTCAATCGAGTATCCTTTTAGGCTTGATGCCCGGGTCAACAGGACAATCCAGGCAATCCAGGCAATCGACCAATATAACCATTAGGACGAACGGTTGCATCATCGGCAAGGCACTTTCAGTTGGATGGACCAGCGCAGGGCAAACCGGATCTGAATTTGAAGAATCCGCTTGAAAAGTGTGTACGTCGAAAAGAGCCTGCTGTCCTATTTTTTCGGAGCGGACTCCACAAAATCACGTAGTTTTTCAAATGAATTCAGAAAGTTACGTTGGATGATCGGATCCTGAATCCAACGCGGATAGGGGCTTGCCTTTAAGGGATGGATCTCATAGGAAATGGACAACTTATCCCCATGGGATGCTTGCAATTTCCAATGGCCATTGTAGGGATCCATTTCCTCGTAGCCGGATGGAATCTCTCTATCCGTAAGGCTTTTTAGCTCAATAATGGTCATTGGCCCAAGATCCTTTTGCAAATAGTCGATGACGATAAATTTGTTCGCGATCGGCCAGGGAAAGGTATAGGCCTGGTTGGCGACCCAATGGTTATCGTTGATGATGGAGACTTGCTGATAATCCAGCCCTTGCATCCATTTTGTCACCAGATCTTCATCCCGGAGGTAATTGATAAACGTATTCCGGCTTCCAGAGATATCCATTTCGATTTTCATTTCTCGCAGGGTGCCACCTTTAGGTGAAGGCCGGTAGTAAATGGAAATGCCATTGCGTGATTTCGCCAGGCTCCAGTCCGTGTCTTCACTTTGCCAGGGGATCAGGCAAAAGAAACAGAGGATGGATGGTGCAAAATAATATGCCAGAGAGCGATTATGCTCGAATACCTTCATCAGTTCATTTTAATAGAGGAATGTGGTTAAACGTAACCCATTCCAATGGCCAGCTATGCCCGTTCTAATTTAACGAAGAACCATCAATAAACTTATGCAAAAGGGCAGTTTATCTCAAGACACCTCGATTACCGTTGCCCTATTTTGATCGGTCAGGTGCCCGATGGAACGGGCAGGGAGTCCTGCTGAGAATAATACATGTTCAAAGACCTTCTGCTGGGACGGATCGATCGCAATCAATAAACCACCGCTTGTTTGCGGGTCGGCGAGAATCTTGTAAAAGTCCGGATCCGACAGTTGTATCCGGTGTCCATAGGAAGCCCAATTGCGGTTGGTACCTCCCGGCAGGCAACCCAGCTTGATGTATTTTTCAACAAAGTCAAAGACAGGGATGTCATGTTGAAACAAATGGGCACCGGTACCACTTCCATCGCACACTTCCAGCAGGTGACCTCCCAAACCGAATCCGGTCACATCGGTGATGGCATGAACGTATGGTTTTTCAGCCAACGATTGACCAATGCGATTCAAAGTGAGCATGGATTGCCTGGCCAGGTTGAGGTCCGCCATATTGGCCAGTTTTTTCTTCTGGGCTGTTGTAACCATGCCGATGCCCAGCGGTTTGGTCAGATACAGCAAATCACCAGGTTTGCCGGAGCAGTTCTTCTTGATGTGAGCGACCGGTATCCGGCCGGTGACGGCTAACCCGAAAATGGGTTCCGGCGCATCGATGCTGTGTCCGCCGGCCAGGGCGATGCCGGCATCTTTACATACCTGACGTCCGCCCCGGAGCACTTCTCCTGCGACTTCAGCCGGTATCTTATCGATGGGCCAGCCCAGGATGGCAATGGCAACAATGGGAGTTCCTCCCATCGCATAGATGTCACTGATGGCATTGGTAGCCGCGATGGCTCCAAAATCAAACGGATCATCGACGATGGGCATAAAAAAATCCGTCGTGCTGATGATGGCGGTTTCACCATCCAGGTCCACCACGGCTGCATCATCTTTTGTGTCATTCCCTACCAGTAAATTGGCAAAAGCGTGGCTGGGGTGGTCCTCCTGAAGAATAGACGAAAGAACGCCGGGTGATAATTTGCAACCACAGCCGGCTCCATGGCTGTATTCGGTAAGTCGGATCTTCATTTGGGTGTCCATCGTACTAATTCTTGCGCCAATTTAGGGATTTCATCCATGGCAATACAATAGTGTTTCTGGATGAGTTTTTCCTTTCGTTCGATCGATTTACGGTAGCGGGCATCGTAATAAGTGAGGATGAGGCCGGCTGCGGTGATCAGATCACCATTTTGGATGGACTGGATGGCTTGCCGGGCTTTATCCGCACCGAGTTTGGGTTGGATGGAACGGGTAGCACCAATCAATTGTTCTGCGGTTAATCCGCCATAGTCTTTAACAAGGAATGCCACGCGTTCTGAAGCACCGATTTCAACAAATACGTGCGGACAAGTGGACTTTTGTTCATACAAGGCATCCGGCAGATTGACCTGGCCGATGCGTTTGCTCTCGTCTTCGATCCAGATGGGGCGGTTAAGATCCATGGCGTTAAAAGCCTCGTAGACCAGGTTCTGAAAATGCTCCGTAGCGGGTTGGCCGGTGGATTTACGGTTGCCAAAACTGGAGCCCTGGTGATTGGCCAGGCCTTCCAGGTCGACCACCTGGGCACCGGCTTCTTGCATCAAATGGAGGAGCCGGGTCTTCTGACTGCCGGTGTAGCCGGTGAGCACCACGATAGGCAAGCGTTGTTCGAAATACTGAACGACCGTTTGGCGGTACGCCTTATAGCCTCCTTCGAGGATCAAGGTTTCCAGGCCAAAGCGTTCTAAAAGCCAAGCCATCGACTCGGACCGCATGCCCCCGCGCCAACAGTAAAGGGCCACCCGCGGTGAACCCATCGCCTCGGCCTGCTCAATGAACGAGCGCATTTTGGGCCCCACCAAGTCCAGACCTTTTTTGACGGCTTCTTTTTTCCCTTCCTGTTTGTAGAGGGTGCCGATGGCAGCCCGCTCCTCGTTGGAAAACAAGGGAAACGAAATTGCCCCCGGCAAATGTCCCGTTTCATATTCCGCCGGCGAGCGTACGTCGAGGAGGGGGAGCCCGCAGGACTTGAACAGAAAATCGCTTAGCAAGTATCTTTTCACATTATTGCAGCCTAAGGAGGCAAAGGTAGTAATTGGGAAGGTATGATGATTTTAAGCTGAGTTCATGTTTGAAATCCGGTCCGAGGCGACTAAGTGAGTCATAAACACTTCACGATACGTTCTAATTGAATCCTTTCTTGACGATTGCATGGCTAAACACTCAAGTCTTAGCTCACTCACCAAAGCGGTAATCGATCACCACCCCGTCTGCCAGCAGGTGATACCCCTCCTGAGTTAGTTTGGCCCCTGCCGGTAACAAGATCAGCACGGCCGCTGCATCGGGCGCCAAATCAATCGTGGTGGATTGGCTGACCTGGTTGGAGATGATTTTCCTGGTCACCGCATCGTAGATATCCACCGGTTGAGCACCCACTTCGATGGTCACGGTTTTGACTTCTGTATAAGGATTGTAATAAAGGTAGGTGGGATAGGATTTGCCTTTGGGGTACATGTCCGTAGCCAGGCAATTCAATTGAAGGATCTTATCCACGTTGGTTGGCCTAATAATGGCTCCGTAAACCCCCACATGGCTGGAGCCATAGATCGAAAACATCGACTCGGGTGGATTGCCAGGTGCCCAGAGTGGACCGTCCCCCTGTGCCACCGGGGTTTTGCCTTCCAGGCCGGGATAGGTGGAATGGTGAATCAACCCTTCGTAACCAATCAGATTTTTCGTGATGGATTTGTGGTCCGGAACCGCCTGCAACGAATCCGGGATGTTGTAAGCATAACACAATCGGGCGGCGTTGGAAGCATTGAGGATCCATTTGCCCACCGTACGGGCATAGCGTTGATCGTAACGCACCATCGGTACCAGCGGCCAGGCAAGATCAAACGTGTTCATCAGGAATCCGTAACCGCCACGGTCGATGGTGCTGCCAACCAGGCCATACACATCATACTCTCCCCAGTGGCCGGTGATCACACCCCAGCCTTCCCGGTTGGTCGCGGTGCCGTCAAATGTCCAGTTGAGTAGCACGGTTGGATCATAATCCATCCCTTCCTCGGCATTCAGACGGGCGGAGGTGTAGGCGCCGAAGGGCATGAGGATCTCCCAGAACCGGCTTTCTTTCTGACTGTACAATACCGATAAGGCATGTTTGGCTCCTTCCAGGTATCGCACATCTCCGTATTTGATGTAGGCGTTGTAAAGCAGGTAGGCGAAACCGGCGGCGGCATCTTCCTGCGGAGGAATGTGGTTGGTGCCAGGTTCCATTGCCCCGAAATCGAAGTAGGAATAACTATAACTATCTCCCATGACCGAATCGGCTTTCAGGAATTGATTGGCGATGGTGCGTTGAATGTCGGAGAATCCGGCCGTTTGCGGATATTGGTAGGCGACCGCATAGAACAGTATGTTATTGAAGACATCGTACCAGAAATCGTTGCCGTAACCACCTCCGACGTGAGCCGATTTGTTGGTAAAATTCATAATGATGTCCCAACCATTTGCCCGGTTGAAATAATTCCGGGTGGCCGACACATAATTCCGGCCATCCTGATTGGACTTATCGATACCAACCAAGGAAGAACCGTTGATGGATCCCAACATACAAATGGCCTCATGTGCTTCTCCATGATTGGCATCCGGGCCCTGCCGGACATCTCCTACGGCCGTGTATAATCCGTAAGCGACCTCCGGGAAATTACGCTGGGCCCGGTCCGTCCAGATGAAAGGCTGGTAGGGACCACTGGATGCCGTATCGTACAAATAGGCATCCAGGTCGATGGCCTTCTGGTGCCAGTCTTCCCATTGATAGGGTGCCGGTGCATTGGGCATTTGTTCCACCCTGGGCAATGCCACTTGTTCGACCGGTTTACTGAAAGTGGATTCCAGCAATCCGGGCGCTTCGCACCCCCAGATGTAGGCGAATCCAGCCAAAGCAATCAGTTTATGAAGATCATTTCGTTTCATTTTAATCTTTTTGTGGAGCACCGGTTGATGCTTCGAGTTGATGGGTATCGTGCAGAATATTGCGCGCTACAAAGACGGAAGTAAATTGGATGATGGCAATAACCAGCAAGGCATAGCGAAGGGCAATGGTGTCGCTGACGTACCAGGCCAACAATATGAACATGCCGCATCCCAAAAGGCGTCCGACGTAAAGTCCCAATTCGTGGTTAAAAATGTAGGTAAATTCATTCCGTTGTTCCCATTTGGCCAGGACGTCAATGACTTTTAACTGGATGGGGAAGTAAGCAAGATCCAGCAGAGGTCGCGCAAAGAGCAGGCACAACACAAAAAGCAAGACGCCCAACGCTGAAAACAGGGTGGCATTGAATAATGCGCCGAGCACAAAGAGTCCCAGACCGCTGGCAAAGATGGTGATGCGGTGTTCCGGCTTGGTGACCCTTCCCAGCAAATAAAGCAACAATGCGGACAGGAGGGCAGCGATCGATTGGATCACCCCCAATGCACCTTCCTCTCCGACCAGCTTCATGATCAGCATAACGGGAGCGGTGACAATATAGCCCTGGGCAATGCCCTTTAAGGAAGCCAGCCCCAGCATTTTATACCACAGCTTATGAAATTTGAAATAGAGAAAACGACTGCGGGCAGGATTCTGAAAGCCGCCGCGGTGGACCAGGAGGGATGCGAGAAAGGTGATACCGAATACGACACCGGTAAGGATGTAATAAGCTACATTTACATTGCTATTGAACCAGTCATACGCATCGGTAGCTGCGATGAACGA
>JAGQXC010000033.1 GCA_020436785.1 Saprospiraceae bacterium | reverse complement strand
TTGTGTAAATTGACTTGAGATCATGCATATCAGTAGTTTTAAGATTTGTCGTTATTTCTTTAAAATACTGATTTTCAAACAAATGCATGATCTTTTTTATTAATATTTCAACCACTCAACGCGTTAATTTTATCTTAAAAATAATGTTTAGTGTTTAATTTATGATCTAGATATTATCAATATGTGTTTATACTAGTATAATAGTATTGATAATTTAATAATATACCATGGATGTTAATATTCAGTCATTATTTATATCAAATATCCTAAGTCTATTGACCCTCTTCCGGGCCTTCTAGTTGTCTCTCTAGCGTAATAAACTTCATAGTAAAAGCTTACTGAACTCTCTGACTTAACTGAAGTTACTGAGAAAATCAAATAAACCAAATTTTTTTCAAACTTAAGTTAGAGGGTTGAAGAAGTTCTCATCTGCTTATCGCACTCACCTTAATCGAATTGGGGATTGTTGTAACTATTTTGGCGCAAGCAAATAACTAGATTGTGATGTCCATATGGTAGACTTGAGTGATATAATGCAGTTTTTTGGATTTGGATAAAGCTGAGATGTCAAATTTGTAATCAGAAGTTTAAACTTTATTGAGATTTCTCGACTACGTCCCCGCCTGAACGGACGGGAAGGCTCAAGCTTCGGACTTCGCGCGACCTGCCCGACTGACATCGTCCGCCCGTGTCGGTACGGTCGGGTTCAGGTGGGAATGACAATTAGGTTGTCAAATTTGTGGTCTCCCCATTCAACACTCAACTCTCAACATTTCAATTAACCATACATCTCCAACATCTGCTGCAAGTCTTGAAAGGTATTCGCCTCCTTCCTCAACTTGTCCTTCCGCCAGCGCTTGATCCGCGGGAAGCGCAACGCGATGCCTGACTTGTGACGACTGGAAGCCTGAATGCCTTCAAAAGCGATCTCAAAAACCAGCTCGGGCTTGACGACGGCGACGGGGCCGAAGCGCTCCAGCGTGTTGGGGCGGATGAATGCATTGACCTCCGCGAATTCGGCGTCGGTGAGACCGGAGTAGGCCTTGGCGAAAGGTACCAGTTGCTCGCCATCGAGGACGGCAAAGGTGAAGTCGGTGAAGAGGCTGGCGCGGCGTCCATGTCCCCGCTGGGCATAGATCATCACCGCATCGATGGTGAGGGGATCAATCTTCCATTTCCACCAGTCGCCCTTCTTGCGACCGGTACCATAGACGGAATCCCACCGCTTGAGCATCAGCCCTTCACAGTATTCTTCCCGGGCGCGTGCGCGGATGGCAATCAGTTCATCCCAGGCGTTGGCTGGAACGATGGGCGAAAGCCGGATGGGGAAATGGCTGGGTAGGGCAGTGATGAGGGGATCGAGGATATTACGACGCTCCCGATATGACCTCTCCCGGACATCCTGACCTTTCCATTCCAGCAAGTCATAGGCTTTGAAAATTACCGGGATCTCCACCATTAGTTTCTTCGATAC
Source organism: Saprospiraceae bacterium (assembly GCA_020436785.1). Lineage (GTDB taxonomy): Bacteria > Bacteroidota > Bacteroidia > Chitinophagales > Saprospiraceae > JAGQXC01. The sequence continues at coordinate 2,644 of JAGQXC010000033.1, read as the reverse complement.
GTTTTTACGGCCGATGCGCTTCTGCAGGTCAGCAAAGTTCATGGGTGTTTCATCCTTCCAGGGCATGATCTCGCCATCTAAAACTGTACCTGGTGGCAGTACCTCCATAAGGGTTTCCAGTTCCGGAAATTTGTCGGAAACCAATTCTTCGCCGCGGGACCATAAAAACCAGTGACCTCCGCGCTGGATGTATTGTCCGCGGATGCCGTCCCATTTCCGTTCAGCCGCCCATTCTTCCAAAGGACCCAATTCTTGTGGTTCAAAATCGAGGGCATAAGCCAGGTAAAACGGATAGGGCTTGGATTGGTCGTCCAGTACCGAATCGCTGTGAAATAAATCATGGTAGGTCGTGGTATCCGGTGTCCAGTTGCCCATCAGCCGGTGAGCGATGGCATTCTCTTCCATATTCAGCACCCGGGACAATGCTTTGGTCACCATCTTCTGGGATACCCCAATCCGGAATCCCCCCGTGATCAGCTTGTTGAACAGGAAGCGTTCATCCTGGTCAAGCTCCCGCCAGGCTTGCAGGATGACCATCCTTTTTTCTTCCTCTTCGGCATCTTTTAAATCCTGCATGAGACGAATCCAGTCTTTGATTGTCTTACCGGTAGGCGGTCCTTCGGCCGGAGGGGTGACCAGGGCAATGGCCTCGGCGAGATCGCCAACCATGTCGTAGCTGGCCTCAAAGAGCCAGAGGGGAATGCCGGACGATTCGGCGGCCCACTGACGAAGTAAGGTGGTGGTCACGGTACGCCGAGGGCGACGGTGGGAGAAAAGCGCAATGGTCCAGAGGGCATCCTGAGGATCGGCCCCACTGAAGTAATCGACCAGCGCCTGCAGTTTGCGGTTGGTGCTGGTGGTCTGATCCAGATTCCGGTACAAGGCGGCAAATTGTTTCATGCACTGCCCTCCTCCACCGGTTCTTCATTTTCCCCGGAATATTCGGTGCGAACCACCTCTGCATCGAAACCCTGATCGGTTAACCAGCGGGCAAAAAGATCGGTGAACCCATGGGTGACGTAAACCTTTTCCGGATTCAGTTCTCCAATGACGGCATTGAGGGCATTCCAGTCCACATGGTCGGAAAGCACAAATCCGCGATCCACACTCTGTCGGCGTCGGTTTCCCCGCACCATCATCCACCCGGAAGCAGCGGCGGTGACCGGATCGGTAAAGCGCCGGATCCAGTTGGATGCCATGCCGGACGAAGGGGTCAGCACCAAAGCGCCGGTGAGATCTTTCTTATTGGTCTGGTCGGTGATGCGATGGGTCTCCGGAAGTTGAATTCCCATCTGGCGGATGACATCGTGGGTATTTTCTATGGCACCGTGTCCGTAAATGGGACCAATGCCGGCATCGACGCTGCACAGGATGCGTTGGGCCTTGCCCAGAGAGTACGCGGAGAGGATGGAAGTACGGCCTTCATCCCGGTTCCCTCGCCACCAGGCATTGATGTCGGCAAAAACCTCACTGGGTTCGGGCCACTGGTAGATGGGAAGACCAAAGGTGCATTCGGTGATAAAGGTGTGACATCGAACCGGTTCAAAGGTCCCGGCCAGGGGATCTGTCGCCAGTTTGTAGTCTCCCGTGACCACCCATACTTCCCCTTGGTATTCGAGCCGGATCTGAGCGGCTCCGAGGACATGGGCTGCCGGGTGGAATGAAACGTTAACCCCGCGGATCGAAAATGACTCGCCATATTCATATCCGGCCGCTTTGATGAAAGACCCCAAACGCAGCTTCAACAACGGGACGGAATCCCGGTGGGCGATGTATTGGCGGTGGCCGTAACGGGCGTGATCCGAATGGGCATGGGTAATCAATGCCTTGGATACCGACCGCCAGGGATCGATGTAAAAGTCACCGGCCGGGCAATAAAATCCCTTATTCGTAAATGTCAGTAATGCCATGGTTCATTTCACCAACAAAATCCTCAAGATAGGGATCATTTTGTAAGTTAAGATTATAAAAATTAATATGTATATTAGTTACGTAATTAACGACGCAATATGAACTATATTTCTGATAATCAATATTTAACACTGAGAACAAGGGTACGAAGTTTCCTTGATCGCCTCAATCAGGAAGAAAATAAGATCTATGAATCCGTCGGACTTGATTTTCCGGTTCGCTGGATGAATTTATTGAATTTGCTTCATCAAAAGGAGGATGCCATGCCCGTAACCGCCATTGCGCAACAGCTCAATAAATCCCATCCGGAAATCCACACCATCACCAAAGGCATGGAAGCAGCCGGCTACGTTACTTCAGTCACCGACCGCCGTGATAAGCGCAAACGGCGATTGGCATTGACCCGGAAAGGCAAAGAAATGGTGCAGCGGTTATCTCCGGTCTGGCAGGCGACCGAGCGGGCGACCGAACAATGGATCCGGGACAAGGCGCCGGAGTTTTTTCTGATCCTGCGCAATCTCGAATTCTCACTCAACACCGAATCGTTTCACGACCGGGTGATCGAGTTATGGAAGGCCCACCACCAGGCTGAGATTCACATCGATGTCTTGCCGATGGAAGAGTGGCCGGCCATCCTGAATCATTACCGTCATTTTGCGACCTTAAATCTGGCTGTTCCGGCCGTCGAAGAATTATTGCAAAATCCCAAAAAGCACCTCATCAACGATGGCGG
>JAGQXC010000353.1 GCA_020436785.1 Saprospiraceae bacterium | reverse complement strand
TCCCGCAATTGGGAAGCCGTCGAGATGGTGGATACGGTTCCATCTGCCAACGTAACGTCAACAGGAAGCTGAATGTGGGGCAGGATACGCGCACCCGGATTGGCCTCCTTCCAGGTTTGGATGGCGGCGACAAAGGCTTCCTGAGTTTCAAAGGTGGCGGTACTTCCGTCCACCCAAATTACGGTCACCGGGAAGACAAAAGTAAAGCAGCGATCCGAAGGATCATCGGTCGCATCACGAAGATCGAGGGAAGCATCTGTGTAATTCTGGTTGGTGCCGACCTGCTCTTTTTGGCAAGCGATCATTGCCGTCAGGACGACGAGCGGAAAGATTAGTTTTACAATCGTTTTTTGCATGACAAGGTGATTTTTAATTGAGAAAATGATCGAAATAAATTCACTTCACAAAGCGCCGGGCCAATAATTTGTACTCATACGCTTGGACTCACCTCGCCCTTCTAGCGTTTAATATTAGATATCATTTAATCCATAGATTGCTATATTTCAATTGAATAAACCTATCATTTTGACCGAAAAAATTAGTAATTATTTTTTGTCCCGGTTCGCTCCGGGATTTGAACTGTCAAAAAATAGATCAACAGAATCGCACTTGCAAGCCCTACTCCTGCGAAGAGAAATTGCGACCCAAACCGGTACCAAACCCAACCTGCCAGCACGCTGGCCAGAAAGGTGCATATGCTGAGCAGTGCTTCATAAGCGCCGACGGCGGTAGCCATTTCCTCCGGTGCAATCAAATTCGAGATCCATGCTTTCGCAATTCCTTCGGTCATGGCCGCGTAGGCTCCATAAAGGAAAAAGAGCAGTGCGATGATCCAGAGATCCAAAGCGAAACCCAACCCAAGATAGACCAGTCCAAAGGCAAAGAACCCCATGACCAAGATCCATTTAAAACGCCAACGGTCCGCAAGGATCCCTGCCGGAAAGGCCAGCAATGCATAGATCAGGTTGTAAAATATGTAAATGCCAATGACACCTTTCTCGGAAATACCCAGATCCTGAATTTTTAATAATAGGAAAAAGTCACTGCTATTGATCAATCCAAAGAACAACAATCCTCCGATCAATCGCAGGTAACTAACGGGGGCACCCCGTAAATAAATTATGAACGAATGGATGCCAGGCCAATGCCGCGCTCCGGTTGCGGGGGATCCTACCCTTCTTAATCTCCAGGTCAATCCAATGGCGATCACCCCGGGAACAAGAGCAAGAAAAAACAAGTTGCGGAAATCGCCTGGACGAACCACCAGAAAGATCAGGGCAAGCAATGGGCCTACGCTTGCTCCGATGGTATCCATGCTGCGATGGAATCCAAAAATGCGAACTTTGGACCCTTCAGGCGCTGCGAGTGACAACAAGGCATCGCGGGCAGCCGTTCGGATGCCTTTGCCCAACCGGTCAAGACTACGCAACACAAAAATGCCCCAGGGAAAGGAGAGGAATCCCATTAACGGCTTGGCAACTGCACTCAAACTGTATCCCAAACGAATGAAGGGAACCCGGCTGCGGCGCACGTCGGATAGCCGGCCAAAATATCCTTTAGCATAGCCTGCCAATAATTGAGCAAATCCCTCCAAGACACCAATCCCCAGGATGGTCATACCCACCTGTTGCATAAAAAGAGGAAGGACCGGATACAACATTTCGCTGGCCATATCCGTAAATAAGCTGATCAGGCCCAATGTCCAAACCGTTTTGGGAATTGACTTAAACATCCTGTATGTTAAAACATTTTCTTGGCACGATTAGCAGAAGATCAGGGTTTAACCAGGTTTAAGAGATGAACAGATGGCTCAATTTCGCGGATTTCTTTCGATACTTGCATCTGATTCATTAAACGGATTTGATCCATTGATGTCCAAAGGACCAGCAGATTGAATAAAGTTACATGATAACACCTCATCCGCTTTGGTTGCGGTTTAAAGCTGGCGACCCCGATGCTTTTGAGCAGATGTACGAAGAAAACATCGATGCATTGCTCCGTTACGGTCATCATTTTACTGTCCAGACGGAGGTGATTGAGGACGTCATCCAGGAACTATTCGTAGATCTCTGGAATCGAAAATCCAATCTTGGCGATACCGATTCACCTAGAAAATACCTCTGTGCTTCGTTACGTCACCGCCTTTACCGGGTCTTGAAACAAAATTCAAAGGTTAGCGGGGAAGAACAAATTCCTTTTGATCTTACCTGGGCTCAGGAAGATCAAAACCTGGAGGAACAACGCCATTCCCAGGTCGAGAAGGCGATGAATCAACTCTCCCAGCGGGAAAAGGAAGCCATCTATTTACGGTATCATCAGGGGCTGACCTACGAAGAAATCGGTGAGATCATGGGGGTCCAATATCAGTCGTTAAGAAATCAGGTTCATCGCGCCATCCAGAAACTGCGAAACATTCTGACGGTAATTATTATGATTTTCTTAACCTCTTTGAGTACAAGTATCCTGTCTGGGGGTTATAACGGAAAGTACATCATTCTTTCAAGCCTATGAAGCAGGAGTACATTACATATCAAGCACAAGATTTCCTGGAGGTTGAATCCTTCATTCAGGCTTATCTCCATGGAGATCCCGGTCTGCGCAAGGCCTGGGAAGATTGGGCGACTGCCCATCCCGAATGCCAGCCCCAGCTCCGTGAAGGTCAAAAACTGATTGCTCAGCTGGCAGTAAAAGAGTATTCCCTCCAACCCGGACAAAAAGAAAAGATCTGGCAGCATATCCAGGATTCCATCACCACCACCGGAATTCTGAAAAGACCCGCTCGACGCATTCCGCTCAAGTGGTATTCCGTAGCAGCCGCCTGCCTTTTTCTGGTGGCTACTTTGATGGTTTGGTTGCAGGTGTCCGGGCAATCACGGATAACTAGCATGGCCGGCACCCACCTGACCCACGTTTTACCTGACGAAAGCCAGGTGGTGCTAAATGCAGCCTCTCAAATCAATTACCGTACAAGGACTTATGCATCGAAGCGGAATCTGCATTTAGATGGTGAAGCGTTCTTTGAAGTTAAAAAGGGAGCTCCATTTACCGTCCAAACCGACCTGGGAACCGTACGGGTTTGGGGTACTTCTTTTAATGTCTTCTCCCGGGATTCGATTTTCAACGTGAAATGTTTCACCGGTAAAGTGGAAGTAACCATCCCCGGACGTGAGTCCGTATTTCTGACTCCCGGGGAATCGATTGCCTACATCCGGGGCCATGATCCGTTGGCTGATTCGTTTGATCCGCAACGGCAAGAAGATTGGCGAAGTGGCATTGTCAACATTGACGATCTGCCATTGAGCAATGTTTTTGCGGAAATTGAACGGCAATACGATGTAAACATCACCTTTGGCTCGGATACGGGAAATAAACACTACACGGGATTTTTTCAGCTGAATCAATTGGATAGCGCACTATATCATGTTTGTTGGCCGATGCAATTAAAATATCAGATTGATGGGAAACAAATCACGATAGAATAGTCGTTGAGTCTATATCAAAATGAGGTGGCAACGGACTTTAACCCTGACTTGTTTGTTGTGTTTGCTCGGCTTGCCTGCATCCACCCAACAGTTCGTGGTTCTCAACAGTGGTTATCCACTGGCCTCTGTACTGAAAAAACTGGAAGAAAGGCTAAACATACGTTTTGCCTATGATGCCTCTGCCCTTTCGCAAATGTACCTGGACAGTACCTGGCTCCACCAGGACCCGCAAGTTACCCTGGACAACCTGTTGGATAATCAGGACCTTCAATGCCAACAGTTAACCAAGGCACAGTATTTAATTCGCGTCAATTCTTCCGACGTAATCCGTTCCAATGGAATCCACCAATCGATTTCCGGATTGGTACGTGACTCCTGGTCCGGTGAACCATTGCAACACGTAGCTGTATTTACCTCCGATCTTCACCATGGCACGACGACTGATTCGTTGGGAAAATTCACTCTTGAGTTGGGCAATGCCGGACCACAAGTCATTTTCCAGATGCTTGGCTATTCCGACTTGCGAATCGATTCGCAACATTTCTCCGAGCCGGTTACCATATCGCTGCTACCCAGTATCCAGGAAATGCCGGAGATCCTGATTGAATCCACACCACCTTCCATTGGATTTGACAGCCAAAAATCCAGTGTGCAATGGCATCCCGGAGAATTGTTGACGATGGGTTTAGGAGGACTGCAATCGGATGTGCTTCGGGCCATGCAATGGCTACCGGGAGTGAACAGTGGTGATGACCTGAATGCCTTACCCGGCGTCCGCAGCAACCAGCCGGATCAAAATCTCATTCTTCTCAATGGCATGCCGCTCCTGAAAGTAGATCATTACTTTGGTATCTTCAGTGCTTTGCCGCCCGACCTGATTCAGGACGTGGAATGGTACCGGTCTTATTTCCCTGCCAATTACGGTGGACGAACCACCTCCATCATAAGTCTGAATACACTCCAGCCCGCCCAACAAAAACCGGGATGGCACGGACAACTGAACTGGAACAATCTCACCGCTTCGGCATTGGTCAGAGGTCCGGTGTCAAAACAAATCTATCTTACCCTGGCGGCCAGATCGACCTACTACGATTTATCCAACAATGGACTGTTTAACTTCCTTTATCAGGCGCCTTCGGATGATGGATTTGATTATCATAGTGAAAATGTGGTCAGAAATACGCTCAATATTCGTGAGACCCATCCAAGTTTTACCTTCAATGACGGATACATCGGTCTGGAAGGACACCATGACCGAATCGATTGGCGACTGCAATATTTCCGGAGTGCAGATCACTTTGATTACATCAGCCAATCCGGATTCGCCATACCCAACCGCAATGACCGGACGGTTTACCGGTCCACCCTCAGTGAAAAGAATGATTGGGCCAATGAGGCAGCCGGCCTTTACATCAATCATCAATTTACTACCAGGACAAAATGGCAAAACTGGATCAATTACACCACTTATTCCAACCAGGGGATCAATGGTATCGAACTCTTCCGGGTACAGGCTCCCCCATATCCACCATTGCAACTATCGATCACCGACCATTTTGACAACACCTCCAAAGTCTTTGAGGTCCATACCGAAGTGGATCATCAATTGGATCCGGCACAAGAAATCCAATTCGGGCTGCATGCCACCGGATTATGGAATGAAACAGACATTGATCTGGAAGCTTTGTCTTCCCTCTCACAACTTGACCACGGCAACAGCCTGCAGGCCTATGGCGAATACATCTGGCATGATAAAGGCTGGAGGATGGAATCCGGTCTGCGAAGCATCTATTATACCCTCACCGGTAAAACCTATTGGGAGCCCCGGATTTACCTTAAGAAGGAACTGTCAGGCGGGCATGCCCTGCATCTGGCCGGCGGACGATATCATCAGTTTTTACGCAGCTCCTATCATGAGGACCGCTATAACCGCAGTTTTGATTTCTTTTTGCTGGCGGATGACCGGCAGTTCCCCGTGCTGGCTTCCTGGCAGTTCACTGGTGGCTGGTCCTGGCAGGCAAACGATTGGCGCGTCGAGTCTGAAGCCTTTTACCATCATCTCGATGGCTGGCTGGAACATGCCCAGCAAATGCCGGGAGTCAACAGCCAGGTTCCGGTGCGCAATAGCGCTTACCAGCTTTATTCCGGATCGGCCACTCAATTTGGCTTGGATGTCCTGGTCCGGCATGAAACCAACCATTGGCCGGGTTGGATTGCCTACACCCTCAGTAAGGCAGAACAATCGATCCCGGAGATACGGCAGGGGACTCCCTACCCTTCTCAGAATGACCGCAGGCATCAATTGAAAATTGTACAACAATACCAATCCGATCGTTGGTCCGTTTGGGCAGGCTACCAATACGTGAGCGGCAAACCATATCTGAATGTACTTAATATCGGTGAAGGCACGGAACGCCGTGATATCAACATCAAACGTGCCTACGACTATTTGCCTGCTTATCAACGGCTAGATGTGGGTGCTACCTGGCAGATACCCTTAAAACAATCCCGTCTTGAACTATCGGCTGGTATCTATAATGTGTTCAACCACGAAAATGTCCAATACCGGCAATATATTTTAACCCTTCCCGGCATCACCAACATCAATCCGAAAGAACAAAACTACATCCTGGGTAATGACGTATCGTTATTACCGGTTACTCCTTACTTTTCCGTGAGTTGGAAATTCTAATAACATTATTTGGACTTCTGAAAATCAGAAAAGGACATGCTTTTATATTTCTCCTCGTTGGCGTAGATAAGCTCTTGCATCAAGCCGTCAACTTGTTTATATCCCGGAGAAATAAGGATGCGGGCGAAACTTTCGTCCAGTGTGACATACGACGGATAACTCATTTTGCCATCCAGTAGTGCGTAAGCCAATTGATGGATGCCATTGCGACCTGCGGCTACCCACTTGAAGGTATTGCCCTGAAACTCGATGTCTTCTTTTTGTTCGGCATCCAGTTTTACAGCGTAGTAATTGTCAGATATGTATTGAACGACCTTGGGGTCTTTGAAGGTAGTTGCATCCATTCGCTTACACCATCCACACCAATCCGTGTATACGTCTACAAAAACCTTACGAGGTTTTGATTCATTCAGCTTGACCGCTTCATCCCAGGTAATCCAGTGGATCTCACCGGGTTCAGGCGCTGTCAGCTGAACGGAAGCAAAAAGGTAAGGCAACAAAAACGTTATAAGTTGGTGCATGACGTATGGTTGTTTCTAATAATTTGGTACAAAGATATACCCAATAACGTAACATTGCTGCAAATAGTTTGCCACCGTTGGTGGTTCAGGTTACAGAAAAAGCTGCCAAGCACGGGCAATAAAAAGCAGGGACCCCTAAGGATCCCTATTGCATGCTGACGAAAGAACAAATTAAAACGGTGTTCTCATACTGTCTTCCAAGGCCTTATTCTTTGTGTCGTGAAGGACTCACAATGGTAAATACCCGGCTCACATTGAAGCCAAAATGAATACCCCCTTTTTGCCATTGGCCTACGGTTTCCGTAATAAATCCTTTCTCAATCATGGAAGTTGAGTTGGTAAAATGCAGTTGGAAAACGTGCCCTCCGGTTTCAATATCAATGCCGAGTGAGAGCGAGTTGTGGTAATCAGGTCCCAATTGATTGGGCAATACATAAATATACTCTGCATTGATTGCCAGCCTATTGGTTAGTTTTACCCTTCCCGCTGCACCCAGAGCAAGGACATCGTTCTTTTCGGCCCGGGTAGCGACCAGATTCCGGTGAACCACTGTTGGTGAAAGCTGAAGAGAAAGCCGGTCACTGAATTTGCGTCCGACAATGAGTTGGTATGTGTAAAACAAACGGGATGAAAAATAATTTTCACGGGTTGGGTCGGCCCATTTCACGGAGTTGAGAGAACCGGCAGCGACCATCGCCAGTGTGACAGGCATGACCTTCTTCCCGGACGACTGACGTAAGATCTTGTACTTCAAGAACCCGTCAAATGCTTTTTGAAAACTGCTCCTCCCAATGCCGGCGGTTAACCGGTCCGTGATGCCATAATCGAATCCTAAACGCATCATGGCGTTATCCAATCCGAAAAATTCGTAGGCTCCTCCATTGATAAAACCAAACCGGTGATTGATCTTAAAATCCAGGACTCCACCTGCTGTGCTCTCCAGCGAATGGAGATTGATGACCCGGTTTGTCTTAAATGCCGCCGTAGCATATTCGGTCACCTCCTGATCGTCAAGCAGAGACAACAAATCCGCATCCTGGGCCCGCAGGTGGTATTGGACGGGTACCAGCGCAAGCAGTAAAATCCAATTTCTCCAGTTCATTACTAGCTTTTTTCTTGCATAGGCAAATAATCCGACTGGACGTCGATCTTGACCTCTTTGGCAATCTTTTCCCGCACGATGGACGGAATTTTTATCCCATATTCCTCAACTTCAATATTGAAGGAAGCCGAACCGCTGATGTGTCCGTTCGTGACCTGGAATGTTGCCGGTGTGGATACCTGTTTGGTGACCCCATGAATGGTCAATTCACCGGCAACCTGCACCTGGTACTTTCCATCTTTCCCGAAATCAACCGCACCGGGTTCGGTGACTTTCCCTTTGAAAGTCGCTTTCGGGTAGGTATTGCTCTCCAGGTAATTTTCATTGAAGTGCTCCTGCATCAGCGCCTTCTCAAACTGAAATGCCTTGATCAGTGCAGCAAATTCCAACTGGCCCGTCGAGACGTCATAAACGCTCACCGCCTTGGTGTTGTTGGCTTCAATTTTCTCCATCGGTGTGTCGGAGTAAAAAGAGATTTTTCCGTCTTTGGTAAAGTACTTCTGCGCCATCCCGGTTGTAACGAACAATATGCCGGTGAACAGCATGATTCCAGTTTTCATAATTTTCATTTTATACCACTTTTAATGTGAAACTTCAATACAGCGGACCAGAACTACATCCATCAGGATACCGGTGCACTTTCCCCTTAACGTCACCACCTGTCCACTTGAAAAATCCGGTTTATGGGCTTCCTGGATGTAATCCATCTCGCAACGCACTGCGGACATGACGTCATTGGCATCCAGGGTCACGGTCCAGATATTATCTTCTTCCTTCACCTCCTGGACTTGTCCTGTTACTTCGATGAACTGGTCCAGATACTTTTCGTTTGCAGCCTGTTCATTTTCCTGATAGGCACTCACCAACTCTTTGGCCGTCATGGATGCGACGGGTTCTACCTGATCAACATCCTGAAATGGTTTGTTATACAACTTGTAACCGACCAATCCAGCTACCAGGACAACGACAAGACCGACAATGATTGCTTTCCTTAACATGATGCTTATATCGTTTAATTATTCTGTGCACCCTGATCGATCCAGGCATTGATCTGTTGTATGAAGCAGGTCGGTAATTTTCCTGCTCCCTGGGGCATCGGACTAAATCCGCTGTCGTGTTGAATGGAGCCCTTAAGACGCCCGTTGATCACGTAGTTATGCAAATTCTCGTAGCCTTCCAAAACAACCCCGCCCTGAGGGAATTGGGCATTGTGGCAGGAAAGACAATTATTGGAAATGATCGGGTCAATCGTACCTGCATAACTCATATTGGACGTATTGCAATCCACCGGAGGATAGAGATCTTCCTCATTATCGTAATAACATCCGGAAGTCAGGCACATCATTGCCAATCCGGTAATCACCAATACATACGAATGAAATTTCATACCAAGAATGCTTTCGTCAACACAAATTTATCCTAATGCAACATCCTGAAAAGTCGAATCCCGCTGAACCGGAATATTCATCGGCTGGACCGATGCATTGATCTGCTCTACCCGTTCCCTGCGGTCTCAAGGCTGCAATTTGAACAGGGATACCGGGAGAGATCCGAAAACCGTTTAGGTCTAACGATATTTTTTTCAAAAAAATGCACTCAAGGGTTGACCTCCAGGTCACCGGTTATCCACTTCTTGAAAACCGGAGACCGCTCCGTGCTCACAATGCTATCGATCTTGCAAGCCGGGTTTAATATGATCTTGACGCGGGATTTGGAATAAGCATGCATTTCATGAATCGATTGATAATGCAGGATGAATTGGCGGTTGATGCGAAAAAATAGTTTGGGGTCCACGATCTCTTCCAGTTTTTCCAAAGAATACTCGACAGGATATCGTTTTCCTTCCTGGGTGACCAGAAAGGTGATCTTGTCCTGGGTATAGAAATAGGCCACTTCCAACAGGTCGATCACATGGTAACTCTGACCAACTTTAATCAGGAACCGCTTTGCCGGCTCTTCTTTTAATAAATGCTGAGCCAATTCACGATAATCAAATGCCTGTTGTTGCAAGCGGTTGGTTAACTTCTTGATAGCAACTTGCAACTCAACTTTTTTGATCGGCTTTAGTAAATAGTCCAATGCATTTACCCGGAAGGCCTCAATGGCATACTGATCAAAGGCCGTGGTAAAAATAATCGGCTTGGTGATGGCAATGTGGTCAAATATTTTGAAGCTGGTCCCGTCCGCCAGGTGAATATCCATGAAGATCAAATCAACATCCTGATTGGATTCCAGCCATTGCAGGGTCCCAACAATCGTATCTGTGACGCCTTCTATTACGATGGATTCATCGATTTCATGGAGCATATTGATTAACCGTTTTGCCGCTGCATTCTCATCTTCTACAATTAATACTTTCATAACTATTCTTTATTTAGTATGGGTATTTCAACCGTAAATAAACCTTTGTCTTCGCGGACATGAACCTGGCGGCTGGTTAAGAAGCGATACTGTTTGCGTATGCTTTCCAGTCCAAACCCTGTGGATGCTTCCCGGGTCCATTTCACTTGTACCGGGTTCGAAACCCCTATATAATCTTCCCGGAGGTAAATGGTGATTGTCAATGGCTTCTGCCTTGAAATTTCATTGTGCTTAATCGCATTTTCCACCAGACGTTGTAAGGTCATGGGTACAACCATTCCAACGGGAAGGAATTGCTTTTTATTGATGATTAAATGGTCTCCGTACCGGTATTTCAGAATGCTGCAGTATTCGTCTACAATGCTCAATTCCTCGCTCAGGCTGATTTTTTGTATTTCTCCATACAGCAATATTTTACGATAAAAATCAGCAAGGTGTTCCACATATTCAATTGCTTCTTCACGGTTTTCTTCAATGGTGGCCGCCAGTGTGTTAAAACTGTTGAACAGGAAATGTGGATTAATTTGATTCTTAATGGTTGCCAGTTCCGCTTCAACCTGTTGTTTTTCCATCATACTGCGCTGATTCACCACTCTTTCCCGCCATTTAACAAAAAGGTAAAGCAAGGCAAAGGTCATAGCAGCCAGGACCGCAATAAACCACCAGGTAAACCAATAAGGGTTGTTGATTACAAATGCATAACCGGTCTGAGGACAGGATGCAAAATCGCCATGAACAGAGGCCTTTATTTGAAACTCATACGTGCCGGGATCCAGATTCCATAAGAATGCCTGATGATCCCGGGTCCGTCGCCAGGTGGTATCATTGCTGCCCAGGATCCGGTACGCAAAGAGAATGTTCTGCGGTTGCGTATTCCAGATCCCAGCGTAACTGATACGTAGATGGTTCTGATTATACCGAAATTGATTCGTTGAGACCTGCTCCAGATCTTCATTGATGATACGTACATCCTTGATGACCGGGATTGGTTGAAACCGTGATGCCGGGATTTCCTGATAATGGAACAAGCTTTGATTGGAAACAAACCAAACACCATCACCCGGTCCATTCCATCCGGCATTGAGGTTTAGTACCAGGTCCTTCAACCCGGCTGTTTCACCCAGATAAGTCAGACTCTCTGTCTTGGGATGAAAAACTTCCATACCATCACGATCGACCATAATCAGATGAGTTCCTGACCATGCAAGGGTACTGATTTCCTGAAGCCTCAGTCCTTTTGTCCGGTCTATTTGCTCGAAGACCCGGCCATCACTATCCAAACCGATAACCCCATGGGAAGCCGTATTCATCCACAAGCGACCGTTCCCATCCTCGGTTATGCTGTACACATTCCCTATTGGCAGGGTATCGGCACCGTCGGGACCAGCCAGGGTGACCGTGGGAAAATGCAAAAAAGTATCTTGTTCCATGACACTGACACCCGCTCCATCCGTCGCAAGCCATAACCGTTGCCGGTGGTCGGTAAATACCTGATAAATGTAGTTGGAGGGCAGCCCATCCGCTTTGGTATAATTAGTGATTTCAACCGTTTGAGCACTTCGGGGATTGAATCGGATGCGGCTAATGCCAGCCAGCGTCGCCAGCCAAATGTAGTCGCTTTGACTGGTGATCGAAAGGATGGAACCGTTTAAAAGGCCGCTCCGCTCGTCCCAGTGTGCAATCAGATTAAATCGCGAATCAAGGACATAAACCCCCTGGCCAAATGTGCCCGCGTAGATATTGCGATGGGCATCATGGTAAAGGCTGATGACATTGGCTCCCGGCAGGGCTTTACGAAGCAAATTAAGCCTTGGCCCATGATCCAAATGGGCCAGGGTAAGACCATCCGATTTCCCCAAACAGATGGAATCGGAACTCAGATACAACATGCTTTGGACCTCGCCGAGTCCATGGTCCCAATGTTGTATGGAAGGCAAAAACGTATAAATGTATTGTTCATTGACAATCATCCACATCATGCCTTCCTGATCGAGCACCAAATGGGTGATGGCTTCCTTGCCGGAAAGTCCGGGAGTAAAATGTACTTTACTCGCTACTCCCCGCTGCATTTCCCAAAGTCCCTGGGTGGCGGTGCCAACGAAACCATGATCCTTTTCCCAGAACAACAGGGAAGAGGCAGAACCACCGGTCCATTGATTGGTAACGTGTTCGATCCGATTGGATTGGACATCGATCCAGCCGACACCCTGATCAAACGTTCCATACCAAATTCGATCTCCATGGACATGAAGTGCCGGAATGATGTTGTCCGGCAGACCCAAAGCGGTAGAAACTGTCCGGATCCACTTCTTATTTACTGAAAATGAACAATGTGCCAAGCCCAGATCGGTACTGATCCATACTCCATTATCCGGTGCCCGGACCATCCGGTAGATCTCGTTGGCAGGCAAGCCGTCATCCTGATTAAAGTTGTACAATCGATGACCTGTCCAGGCATAAACTCCTTCCCCATACGTTGCAATCCAGAGAATGCCCTGCTGATCCTGGCAAATACCGGAAATTCGTGCACCAGGGTGGCCTTCTTCAATTTCCCAGGGCTTGAGAGCAACCGCATCCAGGCCGTCCATCAACCCGATGGCTCCACTGCCCGTCCCTATCCATATGGAATGGTCTTCGGCTTCATAGATGGATGTGACATCCTGAGAAGTCAGCTGATCTCCCGGAATCCGCTCAAACCGCCATCCATCGTATCGGTAAAGACCCTCGGAAGTACCAAAGTACATGATTCCGTTCGAAGCTTCAAATTGACAATGAATTCGCTCGCCGGCCAGATTCTCGGGTAGTTGGATTTCATTGACATGGTATTGGGCGAGTATTTGGCCAGGAAGGATGGTTGTTATCAACCATAGAATGGAAATATGGCGAACGATTGCGGTCATTCAAGCGTAAATTCAGCTTCCACAGTGACCTGGATCTGTTCGGCTATCTTTTGATAGACAATTCGGGGTATACTGATATTATGGTCTTGCAGGGTGATGGTAAACTGCGAGGATGCCACCAAGTGGCCGGATTTCAGGGTTAGCTTACTTTTGATGATCCGTTCTTGTTTTATCCCATGTAACTCAAGAATGCCTTTCGCCCGGACGATGTAGTCTCCTTCTTTTGTAAGATCGACGGGGTCTAATATTTTCCCACTGAATGTCGTGGTCGGGTAATGGTCTGTCTCCATATAGTTTTCATAAAAATGCTCTTGCTGAAGTGGGTTATTAAACCCATGAAATGAACTGTTACGAACGGAAAATGCGAATGATAGGGTAGCCGGGTCAATGACTCCCTGCAATTGTTCGGATTGTGCCTCGATGATTTCGAGCGGTGCGTCCGAGCGGAAAAATATGGTTCCCTTGGATAGTACATACCGGGTTGATTGGCCGGGGAACATGAACGCCCATACCAATAAGGTTACCATCCAGTATGCCATAATATTATCAATTAATCTTTCAAGATGAAGGTTTCAAAACAGTCTGCCTAAAGACCTCTGCTCACTCCTGAATTTAAGGTTATGAACCGGAAGATTTCTGGACCGAAGCGGAATCTCTTCAGCCCGGATATATAGACCAAACGGTTAATCTTCCGTATGGATTGTTGCAATTTCTTGCAAGCGATCTGTAATCTGTGCTTTGTCCAACCAGGTGCCCCGTACCAATACGCCCTCAATTTGTGCCATGTTTCTGATGTCCTCCAGCGGATTGGCGGAAAGCAGCATGGCATCTGCGGACATTCCTTCATTTATCCGTCCAAATTCCTTCGCGGATTCAAAAAATTGTGCAGGCAGAACCGTAGCCGAACGCAGGATGTCCACGGGCGGAATCCCCGCATCCTGCCAGGCCTGCATTTCATGTTGTAATGAAAAGCCCGGGACATTCATGACCTGGGGAGCATCCGATCCCAATAAAAGGGTCACCCCGGCATCATAAAGTCCTTTAAGCAGTTGGATTCGCAAGTGCATAAATGTCGCATACTTATCAGCCGTGTAATCATTACCCGAAATCAAACTGGATTTGCTCTGTACCCATGCATAACGTGTCTTGGCAGGCATGTAGGCCATTTCAGGCTCCTGGATCATAATACGAGGGTCTTCCGGAGCCAACCAACGGGTAAATAAGGACTGCGTGGGAACAATTGCAATGCCCTGATCGAGTGTCGCCGTCGCCAGAATGCTAATGGAATCAGTCGATGCAACCCCGGCCACATTCAATCCGAAGAATCCGGCTTGTGAAGGATCCTGCCGTTCTTCAAAAGGCACCAAACCCTGCATATATCCATCGATGTGATCGATGCTGGCATACCCTGCCGCAATCGCGTGACGTATCCCAACATCATCCGGCACATGCCCGGCAAACGAAATTCCGACCACATGGGCCGCAGCGACCAGGCTGTCAAAAACCGTCCGGCGGATTCCGGGGTGAATCTTCAAAAAATCATATCCCTCGTCCGCGTAGGCTTGCACTTTTTCCACCGCAACCTGCCCGTTGGGTACCGTATTCCCATTCAGTGAAGGACTGGAGGTGAATATCCGGGGGCTGAGTATTTCATCGTTTTCAACGCGTTCCCGCAGTTCCAGATGATACGGATTACCCAACATGCCCCGGATGGTGGTTACACCATTACTCAGATATAAAAAAAGTGTTTCTTCAACCAACGATTCGTCTTCCGCCTCAGGTACCGGAATATGCGCATGCATTTCGGTAATGCCGGGTACCAGGTATTTTCCGGTTCCATCGATCACAATCATTTCCAGGGGCAGATCCGGGTAGGTCGAAGAAGGAAAAATCCTGGCAAAGCGGCCATTATGAATCAGTACGGATTGATCAGGCAAGATTTCACCAGATGGCATCTGAACAATACTAACATGCTCTACGAGAAGAAAAGGATCACTTGGCTTTACTGAAAATAAAGGTATCCCCGTCCATAAAAGGAGAAGGAATAGTAACCCAGGCTTTTGTATCATTTAGACTCTTTATAACTTGCCTCAAAGTACAAAGAATGACCATGTCCGCTGCGAAAAAATCCCTTGGTTTGATCCAGAACGAGGTCGATGCCTCCTACCTTTACAAAACACTGGCCGAACTGGAAGAAGAAGAGGCCATCCGAAAGATTTATTTACAAATGGCAGGCATCGAACAGCGTCATGTGATTCATGCTCTGGAAAGAGCTGGCATGAACGAGGCCCAGGCCCGGGCATTGCGACCCAGTTGGCAAGCACGAGTCAAAGCATCACTGGCAAAGCGGTTCGGCGCGCAGATGATATTGGGGGACCTGATCCAGACCGAGCGGGCAATCGCTGCCGGACAAGCTCGAAACACTTCACCCCAGCACCGTGGAAGATTACTGCATCACATTCAAATCCTGCAAGGAATTCAGGATCAGCAAAAAACCGTTGATCCCCGCCGGTTAGGAACCATAGAAAGACGTCACCGTAACGTGGGAGGCAATGCCTTGCGCGCTGCGGTTTTGGGCGCCAACGACGGCCTGGTTTCCAACCTCAGCCTGGTCATGGGTGTCGCCGGAGCTGCCGTTGCCAACAAATACATTCTGGTTACCGGAATGGCCGGATTGCTCGCTGGTGCCTTATCCATGGCTTTAGGCGAATGGCTGTCCGTACAAAGCGCCAGAGAACTTTTCCAACGTCAACTGGACCTGGAAGGTGAAGAATTGTCTACCAATCCCGAAGAAGAACAACTTGAACTTTCACTGATCCACCAAGCCAAAGGATTATCGCAGGAGCAAGCGCTGGAGCTGGCAAAACAGCAAATGCAAAATGAAGATCAAGCCTTGAATATTCTCGCCCGTGAAGAATTGGGAATTGATCCTGAAGAATTGGGAGGTTCCGCCTGGGAAGCCGCCATTGCTTCTTTCATTTTATTTGCCCTGGGCGCCATCATACCGGTTCTGCCTTATTTTTTCCTGCAAACTTCCTGGGCCACCTGGTGGAGTATTGGCCTTAGCGCATTAGGCCTGTTTGGCATTGGGGCCATGATTACCCTGATGACCGGTAAACCGGTGTGGTCATCCGGACTGCGGCAGGTCTTTTTTGGTGCGATGGCCGCAGCCATCACTTTTGGCATCGGCCACCTGTTCAGTGTTCAACTGGGAGGATAAGCAACGAGAATACCCGTATGATGACCTTGATCCAGCATATGCAATGTCCACTTACCGGGGAACGCCTCCAATCAAACTCTTCAGGCACTGAATTGATCAGTGCTTCCGGCCATCGATACCCACTTAAGCTCGGCGTTTGGCAACTGTTACTGCGGGAACAGAGGGATCCATCATCCACTTCATACCGTGAGCATTATGAGATCGATGCAGAAGTGTTCGATTATTATAGCACATCAACCAATCGAGCATCCCTTCATGAATCGCGTCGTCTCCAGGAGACCATTACCCGCCAAATTCCTAAAAATGCCCGGCGCATCCTTGACACCGGATGTGGAAATGCCTGGTTGGCGGGACATTGCATTGAGAAGCGCCCCGGCGTAGAGATTTGCTCGATGGACATCTCCACCGCCAATACCCGCAAAGCCCGGCAAAAGCTTGACCATGCGAATCACCTGGTTGTGCAATGTGATGCACAAGCCATCCCTTTTGCGGACAATACCTTTGACGTGGTCGTGGCTTCGGAAGTGCTGGAACATGTTGAAAATGTACCGTCATTTCTTTTGGAACTGTACAGGGTAACCACGCCGGGAGGAAAGCTGATTCTGACCACTCCTTACAATGAAGTCATCCAATATTCCCTGTGCATCCACTGCAATCAAAAAACACCCCTGCACGCCCACCTCCATTCGGTCAATGAAAAATTCATCCGGGACAATTTACACCTGGCAGGACTGGATGAAATTCCGCATACAAAGCCATTCCTGAACAAAGGTCTGGTGTTATTGAAGACCCATGTACTGCTCAGGCATCTCCCCTATCCCTTATGGGACATCACCGACCGTTTGGCCAACCGCTTGTTGGGTCATCAAAGCAGATTATTGGTGGTTCTGGAGAAAAATAAAGCTGAATAGCTTTGATCCCGCTGGACTATTCCAGACATTCATCGCCACAATAGTAATCGATTATGTACCATCGAATGTTCTGGAGTTTCTTGCTTGTCTTGCTCGCTTTGACACTGCAGTCACAGCCGGTAGATCCGGTAGATATGATTAACCCGCTGATGGGTACCGATTCCAAATTCGACATGTCTCACGGCAACACCTATCCATCCATATCCTTGCCGTGGGGTATGAACAGCTGGACACCCATGACCAATAAAATGGGCGATGGCTGGACCTATCAATACGCGGCTTCGAAAATCCGGGGAATAAAACAAACCCACCAACCCAGTCCCTGGATCAATGATTATGCGGCATTCTCGCTGATGGCCGTAACAGGTAAATTGAAGTACCAGGAAGATGAGCGGGAATCGTGGTTTTCACACAAAGCTGAGGTGGTCCATCCATATCATTATTCCGTCTACCTGGCTGATTACGACGTAACCATGGAAATGTCTCCTACCGAGCGCGCTGCCCATTTTCAATTTACGTTTCCGGAGAGTGATTCCTCATACATTATCCTGGATGCATTCAATGGCGGTTCCATGGTGAAAATCATCCCAGAGGAACGCAAGATCGTCGGTTATTGCCGGAACAATCACGGTGGTGTCCCGGAAAACTTTCACAATTATTTTGTCGCCGTATTTGATCACGATTTTACGGTCACCCATACGTGGCAGGATGAGTGGAAATTACAACGAGGCCATAAAATGCAGGAAGGTGATCATGTCGGAGCCATTGTAGGATTCTCCACGCAGCGGGGTGAAAAGATTCAGGTTCGGGTCGCTTCATCCTTCATCAGCCCGGAACAAGCCGAACGAAATTTGTCGCAGGAACTGCCGGAACGGCCCTTCCAGCAAGATGTCACCCTGTCCCGAAATGCCTGGAGCAAAGAACTTGAACGCATTACCATCCAGGACGATCATCCGGAGAACATCCGGACCTTTTATTCCTGTTTGTACCGGATGTTGTTGTTTCCCCGTGCATTTTACGAATACGACAGCAGGGATGTTGTCGTTCATTATAGTCCGTACAATGGTAAAGTGGAATCCGGATACCTGTTTACCGACAACGGCTTTTGGGATACTTTCAGAGCCGTTTTTCCCTTTTTCAATCTGATGTACCCATCCCTATCGACCAAGATCATGCAGGGCCTGGTCAATACCTATCAGGAATCGGGATGGCTGCCGGAATGGGCCAGCCCCGGTCACCGCGATTGCATGGTCGGGTCGAACTCGGCGTCATTGATCGCCGATGCATACCTCAAAGGAAATATACCCTCCGAATCGGACGCACGTATTCTGCTGGAAGCCATGTTGAAGAATGCGAATGAACCGGACGGCCGGCCGGTCAACTCGGTTGGCCGGGCGGGGGTTGAATATTACAACCGGCTAGGTTACGTTCCTTACGATGTAGGGATACCTGAAAATGCCGCCAGAACGCTGGAATATGCTTACGATGACTTCGCACTTGCACAGATGGCTGCCAAAATGGGCGAAAAAGAAATTGCCGACCGTTTTTACCGGCAGGCACAGAATTATAAAAACCTGTTTGATCCGGAACACAAGCTGATGCGCGGTAAAAACGAAAACGGCCAGTTTCAGTCACCCTTCAATCCCCTGAAATGGGGCGATGCGTTTACCGAAGGCAACAGTTTGCATTATACCTGGTCTGTATTTCAAGACATTCAGGGGTTGATTGAGCTCATGGGAGGGAAGCAGCCCTTTGTAGCGATGCTTGACACCGTCTTCTCCATGCCACCTTCATTCGATGACAGTTATTATGGCTTCACCATTCACGAAATCCGCGAAATGCAGGTCATGGATATGGGTAACTATGCCCATGGAAATCAGCCGATCCAGCATATGATCTATCTGTACGATTATGCCGGACAGCCCTGGAAAACCCAGAAATGGGTGCGTGAAGTCATGCGCAAATTGTATAGTCCCACTCCGGATGGTTATTGCGGTGATGAGGATAACGGTCAAACTTCGGCCTGGTATGTCTTCAGCGCCCTGGGATTTTACCCGGTTACCCCGGCGTCCAACCAATATGCCCTGGGAAGCCCGCTGTTTGACTTGGTGAGGCTGGAGCTGGAAAATGGTAAAACTTTCTCAATCAATAGCGACGACAATAACGACGACAACATTTACATCCAGAATGCGTTCTTGAATCACCAACCGATTGACCGTTCTTATCTGGAGTACGATGAAATCATGTCAGGTGGGGTCCTGTTATTTGGAATGACCAATAAACCAAAGCTCAACCGGGCCGTCAAGGAGGAGAGCCTGCCCTATTCCATGAGCAATCAATGAATCAATCCCGGGAGAAATAGTGCACCTTATTCATCAACATTCCGATCGGTTCAATTTCGATGGATACCTCATCACCAGGATTCAAGGTAAACTGGGGTGGAGGAACAATGCCGGTTCCGGTCAACAACCAGACACCATCCGGAAAATCCATGGAATGAAATAAATACGACACCAATTCGTCCAATTTGCGCTTGAGTTGATCTAAAGTTGTTTCTCCGCTGAAGACCACCTGACGCCGGCGTTCGATGATCATCTGGATGCGGGTATCACCTGGAAGAGGTTGCTCCGGTACGTACAGACAGGGACCCAATGCCAGACTGCGATCGTATACTTTTGCCTGGGGTAGATACAATGGATTTTCTCCTTCAATATCCCTGGAGGACATGTCATTGCCAATCGCAAAACCTTCGATGCTTCCTTCCGAAGTAATCCATAAAGCAAGCTCCGGCTCCGGAACATTCCATTCCGAATCCTTCCGGATGTGAACCGCATCGTGATGTCCCGACACCCGGTGGCCCAATGCTTTGAAGAAGAGTTCGGGACGATCCGCAACATAGACCTTGTCGTAAAAAGTAGCTCCTCCGGATTGTTGCGACTCCTCCATGCGTGCATCCCGGCTACGGTAATAAGTAACCCCGGCAGCCCATACCTCCTGAGTCTCCACCGGAGGCAGCCAGCGGGAAAGATCGGGAGGGGAAGACAAATGTTCCCACTCGGAATAGTGGTCGGTCAACCATTGAAAAAGCCCGTTACGATTGGTCAGGGTGGTCCAGGTCAGTTCCCCGGGCGCCTGCCACCAGGCTTGATTCCTTCGAACGAACAGGTGGTCAGGGGTATGATAGAGGTGCCAGGATCCAGGCATATTACTGCAATTGAGGTTGTAAGAATTTTTCAACATCCAAAACGGTCACACCGAGGACCGTCTGCATGATTTGATTCAGCGTACCCGGGTCGCCCGTAAAATGGAAGGTGCGTTGCAGGTGTTCATAATTTGCGTCCGGGTCCAGATCCAGGGCTGGAGAGGACGACTCAATTTCAAAAAATGGCCCCAACTGGCCACCATCATCCAATGGCCCGTCGTTGTAGGCATTGATCACATCCCCATCGTAGGGATCTGTGTCGGTGCCCCACACCGAATTGACATAGACGCCTCCGGCATCGATATCCGCCGTCTGGACAATGGTCAGCGTCTGATGTTCGGGATCATAGCTTCCGGCTACCGGACGGGCTCGCAAGGGTGGAATGCCAATCTTGCTACGATACGTTCCATCTGCCTTAAAAAGTAGATAATCGTCATGGATTTGCAGGCGTTCCGCCGGAATCTCACCGAAATAATTGGTTCGTACAATCATGCCGAATTCAGATGTATCCCCCTGCCGAAACGGGATGATCACTGCGGCCTTTGGACTGGGTGGAAACATATCCAGGATCCAAATCGATGGCAAACCACCTTCCCGGGTCCAGGCATTTTCACCCTTATTGGTAACTACATTCCGGGAGCTGTAACCAACCCATTGCAATCCCCGGGGAATTTCAATCCCTAACGCGTGCTCTATCCCTGGCTGATCAAGCAACTGCAGGGTGCGGTCCACCTGTACTTTCAATGGTGTTCCGGCATAATTCGTGATTTGAAATTTTGAGCGGCAATGCAAGGAAACCAGGTCCTGTTCAATCACTTCAAATGGCTCACGGTCGAACGGCGCGGGAACCAGCCAGTTTTCAAAGGACTGCGGTTTGCCGGCCGGAAAATACAGCGCATACCTCCCTCCCTCCGGGCCCAGCCAGAAGCGGTCTTCACCTCCATACGGGTTAAACTGCGGGCTCATCGATTTATCCTGGAGCAATGAATAGTTGATCCATCCGAAACTCCTGCCCTGCCGTCCTTCCGCCGTACTTGTAAAGACCCGGGCTTGCAATTGTGGAGACACCAGGATCTGGTGCAAACTGTCCGTAGAGGAAAGGAGAACTACGTCATCGAGATGTTGTTGCAAAAATGCCTGATCGTACCCAAAATATCCCGGCTCCATATAAAATGGCGTTTTCTTGGTACATTGGATCAGCAGGATGGGCAAGAGCAATAATATCATTGAGTGCTTACAGGCCATGGAAACGTATGACTTTTGATTAGGGAAAATACAACCTTCCTGGCCAATCTCGGTAACTGTTCCCGCCAAACCAATTAATAAAATACGTGTTCCTTCCTATATGCCAGAATTACCAGAAGTAAATACCGTCCAGAAAATGCTTCAGGAGGAAGCCGTCGGTCACCGCATTCACCGGGTTGAAGTTTGGGATGATCACATCTTACGCAATCTTGGCGGCGATGAATTTAGCAGCCGGCTCGAACGAAGAATGGTCGAAGGCACGTACCGGCGTGGTAAATATTTGTTTGCCCGTTTGGATCAGGACGATTACGTATTGCTGCATTTAGGTATGACCGGGGACCTGAGGTATTACAATGATCCCCTTGAGCGATCCCGGTATGAGCGATTCAATTGGCAATTGTCGAATGGACGGTACATTGGTTTTGACGACCCGCGCAAGTTTGGACGCATCCATTACATCGAGGACTTGGACCGGTTTATTCAGGAAGTCGGGTTAGGTCCCGATGCGTTGGACATCACCCTGGATGATTGGATGAAAAAAATGGAAGGCCGGAACACGCCCATCAAATCCTGGCTAATGGATCAATCCTTGTTGGCCGGCATCGGCAACCTCTATGCCGACGAAATCTGCTATCAATGCCGGGTACATCCGGCTTCAAAAACCGGATCGATCCCGGCGAAGAAACAACAGGAGATGCACCGGAAAATGCGGGAGATCCTCACCCTGGCATGCGAACGGGACGCCTATTACAAAGTGTACCCGGAAGATTGGTTTTGGAAATGGCGCGAACCCGGCGCCCAAAACCCTAACGGTCCCGGAGCCGCTGAATCCATGAAGATCGGAGGAAGGACGACCTATTTTGTGGAAGGATGGCAGGTGAGGTATTGAGGGGTTGAGGTGTTGACGTGTTGACGTGCTGACGTGCTGACGAATCGATAAAATCGCAGATAGATCACCTATTGGATTGATCTCGCCCGTAGGTAAAACAGGAAGATAGCGATGAGGTGGATCAAATAAAGTCCAGTTATCAAATAAACAAATAAGGGCAGATCTCCGGTAAGCAAAGCCACTAATAATGCGCTCAATTCAATGTTGACGGCAAAGATTTGAGATGGATAATTGACTATTAGTAACCCATAAAATGTTACCACCCAAATAAGCTCGAATTTTACAATTCTTCCACCAACCTGTTTAATGCTTTCAAAACCATCTTTCTTAAGCAGCCATAAGACCCAGGTTGCCAACAACCCATACACCGGATGAATTAAAAACAAAAGAGCCGCTAATGGAAGTATTTGTAAATACCCATTAACTCGAACTGGCAGATCTTGCTGAAGCTCATTCAGATCCACCTGTAATACCTCGCATAGACGAATGAGCGTATCCCCTATTGGTGTGTTCTCTCCAGCCTCAATCCGCTGTACGGTTCGTGTGGATAATCCTGATGACTCCGCCAACTTTGCCTGGGATAACCCTTTGCGAATCCGGTAATCCCTGATTTTTTGTCCAATATCCATTTCTTTTTACCCGAAGATAATAGATTGGAAATTAAACGCTTACGACATTGACACGACAATAGTATGACAATGCAATAGAACAATATTCTTCAAAGCAGAGACTCCAACAACAACGTACGTGATTAACATATCCGGGGCAACTGCTCCCCGGCCAGCATGGCAACCACCCGTTTACCCCCGATCGAACTGTCTAGCACCACCTGGCCAGGATGTTCGGTGACGACCTGGCCGATGATGGCTGCCTGAGCGCCCCGTGGAAATTGATGCATCCTTTCCACGGCCTGCTGCGCGATATCCGGGGCGACAATGGCCAGGAAAATGCCCTCATTGGCAACGTATAACGGATCCATCCCCAATAATTCACAGGCACCCTCAACCTCTTCCAGCATGGGTATTTCCGTCTGCTGCAACCGGATGCCTAACTTGCGTTGGGAAGCAGCTTCATTCAGGGAAGAAGCAATACCTCCCCGGGTAGGATCCCGTAAGAAGCGGATAGCAGATCCATAATTTTCCAGCAGATCCCAAACGATGTCATGGACTGGCGCCGAGTCACTTTGCAGGGTCGTTTCAAATTCAAGCCCTTCGCGTACCGACATGATGGCCATGCCGTGACTAGCCACCGGACCACTCACAAGGACCACATCACCCGGTTGGATACGGCTGGCGCGGATGTCGGCCCGGGGATGCACCGTGCCTACACCGGTGGTATTAATAAAAATTCCATCCCCTTTGCCTTTCTCAACCACCTTGGTATCCCCTGAAACAATTTTTATTCCGGCTGCTTTACCAGCTTCACGGATGGTTAACAGTATTTCCCAATAATCAGCCAACGGAAAACCTTCTTCGAGGATGCAGGCCAGGGTTAAATAAGCCGGTTTTGCACCGCACATGGCCAGATCATTAACCGTTCCATTGATGGCCAGGTCTCCGATGTTTCCGCCAGGAAAAAAGAGCGGTGACACCACAAAACTGTCCGTGGTGATGGCGGTTTTTCCATTCAATTGCAGAACCGCTCCATCGTGTTCCTCCTTCAGAAATTCATTTTGCAACACTTCAAAGACGCCGCTTTTCAGCAATCGATGCGTCATTAATCCGCCACTGCCGTGACCCAGTTGGATGACCTCAAAATCCATTTTTGGCACCGGGCATTGCAATCGCATGGTGAGTCTATCCGCCATGAACCATTTCATTTTTCATTTGAGCAAAATGATAATACGCCGCGCAGGCCCCTTCCGAGCTGACCATCGGTGCTCCCAGAGGATGCTCCGGCGTACAACCTTTCCCAAACTGTGAACAATGGTAAGGTTTGCGCAGACCCTTCAGGATTTCACCGGCAATGCAATCCGGGTGTTCAGGTACTTCCCGGTCGCCCAGGTTAAATTTCCGGCGGGCATCAAAATCACCATATTCCACATCCACTTCATACCCACTGGATGGAATCTCACCAATCCCACGCCAGATCCGGTTGGAGGTAGTGAATACCTGGTGGATGACCTTAATGGCATTGGGATTCCCCTGGTCCTGTACCACCCGTGCATATTGATTCTCTACCCGGTACGTTCCCTCCTCTAATTGTTTCAACGTCTCATAAATGCCCTGGAGAAGGTCGACCGGTTCAAAGCCGGTTACTACAATGGGTACACGGTATTTTTCAGCAATGGGATAATACTCTTCCAGCCCCATGATGGTGCAGACGTGCCCGGCCGCCAGAAAACCATCCACCCGGCTTTCCGGGTCGGAGAGAATGGCTTCCATTGCAGGAGGAACCAGGACATGAGAGGTGAGAATGCTGTAATTGGATAGTCCCATCGCTCTGGCCTGGATGACAGAGAGAGCATTGGCAGGTGCCGTCGTTTCAAAGCCCACGGCAAAAAAAACAATCTGCCGGTCCGGATGCCTTTGAGCCAATCGGACGGCATCCAGCGGTGAATAAACCATTTGAATGTTGGCTCCGTTAGCCTTTGCTTCCAGTAAGGACTCCCGGGATCCGGGGACCCGCATCATATCGCCAAAAGAGGTCATGATCACTTCCGGCCGATAGGCGAGGTCGATCGCATCATCGATCAAATGCAATGGAGTGACACAAACCGGACAGCCGGGTCCGTGCACCATTGTCACCTGGGGAGGCAACATTTCCAGGATGCCATTTTTGACCAAACCATGGGTTTGACCACCACAAATTTCCATAATGGACCAGGGGTGCGTGACCAACCGGTGAATGCGAGTCACGTATTCATGAACCAGGTTCGCATCGCGATATTCGGTTAAATATTTCATGATCCCTCCAGCTTTGGTTCAGGTCCAAGGTCTTCCAATTCACCCATTTCTTTGAGCAAATCAAAGGTTTTTTGGGCTTCCTCTTCATCAATGACACTGATGGCCACACCAACGTGGACAAGCACAAAATCATCAACATTCGCATCGGGTACCATACTGAGATTGGTTTCTCTGACGATGCCTCCAAAGGAAACTTTTCCGGTGCGAAAAGTCCCTTCCAGGTGTTCAGTGATGCTGGTAATTTTTCCGGGAATGGCTAAACACATGACGTTCCGGTTTTTAGTTTTTTGATGGAATCTGGTCATCCGGCCAGATTTGATTTTTTCGAATCACATAATGGTAATAAGCCAACTGTCCAAAAGAGATGCTTTCGTCGTTCGGAGAGAGCTTTTCCTGAAAATACAATTTATACCCGTCTGGCCGAAAATGCAAGGCCATATCCACCAACATGGCATTTTGCCAAACACCACCGCTGCACACAATTTGCCGGATGCCAACCTGAGCAACGGTCTCCACGTACATCCAATCGATTAACGTGCGATGAAAACGTGCAGCCCGGTTAGGAACGGGGCTTTTATCATGGAAAAGAGCCAGAATAAGCTCGTTACCATCCCAGGGAGATACGGCGTAGGGATCCATGTCCCATCCATCGTTCTCCACCCCTTTCCAAGCCTGGGCTTCCAGTAACATGGCCGCTTCCCCCTCAAACGATTGAAGCTCAGCCAATCCCAACAAACAGGCGGCCGCATCAAAAAGTCGCCCTATGCTGGAAGTCCACAACGCCGGCGTACTTTCCAGCATCTGATGGTAAACCTTCCAGGCCGTGGGATCAAACTGTTGCTGCAATTGCGCATAGACATCCGGGTTTTTTTGACTGAAAGCCATGGCAGGTAACCGGGTGTCGCGGGCCATGCGGTCACCGGCAAGGTGGGCCACGTATTGCAGATGATTTATCCGCGTCAGAACACCACGCTCATATCGAATCACTTCACCACCCCAGATCTGACCGTCTTCTCCCAATCCGGTTCCATCCCAGATAAAGCCCAGCACCGGTTGATCGCTGGTCACTAATTCATGCTCCGCCATGACCGCCAGGAAATGTGCCTGGTGGTGCTGGATTTCAAACACGGGCAGATTGCCGTCGGTGGCCCGTTGTTTACCCAATCGTGTGCAGGAGTATTCAGGATGCCGGTCGACTAAGAGAACGGTAGGTTGAGCGCCCGTTGTGTGCAATAAATGGTCCAGGGTTTGTTGATAAGCGACTTGCACCTGGTAATGATCACTGTCTCCCAAATATTGGCTGATGTAGGTATTTTGATGAAAGGTGAAAGCAAATGTGCTTTTAAGCGAAGCGCCCATGGCGAGCAAACATTCATCGGAATCGGGAAGCAAAGAAGGAACCAATGAAGGAGCCATCCCACGGCTTCGGCGCAATACAATCCGTTGTTTGTAAACCGGAGACAATCGGAGGACACTATCGTCCTGGGGTACCACGATTGGACGATCATTGACCAGAAAAAAATCGGCGATGCTCTCCAGTCCGGATCTGGCTTCCTCATCCTGAAAGTAGATCGGTGAACCGCTGCGATTCCCACTGGTCGCGATGAGTGGGCGGGCAGCCTCTTTACTGATTAGTTCTAAAAGTGGTGAATAGGTCCACATCACGCCCAGTTGGGTGAGGCCCGGTGCAATCTGAAGGCGTTGGATTCCGGACAACGGTTCCTCATCTTTAAATGGCAAGAGTACGATCGGGGAAGCGGGACTCACCAATTGCTGCCAGGATAATTCATCCAGATGTACGTCTTGTTCAAGCAGCTCACGATCACCGTAAAGCACGGCAAAGGGCTTGGCAGGACGGTGCTTTCGTTCTCTGAGAAGCTCCACGGCCTTGGGATTGGTGGCATCTGCCATCAATAAATAGCCACCAATTCCCTTTACGGCAACAATAAAGCCGGATAAGATGGCCTGGACGGCTGAAGCAACAGCGGTTGTCTGATTGTGAT